>DAIOWV010000014.1:56597-61517 GCA_036758285.1 Taishania sp. | reverse complement strand
AACGTTACTAAACACATCCGATCACTCGCTAGAGAATTTGAAATGACTGACAAAATCCAAGTCGTTCATTATGACATTATCAAGTATCTTGAAAAACTAACTGATTCATTCGATTTAGTTTTTGCAGATCCTCCATATGATTTCAAATTTCACAATGATATAGTTCGACTTATTTTTTAAAAAAAATTATTGAATGAAGGTGGTTTATTAATTGTTGAACATGGAAAACGAACAGACCTAAGCGAGTTACCCCATTTTGAGCTGAGTAGAAGTTACGGAAATGTAATTTTCAGCTTTTTCTCATTGTAAAAACGAAATTAGCACTTTAACTAGAAATGAAAAGAAACAAAAAAGTCTTTCTCAAAAATTGAGAAAGACTTTTTTCATATTATAAAACTATTAATGATGATGACCACCTGGACCATGTACGTGTCCATGAGCAATTTCTTCAGAAGTAGCCTCTCTAACGTCATCAATAGAGATTTCAAACGTTAATACTTCTCCTGCTAATGGGTGATTTAAATCCAAAGTTATATCTTCTCCATCGATTTTCGAAATTGAAGCAATTGCCGGACCTTGTTCAGTTTCTAATTGAACCTGCATCCCAATTTGCATCTCTTCATCTCCTTGAAATCCACTTTTAGGTACAACATGAAGTAATTCGTCACTTCTGTGTCCATAAGCATGCTCAGGTTGAACTACTACCGTTTTTCCATTTCCTTTTTCCATGCCTTCGATTTCATTCTCCAACCCTGGGATCAATGCACCAACTCCGTGTAGGTATACTAATGGAGCACGTCCTTCTGATGAATCAAGTACCTCACCAACGTTGTTTTTTAATGTGTAATCCAACGAAACCACAGAATTTGTTCCTATTTTCATAATTCAAATTTACAAGGATTTCTCAAAAGTAATTGAATTTTATTTTTTTAATCTTATTTAGCGTAGATTATATGGAAAAATGTTTGTCCTTTTGTTTCAACACCTTCCGAATCAACAATCTTGTATTCACAAAAGTACACGCCTTCAGCACAAAAAGCTCCAGAGTTTGAATCTTTTCCATCCCAACCATCTTGTGGATTAGGCCCTGAAATTTTTCCAACAATATTTCCCCATCTATTCAAAATTGTGGCTTCAAAAGATTTCGCATTTTGAACATTAAAGTGATAAGTATCATTAACTCCATCATTACCTGGTGTAAATACATTTGGTATTACAAAAGTTGTTGGAGCAAATGGGGATACATTTATTACTACCATAGCAGTATCTGTACAACCATCGTTATTTGTTACAATTAAATAAGCTGTATAAACACCTGCACTTAAATAATCAGACGATAGTGGAGATGAAGGAGATGTACTATTTGTTCCATTTCCAAAATCCCATTCATAACTTACACCACCTGTTGAATTATTATCAAAGTTTACAGTTAATGGTACATATCCAGTAATTGGAGTTGCAACCAAATTTGCTGAAGGACTTACCAATGTATTGACAACAATTTGATCTGTATTTGAACAACCACCCGCATTCGTTCCAGTAACAGTATAAGTAACTGTTCCAACTGAAGGATTAAATGCAACCGAATCAACAACTCCATTATCCCAAACGTACGTTTGAGCTCCAGTTCCGAAAAGTAATAATGATTCATTTTCGCAAATTGTTGTATCTGCTCCAGCATTCACTGTTGGTTGAGGCTCCACAGTAATAGTAACAATTACAGGAAGTGATCTACATCCACTAAATGTTTCTGTTACATAATATGTATGCACACCTACATTTGGAGAAGGTCCGTAAATTCCACCAGTCCATAAAGGTGTAGTCAATGCAGGATCATTATACCAACTTATTGTACCTCCCATAGAAGGTGTTGCAGTTAAATCAGCCATTACATCTCCAAAACAATATGACGTTGTTGTTCCAGCAGTTGGTGGAGTTGCTGGATTAATTGTTATTGTAAAACTAACAGTTGCTCCTACACATCCATTTACAGAAGGAGTAACAATAATAGTCCCTGTAATTGGTGAAGAAGTTGTGTTTGTTCCTGTGAAACTTGAAATGTCTCCATTTCCAGCACTTCCTAATCCAATTGCTGATAAAGAATTTGTCCAAGCATAATCTGTATTAGTTAAATCACTTGTAAAACCTGGAACAGTGACACTACTGTTAACACATGTGACAATATTCGCAACTGAATTCATTACTGGAAATTGATTTACAACAATATTTGCAGTTCCTGATACAGTTCCTGAACAATTTATATCATTGACATAAGTCAAAGTATAATTCCCTCCACTTGTCGGTGAATAAACATAAGGTGAACTCGTAATCGTTAAGGCAGTTGTTGCAGTTCCATCAGAAATTCCCACATCCCATGGGCCATTTCCAGTCAATGCAATACTAACCGTAGGTATTGGGTCACCTGCACAAAGATTTGCTCCCCCAGATAAAACAGCACTTGGAGATTCAAAAACTGTGATTGTTTCAGAATGCGTTACTGAAGGGCAACTTCCTGAAGCAGGAACGACATTTGTAATCGTGTAAGTTCCAATTTGAGTATTTTGCAAATCGATCTCACCATTCGCTGTATTTAATGACAAATTTGTTGATGAAGATGAATAAACTCCATTTGAACCTGTTGTTAGTATTGGCAATGGATCAATGTCATTTTTACAAATAGGCGAAGCATACGTAAAGTTTGCATCTAAACTATTAGAAATAATTATGTTTTGGCTATAATTTGCAGGACAGCTTCCTGTACTAACAAAACTTACAGTATAGCTTCCTAATCCAGTAGCTGCAATATCAATTTCACCTGTGCTTGTACTAACAAAAGTCACTCCTGTTCCTGAAAAAGTACCAACTCCATTTGCTGGTGTAATAACAGGAATTGGATTTGGTCCAGTTAAACAATAAGTATTTGCTGGATAATTGACTGTAATATCAGTTGCAGGGTTTATTGTGATATTTCTTGAAGCAACAGACTGTTGACCACAAGCATCTGTAACAATTGAATAAATTGTAACCACACCAGTTCCTGGAGGTGTAATTGAAACTGAACTTCCAGTTCCTAAAGAAGGGGTTCCTGTAGCATTAGTACTCCAATTATAAATATAAGGCGCTGTCCCATAAATTCCGCTTGTAGTAGCTGTAAGAGATGATCCTTCGCAAATAGTAGAGGTAGACAAAGTAATTGGATTTGTAGGAGCAGTGTACTCAATTGTTCTACCTACAATCGTCATTGCCCACGGAGAAGCTGCACCAATACAATCATTACTACAGCCTGATGCACCATAACAACTTCTAAAAAAACGCATTTCGAAAGGTACATTTTGAGGCGTACATGAAGGAGCTGGTAAACAACTTCCTAAATCAGAAAATATTGAAATATCTTCTCCATTACATGTACCAGGCAACCAGTTGTTACAATACCAATAATACCCTGATGTTGATGGACTTAAACATGAACCTGATGCAATTCTAAGTGCACCATCATCCATAGAACACATACCTGTAGCTATATAATCAAAATTCCACAATATGTCTGTAAATGTAGCATTCACAGGAGTAGGAACTGTTAAATTGTAAGAACAATAATTATCAAATGAACAAGATGTGTTATACTGTGAACCTAAAATTGAAGATTGTGGTAAAGTATTCGAAGAATTCACTAAAGGATCAATTACATATGGGTAAACTAATCCTGGTTTTGAGATTACCTCAAGTGGAACTACAATATCCAATGTATTATTATTTAATTGATAATCAAAAATTTCAGTCCCATTTGCTCTGCCAGACTTGCTATCATACCCTACACAAGTTGACATATTGAATGCTTTTTGTCCTGAATTACTTTCAACAGAAATGGAATTGTTTATTAACTTTAATTTTAATCCATTGTTTAAGTCAATTTGATCTCGAATAATTAACTCTCCGTTTGTCTGTGAAAGTCTGTTTTTGATAATGAAATTTGTTTTCACACTACCCAATAAAACTCTCATTTCCATGTCAATTCCAGGCCAAGCGTCAGTAACATAAACACCATCATCACCAGCTGTATAATTACTCATATTCGCATTACCTAATGAAACAGTTTCGTTATTCGTTTTCCATAATAACTCAAGATTGTTATTAAATTGAATAACACCTAATATATTTTGAATAGAGCTATTTTTTCTTAATAAATCAATTACTACTGGTGTGTGTTGATTTTTCGCAGCAAAAACGCTATTACCAAGAGGTTTCAATCTAGAATCAACATCAATCCATCTACCTGAATTATCTTTTAAATGCAAAGGAGTGTATCCTGCTTGACTATAAACTTGCCCTTTATCAGTATCAATACCGTAAAAAGTCCTGGTAAATTCAGTTCTTGCTTCCAAATCCTCTTCACATGAAACACATGGAGCATTATAGGGAAGTTTATTGTTTTCATTACTAAAAAAAGTGTAATTCTCCTTTTTCGGAGTCATTCCTGCCTGTGTATTAGTAGCTTTCTGGGCAAATAAAGAACTAGTTAATAAACAAATAAAAATTGTAGCATGTAGCAATCTTAGAGTTTTCATTCTTGTAACAATTTAAAAAAATATATTATTACAATATTAACGAATTATTAAACACAAAAGTTGCATTAACATTTTACATTGATGATTTCTATCTACTTTACCACTCAAAAGATTGTTCAGTCATCCATTTAGATTGAACTTTTAATGTTTGCTCTATAACATCACGTACAGCAAATTTACCCCCATAGAAAGGTGACTGATAATGAGATATTTCCTTAATTTCAATAGCTGCATCTTGTGGACAAGTAGCGCACCCAACTTTGTTCATAACCTGATAATCAGGGATATCATCCCCCATGTATAAAATTTCTTCGTCGGATAAATTATTAGATTTCAAAGCTGACAAAGTCAATAA
>DAIOWV010000014.1:54518-56587 GCA_036758285.1 Taishania sp. | reverse complement strand
TTCTATCACATTTAATTTATTAAAAGAAGACAAATGCACTTCTTTAACACCTAAACCTAACAAACTTTTTTTGATTATTTCAGAATTGCCACCTGTTATGATAAATATTGAAAAGCCCATTTTTACTGCCAATTGTATTGCATATCCGTCACGGCTATTCAAAGTTCTCACAACCTCATCTTTCAAAAAAGTTATATCTCCATTGGTCAAAACACCATCGATATCAAAAATCAGTGTTGTAATTTTATTTAAACGTTCTTTATAAGTGATCATTTGGAGTATGTTTTTATAATACTATCAGTAATTAATGAATAAATATCTTTTTGTAATCCTGTTAATTCATTTAAATGGGATGCGATTGTGGTTTTATCATTTCTTTTTGCTGGACCACTTTGAGCTTGAAAAGGATTAAGCTCAAATGCTTTATTAACAGTTTCTCGAATTAATGGATTCAATATTTCTTGTTCTATATTGTTTTCTTTTAAATGTTCTTGAGCTAAGAATAAAAGATGATTTACAAAATTATTAGAAAATACTGCTGCTATATGCAATTGTTTTCGTTGCTCCGAATTCATTTCTTGCACATTTTCACTTAGTTGTTGAGCCAATTCGATAAGTTCAATTGAAAATTTTTGATTATTTGATTCAATTAAAAAAGGTACATTTTTAAGTTCAACTTCTTTTCCTTTTGTAAATGTTTGAAGTGGATAGAATACACCAAGATTATTGTGTTTAACTCCTAATTTTTCTATCGAAATAGTTCCAGAAGTATAAGCCAATTTTGTTGAAGAAGCAATAGATGAAACCACCTCATTAATAGCATCATCATTAACACAAATCAAAACCAAATCGACACTATCATCTGGAATGGTTGAACTATATTTCACATTGGCCATTTCAGCTAAATAAGCACCTGTTTTTTCATTTCTACTAGTAATCCATTTTATAGTTATACTAGGTAGATTAACAAATCCACGAACTAAATGCCAAGCAACATTTCCTGACCCTATGATTCCAATTGTTTTTATCATTTATTAAAAAAAAAGAGTTAATGCTGAAAACAACATTAACTCAATTTGATCAAAAATTCACTTATTTACCGTGACACTGTTTGTATTTTTTACCACTCCCACAAGGACAAGCTTCATTTCTTCCGATTTTATCTTCAGCAACAACTGGAGCTTGTTTTACAGGTTGACTGATTGAATTTTGAATCGCTTGGTCATAACCTTGACTTCCTTGAATTCTCTCAGGTGCTGTTGAAGAACTTGTCGTTTGCTTTTCATATTGATTTTCTTGACGAATTTCTTTTACAGAAGCTTCAACTGGGTTTTCAATTTCTAAATCCAATTTTAACAACAACTCCACAGCTTCCTTATTCAATCTATTCAACATAGATTTAAATAATTCAAACGATTCCAATTTGTAAATTAACAAAGGATCTTTTTGTTCATATTGAGCGTTATTAACAGCTGAACGTAAATCATCCATTTCACGTAAATGCTCTTTCCATTCGTTATCAATAATTCCTAAAACGATTGCTTTTTCAAGTTGAATTGGAATATTTAATCCTTCAGCATTGTAAGCTTCTTCCAATTGAACACCAACTTGCATCATTCTGATTCCGTCAGACAAAGGAATAGCCATTGTTTTGTACTTATTCGATTCATTCTCCTGAACAAATTTAATTTGTGGCCAACAAAGCGCTATAATACGTTCGTTTTTAGTTTTATAACGATTAATCATCGCCATATAAACCTTTTCAGTTAAACTTACTTGATCAACCGATTGGAATTCATCGATAGAAACTGGTGATTGAATATTTAAATCGCGCAATAACTCATTTTCAAACTCTTGAAAATCACCTTTCCAATATTTAATAACCGTATTTTCTGCAGTATCATAGAACATATTGTCAACATCAACATCTAAACGCTCTCCAAACAATGCATTTTTACGTTTTTTGTAAATTGCTTTACGCTGTGCATTCATAACGTCATCATATTCCAATAGACGTTTACGCATACCGAAGTTATTTTCTTCTCCTTTTTTCTGAGCTTTTTCGATTG
>DAIOWV010000014.1:52577-54428 GCA_036758285.1 Taishania sp. | reverse complement strand
AAAAACTGAGAAGAACCTGGATCTCCTTGACGTCCAGCACGACCTCTCAACTGTCTATCAACACGTCTAGAATCATGTCTTTCCGTTGCAATAATTGCCAAACCTCCTGCTTCTTTCACTCCTTCTCCCAGCTTAATATCGGTACCACGACCAGCCATGTTTGTTGCAATCGTTACTGCACCAGCTTTACCAGCTTCGGCAACAATTTCAGCTTCTTTTTGGTGTTGTTTAGCATTTAACACATTGTGTTTAATTCCTTTCATTTGAAGCATTCTGCTCAACAATTCAGAAATCTCAACAGTGGTTGTACCAACTAATACAGGCCTTCCTTCTGCAACTAATTTTTCAGTTTCGGTAATTACAGCTGCAAATTTTTCACGAGCAGTTTTAAATACCAAATCGTTTTGATCCTTTCTAGAAATCGGGCGATTGGTTGGTATCACAACTACATCTAATTTGTAGATATCCCAGAATTCTTTTGCCTCTGTTTCAGCCGTTCCTGTCATACCAGCCAACTTGTGGTACATACGGAAATAATTTTGCAGAGTAATTGTTGCATAAGTTTGAGTTGCAGCTTCTACTGTAACATTTTCTTTTGCTTCAATTGCTTGATGTAATCCATCAGAATATCTACGGCCTTCCATTATACGACCTGTAGATTCATCAACGATTTTAATTTTCCCATCAATTACAACGTATTCAACTTCTTTTTCGAATAAGGCATATGCTTTTAACAATTGCGTAACTGAGTGAATTCTTTCAGACTTAACACTATAATCACGAATCAAATCTGCTTTTCTAGATTGAAATTGTTCTGCTGGTAAATTTTCTTTTGTTAACGATGCGATTTGCAATCCGATATCTGGCATAATAAAGAAATCTCTATCATCTGCACCAGAAATCAAATCAATTCCTTTGCCCGTTAATTCAATTGTATTTTGTTTTTCTTCAATCACAAAGAATAATTCCTTATCAATTTCTTTCATGCGTTTTCCTTGTTCCTGCATGTAGAAATTTTCTGTTTTTTGTAAATGAGCTTTAATCCCTGGTTCAGATAAAAATTTAATTAACGCTTTGTTTTTAGGTAAACCTCTGTGAGCACGAAGAAGAGCAATCCCTCCTTGTTCCAACATTTCTTTACCATTCTTCTTATCTTCAAATCCATCTTGGATTACAGTCAACATTTTTTTAGCATCAGCCAAACATTGATTAACATACTGACGTTGAGCAGCAACTATGTTTTCAACACGAGGCTTCAATTGATAAAATTCATGCTCATCACCTTTTGGAGTTGGTCCAGAAATAATCAAAGGAGTTCTTGCATCATCAATTAACACTGAATCGACCTCATCGACAATTGCAAAGTGATGTTTTTGTTGAACCAATTCATCTGGAGTACCAGACATGTTATCACGAAGATAATCGAAACCAAATTCATTATTTGTTCCGAAAGTAATATCCGCTTTGTAGGCTTTTCTTCTTTCTTGCGAATTAGGACGATGTTTATCAATACAATCAACAACTAAACCATGAAATTGATAAAGAGGGCCCATCCATTCAGAGTCACGCTTTGCTAAGTAATCATTCACAGTTACAACATGTACACCTTTTCCTGACAATGCATTTAAATAAACAGGTAATGTCGCTACAAGCGTTTTTCCTTCCCCTGTTTGCATCTCAGAAATTTTACCTGTATGCAAAACAGCTCCACCCATTAATTGCACATCATAGTGTGTCATATTCCAAACAACTTCTGCACCAGCAGCAGTCCAACGATTGTGCCATACAGCAGTATCACCATCAATTGTTATCCCGTCTTTCTTAGTTGCTAAATCACGATCAAAATCTTGT
>DAIOWV010000014.1:33717-52559 GCA_036758285.1 Taishania sp. | reverse complement strand
ACTTTCAACTGACCATTTTCAGACCATCTTCTTGCAGTTTCTACAACAACAGCAAATGCTTCAGGTAAAATTGACAATAAAACTTCTTCTATCTTATCATCAATAACCTTTGTCATAGAATCTATTTTGTCATAAATAGCTTCTTTTTCATTTATTGACAATGCTTTATCTTCGACCTTAACCTTCAAAGTCGCAACCTCTTCTTCTAAAGGTTTTGTATTTTCTTTTACTAAATCTTGAAAATAAATCGTTTTACCCCTCAATTCATCATCTGAAAGAGATTTAAATTGCTCTTGAAATGAGCGTGATTTATCAATGTATGGTTGGTATTCTTTACGGTCTTTAACAGATTTATCTCCGATAATTTTCTTTAGTAAGCTTGATAACATTTCGCCTTAAATTTAATGGAAGCCAAAAATAAGATAAATTCGGTTTTCCTTGATTAAAAAATTCAGTTAATTTTTAGTTCAATTTGTCATAAATCATTCCAAAATGTTTTTCATGACAGAATGACAGAAAAATTAAAATCTACAATCTAAATCAACTAAAGGATTAAACGCTATCTAATTTAACGTTCATTTTTCACTACTAATTTTGAAAAAATGAAAGTCATACAACTCATTTACTTTCAACTAATTTAGGATGATTTCTTGTTACATAATTGAAAATTGGAATCAATGACAACAATATAATTAATGTTAAATATGACATCTCATAAAAAATGACTGTTAACACGACTAAGAAAGGTGCTAAAAAAATAATAGCTGAATACTTCCCTGAAATTATATCGATTTTTTTTTGTTCATTTTCTTTTAACTCTATAGACACACCTTTACTTTCTTTGTTAATAGTTACAAGATGCTGCCCAGGAGTCGTTTTAAACTCTTTAACTTCTCCATTTGATAATTCTCCAACATTTTGATCATCTATAAAAATTTTACATTTTATAAAAACATTAATAAAACTGCGTTTTCTAGTAATTACAATTGTTCCCATTTTTAATTTTATTTAGGTTGATAATTTATTTTAATTCAAATTTTATACAAAAATAATTTTTGGGATTGCAATAAAATTGTATAAATCAGACATTCTTTCTGTTTTCAAAAATTAATTTTTGATTACAATATTTACTTAAATTATCAAAAAAAGATCCTGGATTCTTTTTAGTTAACGATTTATAAATCTTATTAAAATGAGATGAGTCATAATAATTACTTTCATGAGCAATATCTGTCAGCATCTTAAATTGCTCTGATATTAATTGATTCTTTAAAGAATGTCTGAATTGAACTATTTTTTTATAATTCATAGGAGAAATACCATTGTATTTATAAATCAACCTATATAATGTTCTTTCAGACATACATAAATCATTTGCTATTTCACTAATCCTTACACTTGATTCTACATTTTGCAAAAGAGCACTTGCCTTTTTATATAGTTTCCAATCTCCTTTTTCATTTAAAATAGACAATAAAAAGCTTTCTAACTGAAGTAATTGTTCCTGATGATTTTCAGATGAAAAAAAAGCATGAACAAACTTGTTATATTTGGGGTTCTGCTCCCATTCCAATAAAAGTTGGGTATGCAATGGTGCTACGTTTTCAAAATATTTATCAATAAAATTACATACTGCCCCATCTTTAAAAAGTATAGTCACTTTATCAATTTTACCTAAAAACTTCACTAATAATGGCTCTTCAAACGCACCTTGTATTAACACATTTGAATCCATTCCCGATTTACCAACTACTAACGTTTCATTTTTACCTATAACAAAATCAATATTCCTATGAATATTGACAGGCTTGTTAATATGGGGAAATGCAAAAAATGAAACCTGATCCACACAGTCTTGCTTTACAAAATAAAAAAAATCAACATACTCCTTTAGTATCTCAGAAGTAGGTTCATAATGCACAAAATCCATCACCAACTTTTTACTCGTTAAAAATAATAATTAATATAATAAATTATCAAATAATTTAATGACTAATAAAAGTTTGAGCGTTAGAAATCAAATAATTACCACATTTTAAGTCCTTTAGAAAATTCAATTATCTCGCTTCTAATATCACCTAATTAACAATCTGAATTACATTATTCAATCTTAGGTGGTATCAACTTGTAAACAACAGGTGTAACAATTCTGGACAACAAAGTTGAGCTGATTAAACCACCAATCATCACAATAGCAAGAGGTGAAATCATTGGATTACTCGACCACGCTATCGGCAAAAGTCCACCAATAGCAGTCAAAGTTGTTAAAATAATTGGAAGAAATCGAATTTCTCCTGCTTTTTCAATTGCCTCGTTCAACTCCATTCCTTCTTGGCGTAATTGATTCGTGAAATCAACTAAAAGGATTGTGTTTTTCACTTCAATCCCCGCTAAAGCGACCAAACCGATTGCTGCTACAAACGAAAGTGAATTACCTGTCATCCATAAAGCAACAACAGCACCAACAATCCCCAATGGAATTACTGACAAAACAATCAACGTACTTTTAAACGTCTTAAACTCTAAAATTAAAACTGCAATAAATAAAAAGAGTGTTATTAAAATAATTGTTCCGAATCCTCCAAATGATTCTTGACGGCTCTCTACCTCACCCCCCATTTCAAAATGATAACCATCTGGAAATTGCATGCTTTCCATTTTTGAAGTCACATCTGAAATAACCTTATCATTTGTATATCCTTTTTTGACAAAAGAATTGACATACACTACACGTGTTCTATTGATGTGATTAATAGAAGCTGGAGAAGCCTCCATTTCAACAGTTGCCAACTGACTTAGCGGAACTGCCATCCCTTGCACATTATTAACAAAAATTTGATCAAAAATTGTCAGATCAGCATATCCATCTCTTGGTAAACTAACTCTTATCTTATAATCATTATCATCTGTTGAAGGATCTGAATAAGTAGCAACATCAAATCCCGCTAACGCTAGACGTATCGTTCGATCAATGGCTACAGTTGGTACACCTAATGCCAATGCCTTTTCACGATTTACATTAACCTTTAAGTCCGTCTTATTGTTTGTAACAGGATTACTCACATATTCTGTTCCTTTCGTTTGAAGTAGAATATTCTCCGTTTTCGAAGCTAAATCCCTCAAAGTATCCAAATTATCCCCAAATAATCGAACTTCCACAGGAGAAAGAATAGGTACACCTTGTTCGAAATTCTTCACTTCAATTTTTGCACCTAGAAAAGAAGTCCATTTAGCTTTAAGCTCTTCAATTAACTTCATTTTTTCTTTTGCATTTACATTTTCATGTAACTGAACAAAAATCTCAGCAAAATCCTGTCTTTCACTAGACTGATCCAGGTTATAATAAATTCTTGGATTTCCTTTTCCAACATTACTTGAATAGAACTTTACTTGCTGATGAAGATCTAGTTCTTTTTCTAAAATTCGAGTCAAACTGTCAGAATGATAAATATTTGCCTGAGGAGGCGGAGTAATCGTTATCATAAACTGAGGTTTTTCGGAAGGTGGGAACAAACTAAAACCTAAAATAGGAATCATTCCTAAAGCACCAACAAAAATAGCAAGCGCAATAAAAACAGTCAAAACAGGTCTTTTCAATGCTTTATCTAACCAAACTGCATAGGTAGCATGAATGATTTTTTGAAAAGTACGTAATACAACATTACCTTCAGGATTTTCGTGAGGTTTTAATAATCTACTAGAAAGAAAAGGCACTACCAACATTGCGATAAACATTGAACCAATTACAGATCCAATTACGGCAGTTGGAAGACTTCGAATGAAATCGCCAGACATTTCAGGCATGAACATTAATGGTAAAAAAGCAATAATTAATGTTGCTGTACAACCTATAACCGCCAATGCAATTTGTTTCGTACCCATTATGGCTGCCTCTGTCCTTGAGTACCCATCACGCATCCATCTTTCAATATTTTCAACAACAACTATACTATCATCAACAACCAACCCGAGCGCAATAACAAACCCAACAATACTTAATTGATTCAATGAAAATCCAAACACACTCAATATCACAATACCAATTGCTAATGATAATGGAATCGCAATCATAACAACCATTGATGCTCTGGAACCTAAAGGAAGCAATGTAATTAACACCAAACCGATTGCAACAGCAAAATCAAAACCTAGACCACTCAATCTTTTATTGACATTATCAGCTTGATCAAAGTTCACCACCATATCAATGTTACCAGGTAATTTTTTTTTAAAACTGTCTAATACTTTATTATATTCCTTCTGAGTATCACTAATATTTTTACCTTGCTTTTGTGATGCAGTTACAAACAAAGAACGGTATCCATTCAATCGTGTGATGTGATTATCAGGAGCAAAATCAGGATAAACATCTGCCACTTCTTTTAATGAGATATTTTTCCCCTCAGAACTTGAAATTATTGTGTTTTTTATTTGTTCTATACTTTGATAGTTTCCACTGGTTTTCACACTAAATGACTTTCCTCCAGCATTAACACTTCCTCCGGGAATATTTGAAGCTTCACTTCCAATAGCATCCATTATTTGAGTTACAGGAATCTTCATTTGAGCCAAACGATCTTGATGAACATCAACACGAATCAATTGTTCAGACAAACCGTGCACTTTGACACCTTTCAAGGCATTTACTTTTTCTAGTTCAGATTTCAAATCATCAGAAAACTTCTTTAAAGTTGCACGAGAAGCATTTTCAGAAACCAAAGCAATTTGTAAAACACTTACTCCAGTCGGATCAACCTCCAAAACCTGGGCACTATAAATTCCTTCAGGTAATTCTTCTTGTTGAGCAGCCCCCAACTCCCTTGTCAATTCCTGATATTTTGTATTATAATCTGAACTATGTTCGTATTCAACAAATAAAAACGCTAAACCATTGATGATTTTAGTTTTAATCCTCTTAATATTATCCAATCCGTAAAATCGAGCTTCAAGAGGTTTAACAACCAATTGTTCCATATCTTTCGGATTTGTTCCAGGATAAACCACCACAACGGGAAACTTTGGAGCTTTCATATCTGGATCCTCTGCTCTAGGCATCGTCATCAGCGTATTTGCCCCAACTAACATAATCAAGATTACAATTATTAATGTAAACTGATAATTTTTAATGGGATATTTTATAAAATTCATATCGAATTATTTTAATCGGCTGGATTTACTTTACTATTTTAATTTTTGAGCCCTCTTTTAAATACGGACTCCCAGAAACAACAACTGAATGATGTCCTTCTAAGCCAGAGCGAATTAAAACATAATCTTTTTGAATATCTCCAATTTCTACCTCAACCTTTTTGACCGTTCTATTATCATCAGTAACGAAAATAAAACCTTTTCCACCATCACCATCTAATAACGATTCATAAGGAATCTCCCATGAATCCGTGGCTTTTCCAAAAATCTTAACTTTTGCAAACATCCCTGATGCAATCGGTAATTTCCCAATTGAATTAGGCTGAACTTGCACTGTAAAAGTTCCTGTTGATGGATTTAAACCTTCTGACTTTCTCAACACTTTTGCTGGCAGCACATCTGAAAATGCATCTGCAGTAATTAAAGCGGAATCTCCTTCTTGTATTGAAGCCCATTGACGATCAGACACACCAATCTTAACAACCCAATTACCCTTCTTTGCTCCATTTATTTGAACAACCGGAGTTCCGGGACCAACAATTTGCCCTTCGTTTGCCAGTTTCAACAAAACATACCCATCTGTTGTTGCTCTAATTTCTGAATAACGCAGGTTAAATTGGATGGTATTTAAATCTTCTTTCACAACATCTAAATAAGTCTTTGCATTCTCAAACTGTTCCAACGTTGCAACACTATCCTTGTACAATTTCTGTGCACGTTTAAAATCTCTTTCCGCCTTTTCAACAGCTAATTTAGCTTGAGCTGATTTTGCATTTAATTCCGTCATATTTAAAATTGCTAACAACTGCCCTTTTTTGACTAGATCACCTTCTTTAACGTAAACTCTTTCTATAACTCCACCATTTTTAAAAGCAAGTAATGTTTCATCATCTGTTGTAAATAAACCTGTAGTTTCTATTACAGATTCTCCTTTTCCTTGAGAAAGTGAAAGTAAAGAAACAGGAATTTGTTCTTCTATTTTTAGCCCATTGTCAGGTAATTCACCTTTACAAGACAAAAGCACCAGAAGAAGTATAATTGGATAAAATTTCATTGGATTATTCATGTTTATATGTTTTTTTTCTTGAATTAGTTATTAGAAATCGGATAAGAAGCAGTTTCACGCTCTAACTTTGCTAGTGCTCCCAAAAATTGATAATAATTTATATTTGCTGCTAATTTTGCTGTTGTCAATTGCGACCTCGCATCAATTGTTTCGATATAAGTATTCACACCTGCGGCATAACCTTTATCAATCAATCGAAAATATGTTTCAGCCATTTCCAGTTGTTTCAAAGCAGACTCGTAATTTTTCTTAACTGACAAAACTTCATTGTAAGCAGCAGTTATTGCCACCTCCAATTGTTGCTCAACATATTCTTTTTGAAGTTTTGCGATTTCCATTTCATTTTTAGCTTCTTTAATTTTCAAATTGTTTCTATTTCCACTAAAAATTGGAACATTCAATTGTAATCCAACCATAAAATACATGGATTTATCATCAAATCGCATTTTTTCTGCCTGAGATCCTAAATCTGCAAACCCATTCAATTTTGGAAGAAACACCTGTTTATTCATACGAACAACATCTTCTCTTAATGTAATCATATGTTCAAGTGATTCTAACTCTTCACGTTTACTTGCTGTAGAATTCCCAGCATCCACAAACGGAATAATCTTTGTATCAGCCTCAATAACAATTGGCGCATCAGCTTCTTTATTCAAAAGAGCATTAAAATAACGTTGAATCGTTGCAGCTTGTAATTCAGCCGATATTAGTTTTGATGTAGCTTGAGAAATTTCCGTTTCGGATCTAATAACATACGCATGCAATCCCTTTCCTGCCTCTAGTAATTTCTCATTAGTTCGCTTACCTTCATTTGCTAAATCAATCGCATTTTGATGAATTTCAACCGCTTTCATAGCAGACAGATAATTGTAATAAGTCGTTTTAATTTCTTTTACCAATTCCCTCTGATAAATTTCAACTTCATTCTCTTGAATCATCATTTTTTTATCCTGAATTCGATTATTATGAATAAGGTCAGTATTAATAATTGGCACAGACAATCGAACTCGAGCATCATAATAGTTTTTTGGCAAGAAATTAATCTCCTGATTATCAATCAATGGAAAAGCATTTTGTCCCATAAACTGATTGAGCGTTGAATATACCGGATTAAGCATATCCCCTACAGGCAATTGGATACTCCTACCCCCTTGAGCCGTTGTATAAATCGTTTGAAAATCTAACGAAGGTAGATACAAACTTTTAGCTTGTTTTAAAGCATACATAGCATTATCCAACGAAAGATTTCGTTGTTTCAAAACTAAATTACTAGACAATCCTTGTTCAACATAAGATTCAAGTGATTCTGATTGACTCAAAATCATTGAACTTATAAACATTGTAAAACAAAAAATTATTCCTCTATAAAATTTCATACATTAACAGTGTTATTTATTATTTTTTTGTTTTTTCCATTAAACCTAAATAAGTGGAAAATGTTGACTCAACAAGAATCTCAGTTGAACTTTCAGACAAAAATTCTTCCCCAACTTTTTGCAAATGCGTTGTAATATGTAAAGAACATAATCCATGAACCATTGACCATGCTTGTAATGCTGTTTGTTTAGAATCTGTTTCAGGGAAATACCCAATAGCCTGACAGTCTTCAACTGTTTGCACCAACAAATTAAAAACTTGAGACCCCTCTTCCCAACATTCGGTTTCTGTTTCATTTGTAGCATCCAAATATTCCATCGGCTCCTTCATCACAAACATAACCTCATAAAAATCAGGATATTCTTTTGCGAATTTCAAATATATCTTACCAATCACTTTCAACCTTTCAAATGGATCTTCAATAAAAATAGATGATGAAAACATCATTCTAAGAATCGTAAAACCTTCTTTATGCAAAGCATATACGATATCACTTTTATCTTTATAATACAAATAAATCGTTGTGGGACTATATCCTATTTCTGAAGCAATTTTTCGAATTGAAGCCGATTGATATCCTTCTTCAACAAACAGTTTTTTTGCCGCATTTAAAATCAAGGATCTGACATCCTCTTTCCGTTTCGCTTTTTTATCAGAAATATTCATGAGACAAAAATAAATCAAAAAAACTTAACAGTGTTAATTTATTTTGATTTATTTTAATAATTGCTTTTAAATTCTTACTAAGAATATAGAAATTCAGCATCAACATACACTTCATATATCCAAATTCGCACTTCATTAGTTCTCATATAAAAATATCAATCCCATCAATTTATTTTGCATGTATATTTTAAATCAAATTTTATGAGTAAGTTGATACTTAGTATTTTATTTGGGGCAATATCATTATCTGGAATGAAACAAGCTAATTTTGCCCAAGACATCCACGTTACCGCTACCAACGGATTCGATTGTAAAAATGAGCGTGTTTCTGTAGCATATAATGGTGATATCTACATTGGTCGTATAAAAAAACATCCTGATGATGTTAACTATTTCAGTTGGGAAATTATTAAATCAACTGATAATGGATCAACTTGGACAACATTCGCCGCCCCTAGCCTTGTTTTTCTAGGAAATAAATTCACTAGTTTTGATATGATTGTAGCTGGTAATGTAACTGCAAATAATTTTAGGATATTTGTTGTTATGGGAAGAGTTAATAGTACAAACACTGCCACCTTAAACGCATATAGCTATGATGAATCCGGTAATCGTACAAGTTTGAGCTTTGACGGAGAATCTTATACTACAAGTGCCGTAAATGGAGGATTTAAGAGTGTGAGCCTTGCCTCTGATTGGAAACAAAAGAACAGTAATGCGACAAACTATACGATAAGCTGTGCAGTATTAAAAGTGAATGAATCATCTGATTCAATTATTGGTTTTACAACACAAAGTTCTTTGGTAAATTTTAATAGAAGAGGTTTTTACAGAACAATTTCCTACATTAAAAGTGTAAGTGCTGCAGTAGGCTCTTGCTCCAGTTCAAATTCCAGTTTTGGAAGATTGGGAATAGTATGGGATGAATTCCCCAACTCAGACTCTGAATACGGAATAATAAAAGCATATTTTTCAAGGCCTGACAGCCCAAGTCTTAGTGGAACGGGCATAGGAATCCATACAATTGATGGTCCGAATTTTTGGTATAGAAATCCAAGTATAGCCATGTCACAGGAAGCAAATGAAAATGACATAAGAACAGCTATCACATACGAAGTATCAGGCACATCAGGATATTATCGAATCTTACAGAAAAAGTCAAACTCTTTGATATCAAACCCTCCAGTTTTTAATGACTTTGTTTTTATAAGTCCTGCAAATCACAATTCTTACACCCCACATGTAGTATACGATCATGTTTACAATAATTTTTTACACACTTACTATAACTCTACAGTAAAAACGATACCATACAAATTGACAAGTCTGAACAGTTCGCCAACAGCCGAGCCAGCAGTTTTTAGTGGAAACATTCGTGATGCCAGCTCAAATATTTCAGATGTATACCCACGCGTAGATTTCTCCAACTCATCTGCAAAAGCAGTTTTTATTTGGAATGATGAAAAAAGAACTTATTTAGACTATGAAACTTCAATATTAGGAATTGAAGAAGAATCAAACGAGACTTTCTCTTCAATTGTTGCATTCCCCAATCCAACCATCGATCATTTAACTATGAGTTTTGATTCAAAAGGTAATTACAATATTGATTTTGTAATCATTGACATTACAGGAAGAGAAATTCAACAAGAAGAAAAAACAGTTCAAATTGGAAAAAACAACATAACACTTAACACTAGCAATCTTGAAAATGGGCAATATATCTTACTAATCAGCAGTCCATCAGAAAGAAAAACAATTCATTTCATTAAGGGAAATCAATAAAAAAACAATTCAGCCTATCAACAAAAAACAACTTGTAATTATTATGTTACAAGTTGTTTTTTGTTGCATTACAAGTTCCAAAAAAATATAAATTTCAATACATCTTATAATTAATACTGAAAAAAGGTCTTATTGCCTTATTAAGAAAAGTCTATATGCTTCAGATATTCTATCAAATCCTGTTCTGCATTCAATCCTAACTTTTGTTTTAGTCTATATTTAGTCATTCGAACACTTTTAGGTTCTACGTTTAAAATATTTGCTATTTGTTTGGTTTCCATTCCAAGATAAAAGTATGCACAATATTTTAAGTCTAACGATGTAAGCTTCTGTTTTGTAAGCTCATTAATAGTTTTAAAGAAATTTGGATGAATTTCTTTAATCTGAAATTTAGCTTTTTCAAAATCATTATCCAACAAATTTTCATCTCTGATAATCTGTTTTAAATCAACAGTTTTATCCATTTCCAATTTATCTTTTAATTGATGAAGTATTTCATTTTTATGTTGTATATGTAATTGATTCGCCATTACTTCATCTTGCAATTGCTGTTGTTGCAAGGCTAATAATTGTTGTTCGGCTTTCAATCGTGATTGCTCTTCCTTTTCAAATTTTATCTGCAATTCTGCCTCCTGCTTTTCGGTTGCTAGCTTCTTTTCTTGCTCCAATGAATAACGCAATCTAAAATGATAGGAAAGAAACATAAAAAATGCTCCTGTTAATCCAATTATCCCCAATCCTACATACATTTTTTTTTGTTTCCGCTGATTTTCAGCTCGTTCTTTCAATATTTGAATCTCTCGTTCTTTTTTTTCAGATTGATATTGAGCCTCTAGTTTCTTTACCGATTCAGATTCAGATTGATTAAAGAGTAGTGCTTTGTACTCATTGTGCTTTTTTTGAAATTCAAGTGCTTTTTTTAAATCGCCTTTCTGCTCATAAATATCAGAAAGTTCCCATACAACACGAGACATAATATGATAATAAATAGAATTTTGAGTCAATAAAATCGAGTATGCTTGTAGCATATATTGCTCAGCTTTATCTAAATCTCCATCACTCTTTGCTAAATTTGAAAGCATTCCAAAACTCGCGGTTTGCGTTGCTTGAGCATGAGGTAAACCAGAAGAAATCGCTAAAGATTCTTTTATACTATATTCTATATCATTTCGAAGTTCTGGAGTCATTTTCTTGGAATAAGTTAACAAATAGTTTGCTTTATTGTTTCTTGCAATACTATAAGTATAACCACTAACTTGACCAGGAAATTTTTTATATAATAACGCTGCCTTTTCACAATAATCTAAAATCGTCTGAAAATCCATTGTAGATTTTGATTTTTCATACTGATAGGTATAAACAACAGCCATGGCAGAATAAGCATTACTGAGATCATTTTTATTTCCTGATTTTAAAGCTGTTTCGATGGATTTTTGTGCATATTTTTTAGAATTTTCTAAATCATTCCATTCAGTATAGATACCATAAAGTTGATAGTAGATTTTAAATTCTAATAGAAAGTTTTCTTTGGTTTGTTCCAATATAAACAAAGAATTTAGTCCATGTTTTGCTGCCTTTTTTGTGTCACCGAAAGATTTAGCTAAGTAAAGCATTAAGTATTCAGCATAGGCACTAGACATTTTATCTTGTGTTTTTGACGAACTAATCTTTACAGAATCAATGTATTTTATAGCATTATCATATTGCCCTTGATTACCCAAAATCAATCCTTCATTAACATAAGCTTTGGTTAGTTCTGTTTGATTATTTTCTTTTTTTGCGAGATTTATATGTTTACCATTTATAATAGCAGCTTCTTTATACATCATCTCAATTCGCAACTGTTCTGTCAAACAATGATAAATTTCCATCTTTTTTGAGGTAGTTACTTCAGAACCGTAAAGATGACTATATAAGCTATCTACATAAGCATTTTGGGCGTTCAAGTTATATACAGTACAAAAAAATGGAATAAGGAAAAAAACATTTTTCATGAAAACAAATTTACAAAATGTATTGTGAGAAAATCTAAATATTTTGTTTTTACAAATCCAAAAGTTGAAAAAATAAACAACTGATTATCAATTTAAAAAATATAATTGTAGATATTTTGTAGACATACATATATTTCATAGTAGTAATTCTGTAGTAAATAAAATTTAGATTCTATTTTGATTAAATCTGAAATTTGTCTTTCGAATTAATAAAACAAAATAATCATTTAAAATTAAAAAAGTATGAACAACAAAACACTTTCAATCGTATCGTATATAACATTAATTGGATGGCTTATTTCTTTCTTTTTAGGAAAAGAAAATTCAAACAAGTTGTTGAAATATCATTTGAGACAATCGTTAGGTTTATTTATTATTGGATTCATCTTTAACGTAGCAATCACCGTTTTGGTTAGTATTATACCTTCTTTATCTTTCCTAGGATATGTTGGAATAATCTTTTTGGTGTTGCTGATCATTGGTATTATCAATGCTTCTAATGAAGTAGAAAAACCATTGCCAATCATTGGGAAAATGTTTGAAGACAAATTCGGGTTTATTGGGTAATAATGTTAGTATTAAACAAAAAATAATGGAGATAAGGAAACTCAACCAGCAGATTGAACAATTCAAAATTATTTATGAAGAATACTATATAAAAACAATACAACAATCGATTCCTACATTTTGTTTGGACAAACCTTGGTTTGAATTCAAAAATCAAGCAACAGAAAAAGATATAAAATTATTATCCGCTGAATTAAGCTTTTTGATTCCTAATGAATTAAGTGTTTTTTACAGAGAAATTGGACAACTGGTAGATGAAAATCTACCAGAAATTTTAACAATCTGGATTCCTTCGGTTAACGATTTATTGTCAAAAAAAGGAAATAGTAGGTGGACACAAACACCAACATTTGGGTTAATAGACATGATGAGATTACATTGGGGAAATGATCGTTATGAGTTAAATGAAGGACAATTTTTAACGACAGAACAAATTGCAAAACTCAATGAAACTTACACATGTATTGGTTATTGGTGTACAAAACCATCTTATGAAGAAGCCTATTTTATTGTTTTCGACAAAAAACATCAGTTCTCGGAAATTGTTTACAATCAGGATAGATTTGATTTATTAAAAGTACAACTATTGGATATCCTTGAAAACGGAATTCCGCAAAATTCTTTTGAAAAATTGCTTAAATCCATTTTTATGAGACTGGAAGATTATACAATTGAATATGTTGGAAATTTGTAGAAACTATATTAGAAAACTTCACTTACAATCATTTTTATTATATTATATGGATTAAAAGTAGTTATTAACAAGAAGTAATATCTGAAATTAAAAACTAGAGAAGATCTTTTTCTAAACATAAATTATTAAAATATGAATCTAAAACATTTTAAACAGGAGGGCAATTTATACATAATGAAGCCACAATACGGTTCAAGTATTATACTCATAACAGGACTATTTTTGTTCGCATTTGCTGCTTATTACGCAGATATTTATGGTTTAATGTGGACAATGATTATTTTAGGTATTTTATCCTTTTGGGCCATTGCCATAAAAAAAATGAATATCGATATAAATAAAAGAGAGTTATATGCAAAAGTTGGACTAATAAATCCTTCAGTTACTATTTCAGTAGACAACATTCAGCGTTTTGAACTATTAACCATATCCAATTTTTTTTTAAAGACAAATGCTATACTTAGTGCCTATTATCTGGATGATAATCAAAAAGAAAAATCCATTCAGATTGCACAAGGTTTTACAGTAAAAACGATGCAAAGTATATTAAACGAAATAGAAGAAATTATCGACAATGAAAGAAAGATATCAAATTGAGTCAAACTCTGAAACTTTCTCTTTCAAACCGTTCCATCACCACCGGAGCAAACTGAAATGGTATGTATTAGCGATACTGTTTTTCGGAGGCTTATCAGTATATTACTATAATAATAAACCAATGAATGAACTATTTTTAATCATCAGCATCACATTTGCGATTATAACAACTTGGTTCTTTTTCAAAGAAATACTGTTCTACATACCTGTTAAATATATTTTTGACAGATCGACAAATCAAGTCTATCAAAGCACCTTATTTGTATCAAAAAGCAGTATAATGACCTTTGATGAGATTGTAATTTTTCAAAGTTCCGAAATGGGGAGTTGGCAGTATAAAATAGGTAAAAAGAAAAGTCAATTTATAAAAAGCTATGAAATCAGTGAATATTTTTCTGAAAAGAGTAATAATGAAAAACTCCTGAGTTTTGAACGTGAACTTTTGAACAAAATACAACAAATAATTACTAAACCATCTTCAACAATTCAATCTAACTCTATTGGTTCAACATCTACTAATTAAAGAAAAAAGATGATAAAATCATATCTAATATCACTGTATTTTTTTGTAGGATTCTCAACAATAGCTCAACTTCACAAATTAGACTCGGTGATACATACTGTGAATGGAGCTCAATTTATAACCTCTCAGAAATATAAACAAGAAAACAAAAAAGCTGAAATAATTCGGTACGAATGTACAAGCGTTGATGATCCCATTAGAAAAACAGAACGTATACAAGTAACATATGACAACAAAGGAAACGAATTATGTCACATATTATCATTGTGGAATTCTGAAAGTAAAACCTGGGATGAAAAAGAGAAAACAACAAAGGAATTCAATGCAAATAATCAATTGATTCGTGTCATTACTCATCAAAAAATAAACAATCAATGGAGTAAAGTATTTGAAAGCACACGAATGCATATTCAAGATTCAATTATAGAAACGGACTCTGAAACAAGAGAGGATAAATTTCAGCCTATCCACAAAAATATAAGTGTAATTAATGCGTTCGGAAAAATCAAATCCTATGAAACCTTTCTTTGGGACGATCAAAAACAAATATGGGAACACTTAACCAGAACAACAAACCAATATCAAGAGGACACGATTTTAGTTGGTTTCGAAGCCTTAAAATGGGGGGGGAATCAGTGGCAAAAACAAGAAAAAATCACTTATATATTGGATACTAATAGTCTTGTAACAGATTCCTACATACAGTATAATGGACATAACAATGACTGGATGCCAATCAGTAAATTTAAAGAAGAGGCACTACCTGAACAAAACAAAAAAATAAGCCGTACTTATAAATGGTCAGAAACTGATAACAAATGGATTGTAAGTTCACAAATAGAAACTTTTTTTAACAAAAAACAAAAAAAACAAGACGTATTATATTCAGAATTAAACACTTCAACCCTTCAACTACAAGTTCAATTAGAACAGATGAACCTGTATGATCAAAAAGGACGTTTGACTCTTTTTCAGGAATTTGATTATTCCCAAGGAAGCTTTTCAGGAACACAGAATACTATTAAATTTGATAAAGAAGGAAATGTTATTAGAGAAAATTTATATGAAATAGATGTTGAAAATAACACTTGGAAAGAGAAAATAACGACTGAGTTAACGTATTACAAAAACATAGAAGTGAATCCTACTTTTGAAGCTCACAAAAAAAATGACTTTTTTGGACTAAACGAGCACAATTACATCATGAATAAGTATGCAACAAAACAAGTTAAAGTATACAAATACGAAAGAGAAAAAAAGTTTTATATGAAAAATTTGAATATTTTTACTCCATGTAGAAATAAATATCTAGTTATACTTAAACGAAGTATAATGATAGTCAGTCTTTTATCAAGCCATGCACACCACTCTTATTCAATTAATTACACAAACCGGAGCTCTTTTTGATATTGAAAGAGATGCATGTATACAATATTTTGAACCTGTATTGTATCCAAAGAATACTATATTGGAAGGAGAAGGAAAAATTCCTGTATATATGTATTTTGTCATCTCTGGTTTTGTACGTTTATTCCATTACAATGATAAAGGTGAAGAGGTAACAACACATATCAATTGTCCTCCAGGCTTTATTACTTCCTATACAAATTTTGTAAACCAAAGTAAATCTGATGAAAATCTAGAATGTATTACCGAATGTGAGCTTTTGCGTATAACAAAAACTAATCTGGATTTACTAATCCAGCAAAGTCCTATATTTAAGGATTTTAGTATTTTGGTTTTTCAGCAATCATTGTCTTACAATGAAAAACGATCTAAAGAATTGGCAACACTTAGTGCAAAACAGCGTTATTTAAAACTGATAAAAGAACATCCCGAAGTACTAAAAAATGTTCCAATGCAATATATAGCTTCTTTTCTTGGCATGAATCCTAAAAGTTTGAGCCGTATCCGTAAACAAATCATTAGGTAACATTTGTGTAGTGGTTTTAAATGAACAAGGTAGAACTTTACCTTATCATTTAAATCAATGTATATGACAAATAAAAATTTAGTACTAGTATCTGGTGCAAACGGGCATTTAGGTAATAATCTTGTAAGGCTGCTAATCAAAAAAGGATTTCAGGTTCGGGCATCCGTTCGAAACATCCAAAATACAAACTGTTTCAAAGATCTGGATTGTGAAGTTGTTCAGGCAGACATTACCGACAAGACTTCATTTGTTAAAGCCCTACAAGGAGTAGAAACCTTTTATGCAGTAGGCGCTGCTTTCAAACTATGGGCAAAAGATCCCAAAAAAGAAATTTACGATGTAAATATGGATGGAATACGTAATACAGTAGAAGCCGCAGCAGAAGCTGGTGTAAAAAGGGTTGTTTACGTAAGTTCGATTGCAGCACTAAACTACACACAAGTCCCTACCAGAGAAAGCAATGGTTATAATCAAGATCGCAGAGATATGTATTACAATTCCAAGAATGATGGTGAAAAATTAGCTTTTAAATTAGCGAAAGAATTAGGGATTGAATTAATATCGGTGATGCCTGGAGCAATGATAGGTGGTGAAGCATTTCTTCCTCTAAATGTTTCTTATGGGGTATTGAAACTGATTTTAAATAAACAAATTCCAATGGATACCAAAATCACCCTAAACTGGGTAGATGTAAAAGATGTTGCTGAAGGCTGTTACTTTGCTGCAAAAAAAGGACGAACTGGTGAACGTTACATTCTTGCTAACGAAAAATGTATGACTATTACCGATACTACTAAATTAGCTCAAGAACTTTATCCTGAATTAAAGCTCAAAGTACCTGGTTCTGTCCCCAAATTCGTGTTATATACAATTGCAGGATTTATGGAGTTCTCAGCTAAATTAAGTGGAAAGCCGCCAGTACTCACAACAAAAGAAATTGCAATGTTTTCAGGATTACAACAAGACTTTGATATTAGCAAATCTAGAAATGAATTAGGCTTTAATCCAAAAAAACCTGAACACATTGTGAAAGAAGCATTGATTTATCTTATGACAAATAAAGAATTACTGTAATATTTAGTTGAAATAATTATAAAGGATAGAAAGTTTACAAGCTATCCTTTATATCTTTCTAAAAAGACTTAGAAATTCTTGTTTTTTATTTCGACTAAGTGCTATATGGGTATTATCCTGCATAACAATATCGCCTCCTTCTCCTCGAATATATTCTTTAATAAACCCAAGATTAATTAAGTTTGATTTGTGTACTCTAAAAAAAATAGGATCATCTTCAAAAACATCTTCAAAAACAGAAAGCGGCTTACTCACCAAATACTTTTCGCCAGTGTTAAGTACAACATAAGTATATGCACCACTCGCTGAAAAATACATAATATCGTTAACTTTAATAAACGATAATCCCTTCTGTGTTGACAAGGCCAAAGTATCCATTTGACCAACATTAAACTTAGAAAGATGTGAGATTTGTTCGCTATTCGTCAAAATATCATTATTCCGAAACTTTTGAATAGCATTTTCTAAATCTTCCAAATCAATTGGTTTCAATAAATAGTCCAATGCATTCATTTTCAAAGCTTTTATCGCATATTGATCATACGCAGTGGTGAAAATAACTTTAAAATTCAGATTCTCAAACTGTTCCAAAAGTTCAAAACCATTTAGTTTGGGCATTTCAATATCCAAAAAAATTAAATCCGGACATTCGCTTTCAATTATTTCTTTGGCGACAGTACTATCTTGAATTGTTGCAACAACCTCCACATCGTCGATTTGTTCAATCAAATGAACTAGTGTAATAATTGCATGTTTTTCATCATCAATTATAATTATCTTCATTCTTTTCTGTTTTCAAAATTAGCACTACTTTCGTTCCTGCAACGGCATTATCTTGATCATATAAATCAACTACTTCCATTTGATTCTCATCATTGAATAATTTTAAACGTTCCATTGTAATGTCAATTCCGTATGATTTATGTTGTTTGTTTTGATGTTTTTTATTTTCCCAGCTTTTGTTTCGACCTATTCCATTATCGGTTATTAATATTTCTAAAAAACCATTACTCAATAATTTTATTTCTATACATACATATCCGCCATTTTTCTTTGAAGAAATACCATGCCAAATGGAATTTTCGACAAATGGTTGTACCAACATTGGTGGAATCTTAATCAAATCCGGATCAATTTCAGTGTCAATTTTTATCAAATAATCAAAAGAATTTTCTAATCGTGCCGATTCTAACTCCAAATAAAGTCTAAGTGTATGAATTTCTTTTGACAAAGAAACAAATTGATATTTAGAATTGTCCAAAATGTTCCGCATTAACTTAGCAAATGAAGTTAAGTATTTACTCGCTTCTTTCGTCTGCTTTTGAATGATAAAGCTGTTGATAGATTGGAATATGACTGTCGGAAGTAAGTGTAGGTGTTAACATTTCCATATAGGGCTCCTTTCCAATAAACTG
>DAIOWV010000014.1:27121-33707 GCA_036758285.1 Taishania sp. | reverse complement strand
ATAGAATTAAGTGCATTAAAAATAAAATGTGGATTCATCTGCGTACGAAGCGCTTTCATTTCAGCTTCCTTTATTTTATTATAAAACCGTATTTCTTTTGTTTTTTGTCGTAACTGAAATTTAAAAACAACATAAATAAGTGTTCCTAGAAAAATCAAAATCAAAACCTTAAACCAGATAGACTTAATAAATGGAGGATCGGCATTAATGTTAATGACTAATTGTTTTTCTTGAACATTCTTCAAATAATCAACCGCTTTAACTTGAATTGTATAATGTCCAGGATCTAAATGATTAAACGAAAGTTCTGGATTACTTCCTAAATCAATCCAATTATGTTCGCCTTCTAGTTTATAAAAATAATGAATTTGTGACGGCTCAAGGTATGATAAATTGGAAAAATATATAATTAAATTGTTTTCATTTTTATTTAAATGAATTGGGGTGTCATTCTCAATTTGTCTGATTTGACCATTGATCATAATTTGTGAAATAGAAAATCGATTACTGAACCTACTTTGTAAAACTTTTTCAGGATCAATTAAAACAATTCCATCAGAAATCCCTAAAACGATCTTTTTACTTGCTAAAACCTGATACGCGTTGCCTAAATAATTCGTTGGCAATCCATCCGTTTTATTGATACAAACAACTGCATTATTTTTTTTCAAATAAACATGTAATCCCTCTGCGGTAGCGAAGAAAATATTATGATGTTCATCTTCAGAAATTCCTGTTAGATAACCATCTTCAATCGGATAATTATTAGAATTAATCGTCTTAATAATTTTTCCATATCTGTTTGCAACATTAAATCCTCCATAAGCTGAAAACAACAATTCATTGTCTTTTCCCAGTCCAACTCTATTAAAATAATCACCTACAAATACGCTTTTATCATTTTTAAATTCTTTTGAGGAAATATCAAGGAATTTATCTTTTTGCTCGTCATACAAACAAATCCCATAGCTTTTTGGCATCCATCCAACCATCCAAATTTGAGCATTTTTATCAACTAAAAAATCATTCCACTTATTATCAACCCAGAAATCATTTGAATTATTAAATTTTGAATTGATGAGCTCTCCATCCTGCAAATTGTATCTTCGAATAGGCTGATTTGAATACAAAATCCATAATTGATTTACTCCAACTAACAATACCTTTCTGATTTCATTATCCTCAATAAAATTCTTTAATACCAGTTTATAAAATTTCCCATTCTTTAATTCAAAAACACCTTGTCTACTTGTGAGGAAGATTCGTTCATTACTTTTATCTAAAGAGAAACAAGTTAAATCTTGTGCATTTGTGAAAATTAATTCCCATTGATTGTTCTTCAACCTCCACACCTTTCCCTTTTTAGTAAGGGCAAAAAGGTCTCCTTGATTGTTTTCAACAACAGACAATACTGGATTTTCTTCAGTATGCTTTTCTGGAAGAAATAAAATATCAACTCCCATCTTTGGAGCAGTTAACTTCACCAATCCTTTGTCTGTTGAAACCCAAAACATTTGTTTTTCCTCGTCTAAAAAAAGATGATTGATCTTTTTATTATCGAATGAATGGATTTCAGTTAACACTCCATTTTTTAACCTAAAAATTTTTTTGGAAGAATGTACAAAAAATTGATTCTCAGAAGAAACAAAGTCGTTAATTACCTGATTATCTACAACATGAATCTCCGACAGAATCTTTCTATTTTTTACATTGATTGTCAATAACTTTCCAGAAAGAGTTGCTAATAATATTTTTGATTCATCAATCTTAATCATTGCTGAAAATGCCTCATTAAAAGAAAGTTTTTTTATACCATTTCCATTCCAGACATACAAACCATCGTGTGAACTAATCCAAATTTCATTGGTCGATATTTCAGCAAATCGAACATCTTTTTTTAGTTCATTATTATTAGGAAATAACAAAAAAGAACTGATTTTCGAATCCTTAATAAACTTTACATTATTAAAATCACTACACCAAATTCTTCCTGAATTATCAATAAATAGGTTTTCAAAGTGATCATTATTAGGATCTGAATCAGTA
The DNA here is from genome assembly GCA_036758285.1 of Taishania sp. Classification (GTDB taxonomy): domain Bacteria; phylum Bacteroidota; class Bacteroidia; order Flavobacteriales_D; family Crocinitomicaceae; genus Taishania. The sequence continues at coordinate 31,661 of DAIOWV010000014.1, read as the reverse complement.
TGAACTTTACTTTGAACAATAACAGATTGACTTGTAATTTTATTTAATGACCTCTTTTTAAGTGATGAAGCATCTTCAAAATAGTACGTGTTTTTATAATTTACACTATTAAAAACACGATCTTTTTGCCCATCTAAACTAATAAATCTGTAACCATCAAAAAAAACTGTTCCTCTTTGAGTTGTAACATAAAGTAAACCTTTATCATCTGTAAATGACGAATAAACTTCATCAGAAGGCAATCCATTAAAATAATTATACTCCGTTTCTCTATAGTTTTGCGAAAAGACAAAAGTTCCAAAACAAGAAATAAAAAATGATAAGAAAATATATGTCAGTATCTTATAAAAAATCATTCTAATTCGAAATATATACAAACTTACCATTTCGACTTCAAATTTGGTTTATAAAAGTTTGAAAATTTACCAACTGTGGATTTCGATTAAGTAACTGTAAATTTAACACAACATAAATTCTATCTTTGTACTTAAAATTGAAGAATGTCATTTAAAAAATTAAACCCAGAAGTTGTAATCGCACTTGAGAGAATAGATATTAAAGAGCTAGAAGGAGATGCTAAAACCTTTTTTTCTGCAATTAAATCTGGAAAAAATCTTATCATTAACGCTCCTGTTTCATCAGGAAAAACAACGGCTGCATTGGTATCCATTTTCAACAAAGTTCATCAAGAGTTTGAAGGTTCACCAAGAGCAATTTATTTAACTGACACAATAGAGAAAGCTGAAATTTTCCAGAAAAAAACAGCTGTAGTTTGCAGAAAACTAGATATTACTTCTGATTTAGTTCATGACAAAGGGAATATGGTTCAACAAAGAAATGACATCTTTGACGGTACTGAAATCATTGTTGGGAATCCAAAAAGAATGTTTGAGCTTTACCTTCAAAATGGTGTAAACATAAAATTACTCGACTTATTTATAATTGATGATTTTGAACTTTGCATTTCTTCCAACAAGCAAGCTGAAATTAAACGATTGATTGAAAGTTTAGAGAATAAGACACAATTAGTTTTAATGACCAATACTCTTACCAAAAAGGCTGAAGCTTTCATCGAATCCTTAGAAATAGAGTTTACAACTGTTGAAGTAAACCACAATTAATAACAAATAGTTTAGCTATCTTTACACCAATGTTTAAAAATGATTTAATCCTCAGAGCGGCCAATGGTGAATCTATTGAACGCTATCCAGTTTGGTTGATGAGACAAGCCGGAAGAATTCTTCCAGAGTACCGTGCAGTAAGAAAAAGCCTTTCTGGATTTAAAGAACTTGTTGAAACTCCTGAGTTGGCTGCTGAAGTTACAATTCAACCTGTAGATATTTTAAATGTAGATGCAGCAATTATTTTTTCAGACATTCTGGTTGTTCCAGAAGCAATGGGCTGTGAATATCAAATGATTGAGCAGAAAGGACCTTGGTTTGAAAACACTGTTAAAACTCAAAACGACTTGATTCGTTTAGCTGAAACAGACTTTGATGTTGAGGATCGATTAGGATATGTTTTAGAAGCCATTCGAATTACAAACAAAGAACTTGATGGACGCGTTCCTCTTATCGGATTTGCAGGTGCACCTTGGACAATTTTTTGCTACATGATTGAAGGTCATGGCTCCAAAACTTTTTCTGAAGCTCGTAAGGTTTTGTATACCAATCCAACTTTGGCACACGACTTGTTACAACGTATTACGAAGGTAACTATTTCGTATCTTAAAGCACAAGTTAACGCTGGCGCTCATATGATACAAGTATTTGATTCATGGGCTGGAATTTTAGGTCATGCTCAATATACTGAATTTAGTTTACCATATTTAAAACAAATTGCTGATGCAATTACAAATGTTCCTGTAACATTGTTTTCAAAAGGAGCAATTGCTTCAGTAAATGACGTTGCAGACTTGAATTGCAACACAATTGGATTGGATTGGAATATGGAACAACAAATAATAAGATCTCACGTAGGAGAAACAAGAACACTTCAAGGGAATTTGGATCCATGTGCTTTGTATGCTTCACATGAAAATGTAGAAAAAATGACAAAAAATATGCTTAACTCGTTCTCAAGTAAGCGACATATTGTAAATTTGGGTCACGGAGTGTATCCAGATGTTGACCCTGAGAAGGTTAAAACATTTATAAATACAGTTAAAAACTATGAAATTCAATATAAATAACATGAAAACATCAATCTCAATCGTATTACTAGGGCTTTCAACTACTTTCTCTTTCGGACAAGAAGCTGAAAACATCGTTTCAAACGGGAGTTTTGAAAATATGGATAAAGAGCCTAAAAAATTAGGCGGAATTGAAAGTGCTATTGGCTGGTACTCTCCAACAGGAGCTAGAGCCGATTTATTTTTTGCTAATAAAAAACTACCTATTTTAGGAGTTCCAGAAAATAATTTTGGATCTGAAGATGCAAAAGATGGATCAAGTTACGCAGGTATTGTAACCTATTCTCACAACAATAAAGTACCACGTTCATATGTTTCAAACAAACTAGACGTGCCTATGAAAAAAGGAGAAAAATACTGTGTTCAGTTTCATGTTTCCATGTCTGAAGCTTCAATGTATGCAGCAAATCAAATTGGTGCTCATTTTTCTAAAAAAGCATTTGGAACAGAAGCAAAAGAAAGCATTATTGAAAAAACTCACGTTTTAGAAGAAAAAAATAAAATATTTAATGCTGCTTTTGGTTGGGATAGAATTTGTGGTACATACGAAGCAGAAGGAGGTGAAAAATTCATTACTATTGGAAACTTTAGTTCAAATGAAGAAACAAAAAATGCTAGAAATAAGAAAAATTCTAATTCAAAAGTTGTACCTGTAGCTGCTGCGTATTACTACTTAGACAATGTTTCTGTAACAATAGTAGATGAATCAAATCCTTGTGATTGCGTATCAGCTGATCCAACAGAAGGTTATTCAAAAATTGTTTATCAGAAAGCAATCAATCTATCAAATGACTTGACTCCAAATAAAAAAATTGAAGCACTACAAGTTTATTTTGGTTTTGGAAAAACAGATATAACTACAGCTGGTGAAGATGTTTTAGACATCATTGTAGAAACACTTAAAAAGAATCCAAATCTTAAATTGCAAATTAATGGATTTGCTGATAAAGAAGAAGATGCTGTAGCTGCTGAAAAACCATTTTTTCAAGGCATGGATGGGAAACGTTCAAATGCAATTTTTAACTTCTTAACAGAAAAAGGAATCGAAGAAAGCAGATTAATTTCATCTCCTCAAGGAAGTTCTGAAAAAAGTTCTGACATTGTTGAATCTGATGAAGACGAAATCAAACAAGCTAAAAACAGAAGAGTTGAATTTAAAGTTAGATAACTAACTAATTTTCAATCAAGTTAATATTAAAAAAACCGATGTTTACTCATCGGTTTTTTTGTTTTAAATAATGTGTAGTTCTAAAATATTAATAATTTAAAACCCATACAGTGTTTTTATAGGGAATAAAAGTTTTTGATTTTTCGGTAAAACAAATATTAATGACCTCAATAAAAGTCCAAAATTTAGTTGTGTCACTAATATGAAATTTGAGGCCTTTATTTCTATCTTTTGAATTAACTAAATCTTTTATCAATAATTGGGCTTCATTTAGTTTAATACAATCTAATTCCTCATTTCCAGTTAGATTTATCAATTTATAATCTCTCTTTGGTATCATTTCTTCCACGTCATAATCTGAAGTAGGCCATCTAAAATTTAATAATCTTAGATGTTTCTCATCTGCTTTTACAGCATTCGATTGATTTACATTAATTACAAACAAACTCGTTAAAACAAAAAGAAAAACAATACTGGAAAGTAGATTATTTACATTTATTTTTTGAAAAAGTTTAGCTTCCATTTACTTTTTTCTCACCATTCCATCTTCAGAAATAATCAGTTCAGATTCTGGGATATCTAATTCAGTTAATTGTTTAATTTCTAAAATTGCTTTTCCAGTTTCATCTATTACTGGTCCACCTTCGCCCTCTTGCTTAATTGCAACAATTTTCGCTTCAACAAATTGCCCCTTTTTATCAGTATAGACTTTGACAATAGGTGCAACACCCAATGAACCTTTTAAATTAAACCTGCCATAAGTAGCAAAATTACCTAGGCTATATGCAATAAAACGATCTTTGTAAATGTCAATCGCTCTAGTTAGATGAGGGCCATGACCAAAAACAATATCCGCTCCTGCATCAATTACAACTCTTGAGAATTCATAAGGATTACCTCTGTCCTCCCCCAAAAAAAGTTCCTTCTTTCTTGTAATATTTGCAAATTTTGCACCTTCAGCACCACCGTGAAATGAAACGATCACCACATCACAGATAGTATCTAAATGTCGAACTATTTTTCTTGCATTTTCATAATCATTGATTTTTTGAGTTCCATTATTGGGAGCAAACGCACAAAAACCAAATTTCACACCATCTTTCTCAAAAGTTGAGAATGGATATTTTTCTAATCCAGCAAAAGCAATATCTTTCGATGATAATATTTTAGCGGTATTTTCT
>DAIOWV010000014.1:1317-27111 GCA_036758285.1 Taishania sp. | reverse complement strand
ATATCTCCAAAATCTCCCACATGATTATTTGCGACACTCAACACGTCAAAACCTGCATCTTTAATATAATCAATATAATGATCAGGGCTTTTAAATGCATAACAAACACTTGGATTCTGACATTTCTTAACATCTCCTTTTCCAGTTAATAATACACCCTCTAAATTACCAAATGTAACGGTAGCATCAAGAAGTATACTTTTTACTGGAGAAAGCATATTTGCCCCATCATTTGGAGGTAGATAACTATCAGAAGGAAAATTTGTACCTAACATTATATCTCCAACTCCAATTATAGATATCAAAGAATCTTCTATAACTTCTGAAGTTTTTACTGTTTTACTTTTCCCTTCTTTTCCACTTTGTAAATCAAAAGCGTTGTTACTTTTAGGTAAAACTAGAAAAAATAGAAAAGGCGATAAAAAAAATACAACTCGTTTAGTCATCTCAATGTTTTAAAAGACAAAATTATAACAAAAAAACATCCTAACTTTCTATTTATCAAAAAAACAGTAAAATATTGAATTAATGAATAATCAATTTAACTGGTGTAAAATTTTCTGTACTTGTAGATGATTTCACTGATATAATATAAGTACCACTAACCAACTTGGCTTGATCAAAACCTATCGTTTGGACGCCTTTTGAAATAGTTAACAATTTATTTAAAACAATTTTACCACTAACATCTTGAATTACAATGTTAGCTTCGTCTATAATGTCAACAGAATGAATTCTTGTATAAAAAGAATTTGATGTTGGATTTGGATAAACCTCAAGCTGGTTAAAATTAGAATTAGAACTACAATCACTTAAAATAGGGCCAAATATCGTTTCTTTTCCATCAAAATCAAATTGTTTCAGACGATAGTAAGTACCTTCAATTACTTTAGTATCAAATACAGAATATTGGATTGAATTTAATGAATTTCCTGCAGCAATTACCTTCTCAACTCCGCTCCAAAAAATTCCATCTCAACTACTTTCAACAATGAAATGAGATGACTTTTTTTCCTGTTCTGTTGTCCAAACTATTTTCTTAGAACCATTGTTTTCACAAGAAACTTCAAATTTTGATAATTCAACAGCCAGCGGACTCATGATAGAACTTCCATGCAACCAAAATTCTGAAAAATCGGAAACTTCATATTCAGTATATCTACCATTTACATCAAAACCTGATAAAATTGTTGAAATAACTCCTGAACCTTGAGGTGACCAAATTGTTGTAACACCTGAAGCACAATTATCATGAGGATTACTATTTACCAAAGGTGAACCTTCATTGTGATATTTACTTAGTTGCAAGTCAGTGATAGCAAAAACATCATCAAAAGGATTTAAATTTGAATTTGCCGTTGGTATTAAAGATTGAAATTCATTGTCATCAAAATACAAACGAACCTTTACTGGAGTTACCGGTTGATTGTCTGGTGTAATCACCCAACGTCGCCCCATTACAGCTGTCACATTAACAGGATCAACATTTCCACAAGCAGCAACACTAAAAGGTGGATTTTGAACATAAGAAGTAGCTGATATCTCACCTAGATTATTTCCCTGTAAATCTATCGCAACAAGCAATCTTCCCGAAGTTGAATTTCTAAATTGAATCCAGCCTGAACCTGTTGAAATACATGAGGCAGATTCTCCATCTATAGACAAATTATTGCTGTTTGGAGGTAAAGTAATCGTAGCAGTACCAGACCCCGTATGTGTTCCACATTCATCGTCAAAATCTGTAATCGAATAAGATGTTGTTGTTGTTGGAGTTACATTAGCTGTCCAAGCTGTTGAATCAACTCCTGTAATGGTTTGACCATTACTTAGCGTTAATGTCCAAGGACCTTTAGCTATAACATTACCTCCTAATTGTATTGTATTTCCATGGCAAATAGATGAACTCGAGGTTGTTAATGTTACTTGTGGTAAAACAGTGTACTTAAATTGTACAACATCATTTGTATTACATTGACTTCCCACAGTAATCGTAGAATCATAAACGATAACACAACGATATTCACCATCTTTTCCATGATTTAGGACGTTTAAATCAGAAGTTGTCGAAGGCACGTTCAATAATACCCATACACCACTTGTATTTTTCTTATACCATTTATATGTAGAGGTTGTACCTCCATAGAAACCATTGGCAGAAATTGTATAGGTTGATGGGTCTGCTGGATCAATGATACGACAAAGTATATCATTACCCAAACCAACCAATCCTGGAGATCCTGAAAGAAAAATCACCTTATTATTATTCACAGTAGATGGATACACACTACTATTTACATCAAATTCTAAATTTGCATTTGTAGCATTAATTCGTCCAACGATTACATAATCATAGCGATTATGATTATTAGGATTTGCATAATGTATGTTCGCAGATGTGGAAACACCTAATAAAGTATTAAACATACAGGGAGAGCCATTTAAAAATAAATCAGTTGTAATTGTCTGAGTAGTACCACCATTCAAACGTAATGTTAAATCTCGTGGTGCCAATATCAAGGTACCAATCGTATTACTACCATTAATCTGACGGCTATGATGTAATTCTAATTTATTTATAGTTAAATTACCTACAATGGTGTAATTATTCGCAGTAGTACCCCCTGAAGTTCTAATTATATTATACACATGACCATTTTGTCCTGTAAATGTTTGTCCTAAGTTAATTTCGCTATTATCTGAATAAAGTGTTTTATTACTTCCTAAATATGCCCAATCTGTAGTTAAATTAAAAATAGAATTTCGAATATCCAATACAGTCACATTGTTATTATTTGCATATAAATTTCTTGTATTAATCAACATATCTTTCATAATTAAAGTACCTGCATTAACAGAAATTTGATTAGAAGAGGTATATAATGGGACATTTAAATTAACAACTTTACCTAATGTATTCACTGTAAACACACCTGAATTAGTAATGCTGCTACCATTGATAGTCAAATTTCCAGCATTAATTGTGCTTGTTGTTGCTGTATAAGTTCCAACATTCATTGTTACTGATACAGTACTTGTCTGTGTATAAGTACTTGTAACTCTAAAATCACCAGTTAAAATCCATTCTGAAGTGGCATTATTAATTGTCAAATTTCCAAATTGAGCATAAGCTCCGCTTGAAATTACTTGTCCACCTGTAGAGCCTCCTAAAAGATGTAATCTTGTGAACACCATATTGGGCCCCATCTGAATTAGATCTCCATAAGAATAAGCTTCCATTACTGCTCCATAAGTAATTATAATATTTGATGGTGTACCAGAATGAGCAACTAAATTATTAAAAACAGCTGCTTGATTTAGAATATTAATTGGCAAATTCATAGTTGAGTAACTATTGAAATTAACATTATCATACCTTGTTGGAACACAACCACCTGAAGGAGTCCCATCAGTATTAGTGGTCCAATTATCTCCATTATTCCAGTTATTATCAACAAAACCTACCCAATAGAGCTCTTTAGGAGTTGGTGAAACAAAAGTCCATCCCGAATTATTAATTAAATCTATTCCATCTGCTGAAAATGTAGCACCTCCCTGAGCATACACCCCTCTCATATCAACATTATTAATATGTATGCTTCCAGAAGATTTTACCAAATTAAATTTAATAGTTGTTGATGCGTTTGTAGCTGTAAGCGTCATTAAACCTGAACAATTCGGTGTGGTGTTAACAATATCCTCTAAAATTGTTAGTTGCCTATTATTGTCCATTTGAAAAGTCATATTTGGTGACAATGTTAATGTTCCAATGGTTGCACTTTGCACTAATCGTGAAACTTGAATACCAGAAGTAGGTGTACGAGAATAAATAACAGAATCGGCGGTGAACACAGGATTTATTAGGGTAGAATATGTACTCGATTTCAAACAATTAAAGGTAACAGTGCCTCCTTCTATTCTAAAAACATCATTACCAGGAAGTGTACTAACATCATAATACGTATGTCCGGCACTTACTCTAAGGTATGGTGTGACATGTCTAAGAACAATATGTGATGTCCCAGCATTTAAACTATTTGAAGTATGATTGTACTCCCACAATTGATTGATACTTAAAGTAGAGGCACCCAAAATCAATGAACGATAACCTCCTTGTCCTACCGTTGGGTATAGGGTAGCTTCTTGTCCATAAAAATTACTGGTGATATACACACTCTGACTATTTGTATTTAAAGTACCTCCTTGAAAATAAACATGTTCGTTTGATTTAAAATCATCCTGTAGAATCCATCCACCTACCCCTCTAAAATGTACTCTCCAAAAGGCAGATCCATTTGACGTAATTGTTTCAGTTAAATCTGTCGCATAGAAAACCACAGCAACGCTACTACTTAAGAATGAAACTCCAGAACGCATATACCAAGAGCCAAAGCATCCCATATTACCACCTGTAAAACGTATATTTACAGGAGCGTCATCTTGTATAAAGATATCATGAAATTGTGCTGTAGCAGAAGTGATGGGAGCCGTAACAATAGACCCATTATCAAAATAAACATTATCATAACGAGTTGGAACGCAATATCCTCCTACTCCTCCAGATGTAGCTGACCAGTTTGAAGCATCATTCCAAATGTGATTCCCAGAAGTACCAACCCAATAAATATTTTTAGCAACAGGCTCAACGAAAATAATATTTCCAGTATTTACTTCTGCATCTACACCTATAACTTCTGTTAAATTAGATGTATTATTTGCATTAATGCGAGCAAGAGTAACATTTTTCAACTCTAATGTAGCTCCTGTATTGTTATTAAAATTTGCAGATTGTCCAATCCCTCCCCCCACTAGTGACCAATATCCAACACAATCAGGTGTCGTAGCTGTAACAGTACCTGTAATTGTAATGGTCATACCGTTGTTTATTGTATAACCATTTGAAGCTGCTGGAGTGAAAATTCCAATACTCTTATTATTATGGAAAGTAGCTCCAACATTTTCAAATATCAATTCATCAATGGTCCCTACACCATAAATATTACTCGCTGTTGTGGGATTTTTTATAGTAACTTTATAAACATTTGTATTGTTCTTTACTCTAAACATTCCATTACGAACAATAAACTCCGTATTTCCAGCAGACATATCTCCCTGATATTCCCAGCTATTAATGTTAGCTATAAGCCCTCCATTTATAGAAAGATTAAGTATTGCACCAACACTTCCAGCATTCATATTCCCCCCCAAAGTTAGTGTCTGCAATGATAACAAATCCAAAGGGGCTGTAGAATTCAATGTCATATAATTCATTAATATGTTTTCTACCAATGGCATATTTACCAAAGCCGAATGATTAGTTATCAGGGCTCCATTAGCAGTCACTGTCCATCCAAAATAAGTTGCGTCTGGTAAATTGAATACAGATGTATTATTTAAGGTACAGGCACCTGTAGTATGAAAAGTTATAACATTATTAAAATTACCTACACCGTCATTGGAAAATGTCATATTCCCTGCTCTAAAAGTAGTAGCACTATAATTAAGTACCCCTTTAGCAATATTAAACCTTCCTCCTGATGTTATGGTCCCTACAACATTAGTAACACCAGCTCCTTCTTTATGAAAATGTACATTAAAGGCATGCCCATTTAAAGTTAATGTCGATGTTTCTCCCATAGCTGGTTGCATAACCAGCAAATAGCTATCACTCGCAGAAGAAATAGTTACACCTACATGCATATTCACATCACCTGTAACTCGCATGTGATTAGTCCCTCGATTGATTATAATAGTATTAGTCCCTGTATTTACTAATGTTGAGGCGAATGTTAATGATTTTATTATGTATTCAGTTGAAACCGTCACTGTTCTAGTACTCGCTGCCCCAGTTCCAGACAATCCAGAATTATGGTCAAAAACAACATTAGTATTAGTAGTTGGAATTGCAGAAGGTAATGGTATACTTGGCACTCCAGAAGAGTAAGACCAATGTGATAAATCACTCCAATTTCCTGCCCCTCCTATCCAGTACATTGTATCTGATTGAGAAAATGTAATAAAAGGAACTAACATCAACAGATGTAATATATTATTACGAATGGATTTTAGATTTAAAGTAAAAGTATTCATAAGGTTACAGTTAATATTAGCTTTGTCATCACATCTAAATCATGTGACTTTAGTTAGTCTGTCAAATATATTTATTTTTTTCAGAAAAAACAATTACCTCTTATTTTAATCACTTATTTTTCATTGAAGTACAATTATTTTAGAAACAATACATTTGTAAAATTTCTACGCATTTTAAAGAAAAAACTAATTTTACTGTTTTGTATTAGACCATGAAAAAAAATCTATCAATATTCTTTTATTTCCTGAGTGCCTATGTCATCATTCAGTTTATCTGGTGGGGTTATCACATTCTTGAATTAACGGACCATCTAATTGGAGATACTCCTAAAGGCAACAGAAGAATGATCATGATCATCGGTGAAGGAACCGTTTTTTTGGCTATTTTAATTTTTGGAATTATAAAAATTAGAAAAAATATAAAAAAGGAGTTAGATTTTTCGAGAAATCAAAACAATTTTCTTCTGTCCATAACTCACGAGCTAAAAACACCAATTGCAAGTACAAAATTATATCTCCAAACACTTCAAAAAAGAACGATAAGTGAAGAAAAACAAGAAGAAATCATTCTAAAAACCCTTCAACAAAACCAACAATTAGAACGATTAATTGACAACATTCTTAATGCTACAAGATTAGAGGGGAAAAGGCTTGTTTTACACAAAGAAGAAATCAATATTTCAGCTTTTTTAACAAGTATATTTGATCGATATGCCAAACAATACACATCTATTGCATTTAAAAATGAAATTCAAAATGGAATCACCTCTCAAATTGACCCATTTATTTTTGAAACTGTAATTAATAATTTAATAGAAAACGCAATTAAATATGCAAGTAACGAAGGACCAATTACGATTTCACTTTCAAAAACAGATAAACTAATTGTTCAAATAAAAGATAATGGTTCTGGTATACCTTTACCTCATCAAAAAGATATCTTTAAGAAATTTTTCAGAATCGGTAATGAAGAAACTCGAACACAAAAAGGTTCCGGACTTGGTTTATTTATAGCTAAAGAACTAACTCAACTACACAAAGGTCAAATAAAATACTACGATAATCAACCAAAAGGAGCAATATTTGAATTAAGCTTAAACAACTAAATATTTTGATTGAATTTCGTATTACATTTGCACTATGAAGAATCACTTTGGATTAATTATTTTAGACGGCTGGGGTATTGGTGACAAATCTAAATCAGATGCAGTTTTTAACGCTCAAACGCCTTATGTGGATTATCTAATGAAAGAATATCCTAACGCCACATTAATCACTAGTGGTGAAAATGTTGGTTTACCTGATGGGCAAATGGGAAATTCAGAAGTTGGTCATCTCAATATTGGTGCTGGAAGAATTGTTTACCAAGAATTAACTCGTATCAATAAATCAATTCGTGAAGGTGATTTTTTTCAAAACAAAACACTTCTAGATGCATTTCAATATGCAAAACAAAATGATAAAAAAGTACATTTCATAGGGCTTCTTTCGAATGGTGGAGTTCATAGTTCACAAGACCACCTTTATGCACTTTGTGAAATGGCTAAAAACAATGGATTAGAAAATGTTTTTGTTCATGCTTTTACAGATGGACGTGATTGTGATCCAAAAAGTGGATTAAATTTTATTTCGGAATTAGAAGAACAATTAAAATTATCTATTGGAAGAATCGCTTCTGTAATTGGAAGATATTATGGCATGGATAGGGACAAACGATGGGAACGTGTTAAAAAGGCTTATGATTTATTAGTAAATGGAGTTGGTGCAACTTTTTTGAATGCAAAAGATGCGATTGCACATTCTTATGAAAATGGAATAACGGATGAATTTATTGAAGCTTCAGTTATTACAGACGAAAATAAAAATCCAATTTCAACAATTGATGAAGGGGATGTTGTCATCAACTTTAATTTCAGAACTGATAGACCAAGAGAAATTACGATTGCTTTAACACAAGAGAACTTCCCAGATCTGGAAATGAAAAAGTTAGACTTATACTATGTTTCATTTACCATGTATGATGCGACATTTAAAAATGTACATGTCGTTTTTGAAAAAGACAACTTGAAAAACACTTTGGGTGAGGTACTTTCAAAAATGGATAAAACACAAGTAAGAATTGCTGAAACAGAAAAATATCCGCATGTAACTTTCTTTTTCAACGGAGGTAGAGAGCAGGAATTTGATCAAGAAAGCAGAATATTGGTGAACTCTCCAAAAGTTGCAACGTACGATTTACAACCTGAAATGAGTGCCAACGAAATCACAGAAAAAATATGTGATTCAATTGAAAAAGAGCAACCTAATTTCATCTGTTTAAACTTTGCCAATCCGGATATGGTTGGACATACTGGTGTTTATGACGCAATCGTTAAAGCTGTTGAAACTGTTGATTCAGCATTAAAAAAAGTCATCGAAACAGGTCTGAAATATGGTTATGAATTTTTAGTGATTGCAGACCATGGAAATGCTGACTATGCATTAAATGCTGATGGAAGTCCCAACACGGCTCACTCTCTCAATCCAGTTCCCGTGATTTTAGTAACAAATGAAAAAGATTTGGAGTTAAAACATGGAATTTTAGCGGATGTAGCACCAACAATTTTGAATAGAATGAACATTGCTTCACCTATCGAAATGACTGGGAAATCTTTGGTTTTATAACAAAACTACAGCTTTATTTATTTCTTCTCAACCATCCTCGTTTTCTAAAATACAAAAGGAGTCCGATTGTGATGACTAGCATTCCTATTAATGTGAAATAGTAACCATATTTCATTTTTAACTCGGGCATTTTTTCAAAATTCATTCCATAAATTCCAGCAATAAAAGTTAGAGGAATGAAAATCGTACTCACAATCGTCAAGACTTTCATGATTTCATTCATTCGCTGCCCTTGTACTGCATAATACAAGTTTGTCAATCCTTCTAATGCATTTTTATTTGATTCAATCTCTTCTATAACACTGATACAGTTTTGTTTTAAATCCGTAAAATAATGTTTCGTTTCTTTTTTGAACAGATGACTTTCCGAATTTTCAAGTGCAATTGTGATTTCCTTTAGAGGCGATACAATCCTTCTTAATTCCATCAGTTTTCGCTTTTGAAATTCAATACTTGTAAGTATTTTCGGATCGGAAGATTTAGTCACTTTGGAGTCTAAATCACTAATAGCAGAAGTATTAGAATCCATTACTTCAAAATAATTATCAATAATTGCATCAAGTAAACGATACAAGAAAATCTGTTGCTTTATCTCTAATTATTCCTTTTTTATTTTCGATTCGGTCACGAACAGATGCAAAATAATCGGAGGGTTTTGACTGGAAAGAAATAATATAATTTTCTCCCAAGATAAAACTCAATTGTTCTTGGTGAATTCGTAAAATTCCTGTTGATGGAACCGCAGCTCTAATACTAAAAAACAAATATTCGCCATAATCTTCAAATTGTGGACGATTGTCTTTTTCCTTAATGTTTTGAAACACCAACGCATCATATTTTTCTTTCTTACAAAAAGACTCAATTGTTGCAAGATCTTCCATTATATAAAAATTAACCCAAGTTATCTGATCTTTAGGTAGTTCTTTAAAATTGAATTCATTAATAAATGATTGCGTTGAGAACTTTTCTTTCTTCAGTTCAGTTCCATTGTATTGATATATTTGTCCGTGTGAAGGAAACATAATTACTATTTTGCTTTATATAAAGGTATTTATTTTTTTATGTCTAATTTTGTTCCTATGAAAATTTTAATGGTTTGTTTAGGAAATATCTGTCGCTCACCAATGGCGGATGGTCTTCTAAGAAAGAAAGTTGAAAATGAAAAATTAGATGTAATTGTAGATTCTGCAGGAACATCAAATCATCACGTAGGAGAAGCTCCCGACCATAGAATGAGAGCAACAGCAAAAAAGTTTGGATTTCCAATCGATGACCTTAAAGCACGTCAATTTATTGTAGGAGATTTTGATGAATTTGACAAAATTTATGTGATGGATAGCAGTAATTTCAACAATGTTAATTCATTAAGCAGAAATGAAAATGACAAATCTAAAGTGAAATTGATTTTAAATGAATTGTATCCTTCTGAAAACAGGGCTGTTCCTGACCCATATTATGGAGGAGAACAAGGATTCATAGACGTATTTAATATGCTTGACAAAGCAACAGATGTAATTATAAACAATATAAAAAATGGCAGGTAAACTATACATGATTCCTACAACTTTGGGAGGAGAGCAAATAAATGATGTAATTCCAGAAAGTGTTCAACAATTAATTGCAAACCTTCGTCATTTTATTGTGGAAGATATTAAAAGTGCTAGAAGATATCTTAGAAGAATAGATCGTAATTTTCCAATTGACGATTCTGTCTTTTTTGAGCTAAATAAACGAACAGAACTAAAAGATTTAAGCAAATTTTTAAAACCAGCAAATGAAGGGCATTCAATCGGTGTGATTTCAGAAGCAGGTTGCCCAGGTGTTGCAGATCCAGGAGCTGATATTGTTGCATTAGCTCATGAGTCTGGTATTCGCGTAGCACCGTTAGTTGGTCCATCATCCATTTTACTTGCTTTAATGGGAAGTGGGTTTTCAGGACAAGAATTCACTTTTCATGGGTATTTGCCAAAAGAAAGAAAAGATAGAATCAAAAAAATTAAAGATTTCGAAGCTGACACACGTCGCAATGGTCATACACACATTTTTATGGATACCCCATTCAGAAACATGAATGTGTTGGATGATTTATTAAATGAATTGGCAGATACAACTCTTTTATCGATTGCTTCAAATATCACTTTACCAGATGAATCTGTTTGGACGATGAATGTAGAAAATTGGAGAACAAAAGCATACGACTTAAGTAAAAAACCAGCCATCTTCCTTATTGGAAAGTCTTAAATGAGCCTCTCCCCTTTTAAACAACAAATACATCAACAATTTGGATTTGATTTCACACGGGATCAATCCAAAACTGTTGATTTATTGGAACGATTTTTAAAAGATAAAACTCCTTTTGGAACTTTTCTACTCAGTGGATATGCCGGAACTGGAAAAACCAGTCTTCTTGGGGCTTTCATTCGAACTTTAGCACACTACAAACTTTCTACAACATTGCTTGCACCAACAGGAAAAGCCGCAAAAGTATTGAGTTCAAAAAGTAATCGAAGAGCTTTTACAATACATAAATTAATCTATCGAAGAAAGAACAAAACAGATGATTTTAGTACCATTCAATTAGCTCCAAATTTACAAAAAAACACGATTTTTATTGTAGATGAAGCATCTATGATTGGAGATTATACGGTTGTGGATGGCAATGTTAATCAACGAAATTTATTGGAAGATTTATTAGAATACGTTTTCAGTGGTGTAAATTGCAAGCTTATTTTATTGGGTGACGTCGGTCAGCTACCTCCTGTTGGCACAACATTTTCTCCAGCATTAAACAAAGAATACCTAGAAAACAACTATCCTCGACTTATTTTATACGCTAGTAAATTAAATGAAGTTTTGAGACAACAAGAGGATTCTGATATTCTTTCAAATGCCACCAAGCTTAGAAAATTAAAAAATAAATTTCCCAAAATTGCTTCCAAAAAAAATGGTGATATTACTTTAATTAATGGTGTTGAACTACAAGATTATTTAGAAAATTCATTCTCCAATTATGGAACTGAAGACACCATCGTCATCACTCGATCGAATAAAAGATGTAACGAATATAACAAACAGATAAGAGCACGAGTATTTTGGTACGAAGAGCAATTGTGTAATGGTGATTCATTAATGGTCGTCAAAAATAACTATCATTGGTTGAAAGAAGAACCTGAAATGGGATTTGTTGCCAATGGAGAAACAATGATTGTAAAGAGAGTCAGAAAACTTGAATTCATGTACGGTTTTGAATTTGCTCAACTATCAGTCATCTTCCCGGATTATGAACACCTTGGAGAACAAGATGTAATTGTACACATTGAATCTCTTAATGCTGAAGGAGCTTCACTTTCTAGAAATCGATTAAAAGAATTATTTTTTGAAGTAGAGAAAGACTATTCATATGAACTAAACAAGAAAAAACGTTACGAATTAATTTTAGCCAATCCTTATTTTAACGCTTTACAAGTCAAGTATGCCTATGCAATCACTTGCCACAAATCACAAGGAGGACAATGGGAACAAGTCTTTATTGACGTTGGGTATCTACCTGAAGATTTAGATAAAGATGAATACAATCGTTGGTTGTATACTGCTATAACAAGAGCAAAATCGAAAGTTTTCTTAGTAAATTTCCCTGAAGAACAACTAGCAAAACGTAGCTAAATCACTAAATTTTATATCTTTGATACCATATGTATAATCAAATTAAGCAACTTTTATCCCGTATTATTCCTAAGGACGTTTTGATTAAAAATGAGCCTGCTATTAGAAAAGTAATGTACCTGTTTTACAAAGGAAACAAACATGAATGCAACATTTGTGAAAAGAAAAATAGAAAATTTGTATTAAATCAACGTGGGGAAAAACTTTGTCCCAATTGCGGTAGCATGCCAAGAGACAGAAGATTATTTATGGAATTTGAAAAACAAAAACCCAATAAAGAAGCATTCCGTTTACTCGATTTCTCTCCTTCAAGATCACTTTATAGAAAATTTAAATCCGAACATAAAATCAACTATTTCCCTTCGGACTTATCAACTAATTTCATAGCTGAATACCAGTACGATATAACAAAAATTCCAATTGAAGATAATTATTTTGACTTCATTATTTGTTATCACATTCTAGAGCATGTAGAAAAAGATGCTGATGCAATGAAAGAATTATTTCGAGTAGTAACAGCAACAGGTAAAATATTAGTACAAACACCTTTCAAAGATGGTGACATTTATGAAGATTTTAGTATTACTTCCCCAGAAGAACGACTAAAACATTTTGGTCAGGATGATCACGTTCGAATCTATTCAGTTGAGGGATTAAAACAACGACTTGTACAAACTGGTTTTAAAGTGAATACCCTTCAATTTGAAGCAGATGAATATTTAGGTTTAAACAAAGGTGAAATCATCTTAGAATTAACAAAGGCTTAAACCTCAACTTTATTAAGAAATAATTAATTGTAAAAAATCATTTTATCTAGTAATTTTGCATAACAAAAACAAATTTCAATCTATGAAAAGCATCATATTATCAGTTGCCATTATTGGTTTATTATTTTCTTGCAATCAAACGCCTGAAAAAACGGAAGAAAAAATCGAATTAGGAGAAGCTTACGGACCTGTAGCTGTTGATATTAAAAAGGCAGTGAGTATACCTGAATTCTTCAGCGATTTTGAACAACAAGAAAGTTCTGGAGAATATACAATTGAAGGTAATATTTCAGAAATATGTGCAAAAGCAGGTTGTTGGGTTGGTGTTGACAAAGGAAATGGAGATTACTTCATGGTTCGCTTCAAAGATCACTTTACAATTCCGATTGATACAAAATTAGGAACTGGAGCTTACATTCATGGAGTTGCAACTTGGGATTCAATCACAGTTGAACAATTAAAACACACTGCTTACACAGAAGGTAAATCAAAAGAGGAAATTGATGCAATTACACAACCAGAATATAGCTTTGGCTTTTTAGCAGATGGTATTATTTTGAAAAAGTAAAAAAATGAACCTAAGAACAATTAGAATCACAATCATTTTAGGGGTATTCTCATTAGTGAGTATCTTGGTTACTCAATTGATCTGGGTTAAAAAATCTGTATCCGTTCAAGAAACGAATATTGAAATTCAAGAAAAAAAAGATAGTTTAAATCTAATTCAATTTTCCGAACAGGTACACATAGCTTTAAGAAATACACTTGAGCAAATTGCTACTGATATTTCAGACAGTTCAGACCTTTATGGTGCTGTACAACAAGTCAGTGCAAACTATTACTCAGTTGATATCAATGAAGAATTACACCCTTTTTATCTTGAAACACTTCTAAAAAGGGAATTCTATTCGCAAAGCTTGAACAAAAATTTCCAATATGGAATTTATGACTGTTTTACTGATTCAATCGTTTTTGGAAACTTAATAACCTTTTCAGAAGATTCATTATACAACCCAACTTCAAATTCTAATGTTGGAGTTACATCTCAAAATTTAAAGTGGGAAAAAAGAGATGGACATTACTTCACTGTTTATTTTCCAACCGTTTCTGAAGATCCATCAAAAATTGAAAAAATTGGATTTTCTTCCTGGTGGTATTTAGTGATTATTGGAGCTTTTCCGCTTTTGTTTTTTGGTTATTCAATTAGTACAATTCTTAAACAAAAACGATTATCAGACATCAAAAATGATTTCATCAATAACATGACACATGAGTTAAAAACTCCAATTGCTACAATTGGCTTGTCTAGTGAAATGTTAATGAAAGGAACCATAAATGATACTGAAGACGTTCAACGATATGCTGGTGTCATCTTCAAAGAGAATAAACGATTGCAAAAACAAGTTGAACGCGTTTTAAATATTGCAAAATTAGACAAAGAAAAAGTTGCATTGAAAATTGAAGAATTGGACTTTCATGAACTTTTAGAAGAAGCAAAAGATACATTTGAATTTAATAAAATGACACATGGTGGTGTTATAAAAATGGATTTAAATGCAGAAAAATTCATCATCCAAGCAGACCCAGTACATATTGGAAATGTAATTTACAACTTATTAGACAATGCTGTAAAATATTGTGAAGGAAGCCCTTCAATTAATTTGAGTACTTGGAATGATAAAAAAGGGTTGTATTTTGAAATTGCTGACAATGGAATTGGAATTAAGAAAGAAGATATAAAACTCATATTTGATAAATTTTACCGAGTATCAACGGGAAACCTACACAACGTAAAAGGCTTTGGACTAGGACTTTACTATGTAAAATTAATAGTTGAAGCACACCAAGGAAGTATTGACATCAAAAGTAATATTGGAAAAGGAACTACATTTAAAATCTTCCTTCCTTATATTGCGGTAGATAAGTAATGTCATTCAATATTTTTATTTTTTGAGATCCTTTTCAGCTAAAAAACAGTTAAAAAATTTTTACTCCGGGAAATCTGTTTAAATTTGCACTTTCAATCATGATTCAATATAAAAAAGTTGCTTCCTATACATTGGGATGTAAACTGAATTTTTCAGAAACATCTACTATTTCTCGTCTTTTCGAAGATGCAGGTTTTGCTAAAGTGAATTTCGAAGAAACTCCAGATGTTTACATCATCAATACTTGCTCTGTAACTGAAAATGCAGATAAAAAATGTAAGCAACTTGTTAAAAGAGCCCTAAAAATAAATCCTGATGCATTTGTTGCAATAATTGGCTGTTTTGCTCAATTAAAACCTCAAGAAATTAGCCAAATACCAGGAGTTGATTTAGTTTTAGGAGCAAATGAAAAGTTTAATATCTTAGATTATATTGACGAAAATACTGTAAAGAAAGAACAGGCTAAAATTGCATTCGACAATATTAAAAAAGCAAAAGAATTCATTCCTGCATTTTCAATCGGTGATCGAACAAGATCCTTTTTAAAAGTACAAGATGGATGTGACTATTTCTGTACTTTTTGTACAATACCTCTAGCACGAGGAGCAAGTAGAAACGCCTCAATAGAAAAAACGGTGGTAGAAGCAAAAAAAATTGCAACTACAGACATAAAAGAGGTTGTTATCACAGGTGTAAATATTGGAGATTTTGGACAAGGAAAAGAAGAAAATTTCTTTGGATTAATCAAAGAATTAGACAAAATTGATGGTATTGACCGTTATCGTATTTCTTCTATTGAACCCAATCTTTTGACCAATGAAATTATTCATTTTTCATTGGAAGAATCTCAACATTTTGTTCCACATTTCCACATTCCTCTGCAATCTGGTTCGAATAAGTTGTTGCAAAAAATGCGTCGTAAATATTTACGAGAATTATATGCTGAACGAGTAGCATACATTAAAGAACTAAGACCTGATTGCTGTATCGGTGTTGATGTTATCGTTGGTTTCCCTGGTGAAACGGATGAAGACTTCAATGATACAATGAACTTTTTGAAAGATTTAGACATTTCTTACTTACATGTATTTACTTATTCTGAACGAGCAAATACAACAGCAATAAAACTTGGCGATCCTGTACCGATGAATGTTCGTCGCGAAAGAAGTAATCAATTACATATCTTATCTGACAAGAAAAAACGTAAGTTTTACGAAGAGAATGTCGGTACAATAAGAACTGTGCTTTTTGAACAAGAAGAAGACATGGGAATAATGTTTGGCTTTACTGAAAATTATGTGAAAGTAAAATTACCTTTTGACTCTTCAATGACCAATACTTTTCAGACTATACGCCTAACAGAAATAGACAGAGATGGTATCATGAA
The DNA here is from genome assembly GCA_036758285.1 of Taishania sp. Taxonomy (GTDB): domain Bacteria; phylum Bacteroidota; class Bacteroidia; order Flavobacteriales_D; family Crocinitomicaceae; genus Taishania. The sequence continues at coordinate 10,615 of DAIOWV010000014.1, read as the reverse complement.
ATGTGAAGTATTAGTAAAAGAAAGCATTGCAGTAAACTAATAGATTTCAGTTTTTTACTGATAATAAAATTTAAACAACATATTTTCAAATTCCCCCCCCCTCTAAATCAAACCCAAAAAGCATTGATTCCAATTTCATAGCCTTTTGATTCTACAAAATTCTGTATCGCTGTTGTATTCTCTGGAAAACGTGCAATCAAAACTAGTTCATCATCAATAAGATTTGGATCCAAAATCTTTTTATTTAAAAATGGTGATTGAAAACGTTTAAATTCCAAATCATACAAAGAAAATGCTTGTTTTGATTCGTGAAAATAAGTAGCGCAAATCTTTCCTTTACTACCAAATCCAATAATTCCAATAGAAGAATCAGTAGTGTGATTTTTCAAAAACCATTCTAATTTCATCTTAAAAAAAGCAGGTTGCTGATAGTTTCCCGAATTTCGTGATGTTCGCTCAGGATGTTCTCTCCAAAGCAATGTGACTTCATCAATTCCTTTTATCAAAAAATTATTTTCTTGCCAATGAAAACACAAATCATAATCTTCTGGGTATCTTAATTTATCAAATAATTGATACTTTTTGAAATCTTCCACCCTCCCCATCCAATTTGGAGAAGCAACTATGCATTCTCTATAGATGTGCTTGTAAAAATCGTTAAATTGTACACGATCATTTAACCATTTTTCATATTTAAGGTAACCTTCAGAAATAGGTATTTCAGAAAAATAATTCACGTTACCCGTTACAATCGTTTTATTTGGTTGAGAATCCAAAAAATCCACCATCGCCTTTAACCGATTGCTAGGCATTAAATCATCTGCATCAATTCGTGTAAGAAAGAGCCCTTTTGCCTCATTCAAGCCACGTTGTAATGCAGGAATAATACCAAAACCACTATTCTTCAATAAATTAACACGACTATCAAGCTGTTTGATTTTGGAGACAAGTTCATAAGATGAATCTGTTGAATGATCGTCAATAACAATCAACTCCCAATCTAAAATTGTTTGCTTTTGAATACTATCAATTGTTTGATAAACCCACTTTTCAGCATTTTTCATTGGAAGAATAATCGATACTAAAGGCGAGAAATTCATTCTTGATGCAATTGTAAATAAATGATTTATGTAAATATCAGTTCAACTACTAATCTACAACAACTAAATTGGCAAATCTTAAAAGAATATTTTTAGCCCCATGATGTGGAAAAAAGATGGTCGCTTTTTTATCAGCACCTTGACCTTCAATTTTAGTGATTTTTCCTTTTCCAAAACGGTCATGCATAACATTATACCCAACTTTGAGTTCCAACAAATCAGTTTTACCTGTATTTGCCTGAGAAATAGGTTTTAAATTCTGAACTGAAGCTGCTGGACGTTGCGAAACACTGTCCAGATTCTTATTCAATCCTCCTGTAGTTCCACCAAATCCAACTCCTAGTGGCCTTCCAGAATTTAAAGAACGTCCTAAACCTCTTGGCGGAGTTTCAAAATGTAAAAATTTCGGATTGATTTCATCTATAAACCTACTTGGCTCCGAACTAGTCAACGTTCCCCATTGAAAACGAGATGATGCATATGTAAGTGTACACGTTTTCATTGCTCTTGTTACTGCAACATAAAACAATCGTCTCTCTTCTTCTGTTTCAGTGCGAGATTGCAATGCCATTTGTGAAGGAAAAAGATTTTCTTCGAGTCCAACCAAAAACACATGAGTGAACTCCAACCCTTTACTTGAGTGAATTGTCATCATTGTAACATGATTTTTATCCTCACCTTTATCTTCATCTGCATCAGTTAATAAAGCGACATCAATCATAAATTCATCTAAAGTAGCACGTTCCTCTTCTCCTTTAGAAACAGTAAATTCTTTTAAACCTGCCAGTAATTCTTCAATATTTTGATAACGTTCTACTTCTTCAGGCCCCTTTTCTTTTTCTGCATACAAATCTTTTAAGATTCCACTTGATTTTGCGATGTGTTGCCCTAAATCATATGCATTTAATTTTTCCAATTGCGCAGCAAAGCTTTTGACCATTGTTGCAAATTCTTCAATCTTATGTCTAGTACCAGAATTCATTGGAACAGGATATTGATCCATATTTGAAATTACATCCCAAATTGGTAAACCATAATTCGTTGATGCAATCGTAATATTTTCGATCGTTGTTTTTCCAATTCCTCTTTTAGGATAATTAATCACTCGTTTGAATGCTTCCTCATCTCTGTGGTTGGTTGTTAAACGAAAATAGGCCAATAAATCTTTAATTTCTTTTCTCTGATAAAAAGATAATCCTCCATAAATTTTATATGGAATATTCATTTTACGAAACGCTTCCTCAAACGATCTGGATTGCCTGTTTGTTCGGTACAATACTGCAAAATCATTAAAGGTACATCCTTCTTGATTTTTTAAATCAAACAAACGATTTGCAACCAATTTACCTTCCTCATTATCTGTTAACGTTCTTACAACATTCAATAAATTACCTTGATCGTTATCTGTCCAAACATCTTTCTTAATTTGATCAAGATTTCGCGCAATGACGCTATTTGCAGCCTCAACTATGTTTTTAGTACTTCGATAGTTTTGCTCTAATTTAAACAATTTAAAATCAGGATAATCCTTTTTGAAGTTTAATATATTCTGAATATTCGCTCCTCGAAATGAATAAATACTTTGAGCATCATCCCCAACAACACAAATATTTTCATAAGCTGCTGCCAGCATTTTCACAATCATGTATTGAGCATAATTCGTATCCTGGTACTCATCAACAAGTATATATTTAAACTTTTGCTGATAGTAACCTAAAACATCAGGAAAATCCCTCAGGAGTATGTATGTCTGATACAATAAATCATCAAAATCCATTGCACCTGATTTAAAACAACGAACTGAATAAGCTTTGTATATACGTCCCATCTCAGGGCGTTTAGACATTCTATCTTCCGTCATTACTTCATCATTTAGCAAATACTCATCTGCAGAAATAAGATTGTTTTTAGCAGTTGAGATTCTCCCTAATACTGAACTAGGTTTATATGTTTTATCATCTAATTTTAATTCTTTGATGATGTCTTTTAACAAGCTCTTCGAATCTTGTGTATCATAAATCGTAAAATTTATGGGATAACCAATTCGCTCGGCATTAAACCTTAAAATCCTTGAAAAAACAGAGTGAAAAGTTCCCATTGTTAAATGCTTCGCCTCACTTGCTCCGTAATAGCCCATTGCTCCAGAAGTACTAACTTTTGCAATACGTTCCTGCATTTCTTTTGCAGCTTTATTGGTAAATGTTAGTGCTAAAATATTGAATGGATCAATTCCTTGCTCCATCATGTGGGCAATTCTGAACGTTAAAACACGTGTTTTACCAGAACCAGCTCCAGCAATAACCATTGTTGGTCCATATATATTTTCTACAGCATCACGCTGACTAGGGTTTAATCCTTCTAAATAACTCATTTATTTATTAAAAATGATTGTGAAAAAGTGCAAATCGATGGTTACACAAAGATATGTAAAATTTACTTATCATTACTAGTCGTGGTATTCTATAGTATCATCACTAAAACTACATACTAAAAAAATCACCTTCAAGCAACTTATCATTATATTTGCATTCAAATTTTACTAGAATGACTTTTGATATTGCAATTATTGGTGGAGGAATTGTTGGAGCAGCAACTTTGTATAAATTACAAAAACGCCACCCACATTTAAACATAATTTTACTTGAAAAAGAACAAAAATTAGCAGATCATCAAACAGGACATAATTCCGGGGTTATACATTCTGGATTGTACTATAAACCAGGTTCTCTTAAAGCTAAAAACTGTTATCAAGGAAGACATGAATTGGTTGCTTTTGCAAAAGAATATGGCATCAATCATGATGTTTGTGGAAAGGTTGTTGTCGCAACAGACGAAAAAGAATTACCTCACATGGATAAAATCTTCAATATTGGTCTGGAAAATAAAATTGAAGGTATTGAAAAAATTTCTGCAGCACAAGTTAAAGAAATCGAACCTTATGTCGAGTCAATTGGAGGGATTTGGGTACCATGTACTGGAATTATCGATTTTAGAGGTGCAACAGAAAAAATGGTAGAAGTTGCACTTGCACAAAATGCAAATAGTCAACTGAAAATGGGACATGAAGTTATTGGAATTGAAAAAAATGGAGAAACTTCAACCATCAAGACAAACAAAGGTGAATTTGAGGCAAAACATTTAATTTTTTGTGCAGGACTTCAAGCAGATAGACTTGCTCGTAAAGATGGAGTTAAACTAAAAGAGCAAGTGGTAGGCTTCAGAGGTGATTATTATGAATTAACCGAACAAGCTAAACACAAAGTAAAGAACCTTATATATCCTGTACCAAATCCCGATTTCCCATTTTTAGGTGTTCATTTCACACGAATGACTGATGGAGAAACTGAATGCGGACCAAATGCAGTATTCACTTTCAAAAGAGAGGGATATGGTAAAACAGATTTTTCATTAAAAGACACTGCTGACGCATTGGGATATGGTGGAACATGGAAATTATTCTTCAACAATATGAGTTTTGGAATTAACGAATACCGACGAGCATTTTCCAAAAAACTATTCTTAAAAACATTGCAACGAATGATTCCAACTTTAACAATGGAAGATTTAAAACCAGGTCGTTCTGGAGTCAGAGCTTTGCTATTAAACAAAGATGGAGATACACGTGACGACTTTAGAATCGAATATCATGGGAATTCAATTCATGTATTAAATGCGCCATCACCAGCAGCGACAGCCTCATTATCGATTGGTGGATATATAGCTGATGAAGCTGAAAAACATTTTGGAATTAAATAATTTAACGGTTAAATAACAATTAAAAACTATTTACGGCATAGCTTTTGATTCATTTAGGGGAATTGAATTAAAAATCAACCCTATGAAAATACATATACTTAGTAGTTTTTTGATTGTTTCTTGTTTTTCGTTTACTCAATTAGACAATCGAAGTAAAATTAAAGCAGAACTTACAGAATGGGATCCCGTTCGTGGAGAATGGTTAGCCGAAAGTTTTCAGGCAATGGCAAACAAACAACCAATACCTGATAGAACATTTCCAGAAGATTTAACCCCTGCTGAAATGTTTTCATTAGTGCCTGCAGAAAGACAAAATAGAATTCGGGAAATATCTAAACAAGAAGATACAAACCCAAGGAATACTCAAAGTACAACAACTGGGACAACAACTGGAAATCGTATCCCTGTAGGTAATCCATCTGAATCCACTCAAACAAATAATGAACGTAGTAGAAACGACTATAACTATTACCTTACTCGATCTAATTGTAAATTGATTATGGGAAGAAGTTATGGTGACCCGCATATCCGCACATTTGATGGTTCAACTTACTCCTTTCAAACTGTAGGAGAATATGTTTTATCCAGTTCGCCTAATTCAACATTTGAGGTTCAAGCACGCCAAAAACCACAAACAGATAAAGTTTCTTTAAATACTGCTGTTGCTATGAATGTTCATGGAGATCGTGTGGGAATATATGCTAGCGATTCCCCTGACAATGGAAGCAATACTCCCCTACGCGTAAATGGCAGAACAATCTTTTTATCAAATGAAACATTTTACTTACCCAACGGAGGAACAATTCAAAACAATGGAAAACAATACATTGTTACCTGGCCTACAGGAGAAAAAGTTGAAGCAAAACTATCTTCTACTGGCGGAATGAAATTTATGAATTTATCTGTTTACGTTTATGAATGTGATGGTAATTACATTGGTTTAATGGGAAATGCAAATGGTAGAAGTGATGATGATTTCACAGGGACAAATAACAGAGGAAACTTAGCAAGTTCAACAATTTTTACACCTTTTGATTCAAGAGATTTTAATCGTACGACATTAGCAATTGAACGAGAACAATTAGCATTTTTAGCAAGAGATTTCGGTGGACAATTTCTTGTAAATGATCAAAATTCACTTTTTGAGTACAATTTTGGTCAAAGCAGTTGGTCTTTTTACGACCCTTCGTTTCCAAGAACGCACTTAACTCTTGGCGACATTTCCCAAGCAGATAGAGACAGAGCAAGAAGAGAATGTGAAAGACAAGGAATCTTTGCAGATGAAATGGCTGGTTGTGTAATGGATTTTGCACATGCAAACATTCAACCATCTCCTAGACCGACTGTACCCAATAGAACAAATGGAAGGGAATTAACTACAATTTCAAACAGAACTCCCAACGTAAACAGAACAGATGTTTTTGAACGTAGACCAACTACTGAAGGAAATGGTACTAGAACGCCTATTGAAACGGAAGGAAATGATTCAAGAACAACAAATAGAACTGATGGAACAACAACAAATCCAAGAAGTTCAAATCCGACAAATCCATCGACAAATACAGGAACAAGAGAAAACAGAACTAATAATTCGGAAATTCAAAATTCTACAAATGAACGAATTGCTACTCCTAATGAAGGATCAGGAAACAGGAAACCTGATGTGAATAGAAATGAAGTAGAAATAAAAGAAAAACCTGTTGATCAAAACATTAACACTAATGGTGGAACACGTACTCCAATTGAATCAAGAGATCGTAAAGTAGTTACACCTGCAACAAAAAGCGAAAACGTAGAGAGAAAACCTGTTGAAAATAAACAAAGTAGTACTGGAAATACAACTCCTTCTAGTAGTGAAAATAACAAATCAAACAATAGATCTTCGACAAGTACAACAACGACCCCTAGCAGATCCACTTCTCCTAGTAGTACCCAATCTTCTGGTAGTGGAAGTAATCAACGAACATCTTCGCCTGCTTCTGGATCATCAAACAGAAGCACTCCAGGTAATCAACGAGCAACTGGAGGAGGTAGATAAAATAAATTTCAAACAAATTAATACTTCAAATCGTAGTCTTTTTCATTTAAGAGACTACGATTTTTTTATGAGTAAATTTTTCAACTCATTTATCTCTTGCTGCAACCCCATAATTGATCTAGAAACTCCTTCATTATCTACTTGAACATCTGGCAATTCCGGTGAAATATAATTTACAAAACGCCAAATCTCCAATATATCATTAACGTGCACTAAATATGGCTGATAAAACGTGTTGGTTGAACAAAGCTGAAAAGACTGCTCTGTTTCTAAACAATTTTGAATCACTTTAAAAACAATTCCTTCATCTTTAGTTACAACAATACAAGGTGTACCATTACGAAGCGTTAACCAATTTTGAACAAATTCACCTACTACAAAAGACCCCTCAACAACTGGAGGCATTGAATCGCCTTTGATTGGAAAAGATCTATACTTTTTATCCTTTGACAAAAAAGGTAGTGTAAATGTCGGCAATACCTTCAAATAATCAGGATCAGCATACCCAGAAGTATATCCAGCAGAAGCTTTCATTGGAACCAATTCGATTAATTCATCATTTTCTTGATTTATAATAGTCGTAAGTACTCTCAATTTCAAACCTTTCACATCTGTATACAATCCCTGATCGATACGCTGCCATTCTGCTTCTGAAAATGTTTCAAAATCCTTTTTAACAAATTCATCAATTGGAATTGAATGAAATTCAGACAATGCAATTAAATTATCAATGTTTGGTTGTGCAACGCCATTTTCATAACCACTATAAGTTGAACGTGTAAAACCAAGAGCTGTCGATATTTCCTCTTGCGAAATTTTCTTTCGCTTACGAAGAAGTTTTAAATTATTCCCTATACTCATAGTAATCAATGTTTTTGTAAAAATAACAAATAATTAAATACACGTCAATAAAAAGATTAAATAATAATCATTTTTAATTCTTAAAAAAATACAATTAAATAAATCAGTCAAATATTTTATTAACTTAGTTTTATGAAGTTTTGGTTTAATTTTTTATCAATTAGTTGCTTGTTGTTTTTGAACTCATGCCAAAGACAACTTGTTGGGCTATTTAAAGAAGGACACCTAAGCAATACTTCCGAAGTTGTTGAAGTAACATTTACTGTTGAAAATGGTTTGATAATTATTCCTGCAGAAATTGAGGGCAATACCTATCGTTTTTTGTTAGACACTGGAGCACCAAACATCCTTTCAAAAGAATTAGCTGAAAAAATTGAATTCATGAAAGTTCGTAAAATAAAAACGAATGATTCTCAAGGAAATTCTTCAGTTTTAGATTATGTGAATTTGAAAAAAATCAATATTAATGGTGCTAATTTTACAAACACGACAGCCGGTATAGCTGATTTACAACAAGTAGAAGCAATAGCTTGTTTAAATATCGACGGTTTAATTGGGGCCAACCTCATGAAAAATGCCTATTGGCAAATTGATTATCAAAATAATATCATCCGAATTATTCCAGAAAAAAAAGACCTTATTATCCCTCCCAATAGCTTTTCGATTCCTTTTACATCTGACTTAACTGGAACCCCAATCGTTCATCTAACTATTGGTTCAACAACCATTAAACGATTAAAAGTTGATACGGGTTCCGTTGGATTTATCAGTACCGAATATGATCATTTGAAAGAATTAAAATCAAACAATGAAATTATCAATGAACGCACATCATTTGGTGCAAATTCTGTTGGAATATTTGGAATTTCAAGCAATGACACAAGCAAACAGGTTTTATTAAAGAAAATATCCATTGGCGATTTGACTTTAGATAACCAAATAGTTGATTTTAAAAAAGGTAAAAATTCATTGCTGGGAATGTCATTCTTAAAAAATTACTTGGTGACAATAGATTGGAACAACAACCTTATTTCACTAACTCCACAATCAAACTTCAACAATTCTTTTGCTGAATCATTCGGAATATCTTTGTATAAAACAGGCGATAAAATGATTGTATCCTCTATTACAGAAGGAAGTTCGGCCCAAACAGCTGGAATTCGAGTTGGAGATACCGTTCTCAATGTAAACGAATTAGACGTATCCAACACTTCTTTAGAGGAGTACTGTAAAATAATTAAAATGGTTCGAATAAAAGAAGCCGACAATCTTCGATTAATCATTGAAAATGAAAATGGTAAAAATGAATACCATATTACCAAGATGCCCCCCTTAACGAATTGATTGTTATTTTTTATTAACCTGTTAATTAATAACTAATTTATAACTTTTCTCTCTTTTTTTGGCTCATTTTTTGGTTATATTTGGAATATGAAAAATTTATTTGCAATACTCTTTCTTCTCCTATCAACAGAAGTATCTCATTCTCAAACAGTAATACCTTTTGTGGATTTTAATAAATGGTTTAGAACTGTTGATAATG
>DAIOWV010000014.1:0-1307 GCA_036758285.1 Taishania sp. | reverse complement strand
AAGCCGTACGACATGTATGAAGTGATTGGTGCTACTGTTGATAATGGAGAATTTAAATTTATTGAATTACAGGAAATTAAAGGTTATAAAGGGGGCGACAACTTGGTTGCTTACTTAGACATTAGAGGAAATTTGAGGGTGTATGATGGAAAAGAACGTCACGACATTTCAAATATGAATCTAGAATATCAGATTTCTGATAATATGTTAGGCTGGAATGTTGGTACTACAATAGGAATGTGGAGGGATGGTAAAACAAAAACACTTTCATTTTTTGGTGGTCAATACATCGTTAAAGATGATATACTTGTTTTTATGGACACTCGTTACAACACGATGATGATTCATTGGAATGGAACAGAATACCCATTACAGACAAGTACTACTGATCTTTTCTTAACAAATAGTAAAAAAATAGGTGAAAACGTTATGGCTTTCGCTGATAATGGAGGACTTTATAAAATTTTCTACAAGGGAAAAACGTATGAAGTAGGTGTTTGGAATGGAAATATTGACTTTCAAAGTGGAACAGATATCGTTGCTTTTAACGACCCAACAACTAGAACATTCGCAGTATTTGACAAAGGAAATTTTGTTGATGTTGAAGATCAATGGGTGAAAACATACAAAGCTGGTCGAGGATTTGTTGTTTATGAAGATGTTGCTGGAAATTTGAAAATGTACAGAAATGGTCAAATTACAGAATTATCTTCATTCCCTGGAAAATGGGACGTTGTAGATGATATTGCTGTGTTCGAAAACAATGGTTTTACTTATTGTGATGTGAATGGAACAGTTACTCAAGCTGCGAATTTCAAGATAACTGAATTTAAAATCAAAAATGCAACCTTGGTTTACCGAAACCTAATCGGTGGTATTAATGCTGTAATTGATGGTCAAAACATTGAGCTAACAAATCTTCAGAATGCTGAATTTGAGATTTATGGTAACTCTGTCCTGGTAAAACTTCCAAATAATAATTTCTTAGTATATCAAAAAGGTATTAGAGTTTAACATGACTATTAAGCACTTACTTTTTATAGTTGTATTTTATTCTGCAAATTTGTTCTCACAATCAATTAGTGACTTCGTGGGGACAAAATGGGAATTCAACTTTTTGATGAAACCCAACAATAAAAAGTCAATAACAAACTTATATCACGCTACTTTTTTTGAAATCACCTCTAAAAACACCTTTTCTAAAGGAATGAGTGAGGCGATGGAATCGGGAGTAATCAACGCTGATTCAACTTTAAAAATAACTTTATACGACTACAATTCTGACGCTGAAAATCAGAGATGGGCAG
>DAIOWV010000013.1:59250-64120 GCA_036758285.1 Taishania sp. | reverse complement strand
GTGTAATCTCTTTTTCATAATTATTAGTTTAAACTATAGTGTTATATTCTTGTTTTATTCTCCAATTGACCACCAATCACTACCGTCGCTGATAAGTACCATAATTCCATTACTTTCATTTTGAATAGAATTTGAATTTATAGCAGTACTTGGAGACAATTGCGTTGAACCATTATCAAATAAAATAGGGTAATTAAAACTCATGAAACGATCGGAATTTGTACTCGCTCCCCATACAATTCGATAAACTCTACCTTGACACGTTGTAGGATCTGGAAGTGTAGTAATGAAAGGATTCGATACAATATTATCTGGACCGTTAAATATTACAGTATAATCACTTTCTGTAAGAGTTGTACTAACCGCTGACTTTCTAATTGCTGAGGAAAAAGATCCATTTACGTTTAAAATACTTGTATAATTTGAAGTCAAAATACCAATTCTATTACCTCCATTTACACTTCCGAAAAGAGCTCCTCCAATATTCAATTGATTCCATGCACTCAATACTGTTTGATTTGCACCAATAATAATATTCAACCCTCCGAAAGAATGATTGGAAAATGATCTATATCCTATAGCTGTATTCGCAGCATTATTAAGTAGGCTACGCATTGAACCAGTACCTATGGCTGTATTATCATAATTAGCATTAGCAAATGAGTATAGAGCCTCATATCCAATAGCTACATGATCACCTCCCCATGTGTTATTATATAGAGTGAATGCTCCTGCAGTTGTATTATAACTTCCACCAATATTCTCTGACAAACTCAAGTATCCATTGGTAGCGTTCTGCTGACCTTCAGCATTTTTCACCAAAGAATTTGCACCTGTTGTAGAGTTAGACACACCAGTATTTGCTCCCATCAAAGAATTTGCTCCATGAATTGTATTGTTCGGAACATTACCTCCTGCTCTCATTGAATTATATCCAATTGCAGAGTTTTCTGATGAAGTATTACTCATTAAAGTATTTGCTCCAACTGCAGTACTAAGCCATCCATAAGGTGAAGAAACCATTGAATTATGTCCAAAAGCAGTTAATCGATTTGACGAAACATTTGATTGAGGCAATGAATTAATTCCAAAACTTGTGTTCTCACTAGAGTTATTAACCCATCCTGAATGGATTCCATCTCTTTTAAAAACTAAGTCAACATCATCTGTCGTTCCAAGGAAATTCGTAGTAGGATTTGTAGCCGAATTACCATTAATCTCCCATCCTTTCTTAATATCTGTACCTAATTTCAGCCATTTCAATCCATCCCAATAATAATACCCTGGTACAACGGTATCTAGATACGTTCCCGCATTTGCTATATTGTAAATTAATAAAGTATTTGCTGGTGAAGGAATTGTAACATTATCTGTTGATCCTGTTAAACCTACTCGAGGTATCAATAATCCCTTATTCGCTCTTTCTACTTCCAAAACTGTACTTACATCTTTACTTGTTGGATTATCTCCCATTTTTATTTGGGCAGACAAATAACTAGACAAGCATAACATGAATAATATTAATGATTGAGTTCTAAATTTTAGAGTTAATATCATCTTACTTTTTATAGTTTTCATTGTTTACTATTTCTTTAAATAAACATATCCTTTAAATATTTCCTCATTATCTTCTAATTGAAGAATATAATAATAAGTTCCTTCTGGTAATTCACCATCCCCAACATTTAAAGTACTGTTAGAGATACCATTCCAATTATTTTTATAATCATCATTCTCATAAACCAGACTTCCCCATCGGTTGTAAATCAACAGTCGCGTATTGAATAAAGATTCAATACCATTAATTACAAATAAGTCATTTTTCCCATCTCCGTTCGGTGAGAAAATTTCAGGGATTACTATGTCACAAATGATTGTGTTAATAATCACAGTATCTGGCAAAGAACTACATCCTAATGTATTCTGTTCAACAACAGTAACAACTTCACCCTGAACTTTTTCATTAAATGAAACATTAAACGATTCTCCTGTCTTTACCAAAACACCATTCAAATACCAATTATAAATCGAATTTGGAGAAACATTTGAAACTGTTAGATCTACGGAATTTTTAATACAAATAGTTTGTTCAGACGCCAAACTAGAAAGATTAACTAATGGTAATGGTGTAACAATTACATCAAATGAATCAACAGCTATATTACCATGAATATCAGTTACAGTATAAATAACTGTAGTTGTACCAATAGGAAAAGTAGATCCTGTGTGATGCGATGAAACAATTGAAAAAATCCCACAATTATCAGAAATCGTTTCTGTCCAATTTACTACACTTCCTTCACAATAAGATGACACTACACCCGCGATAGATATCTGAGGAGGTTCTATATCATTTACCGTTACTTTGAAAGTACAGGTATCTTTATTTCCACATTCATCTGTTGCTATATAAACGATATCATTATCTCCCACAGGAAATGAAGAACCACTACTAAAATTACCAGTAACAGTAAGACTCGAAGAACAATTATCATTTGCAATTGGGACAGTCCAATTTCCAATTGCATTGCATGTACCTATTCCTGCATTTAAAACTAAATCAACTGGACAATTAGAAAAAACAGGTGATATCGTATCTCTAAAAACAAATTTTTGAACTGTGCTATCTAAAAACAAAAGACTGTCTGTTGCAAAATCCCAGTTTCCATTTCCATTCATATCAAAATATTCCAATACTGTGTACGTTCTAAATATAGTATCGTTACAAGAAACCAAAGTGTTAGAATTAGTTGCTGAAATGATGATATTACCACATGGATTATCACCTATATTTCCATTAGCATTTCCAATATTTTCAAATTCTAACTCCGTTAAATTCGTAGTTGTTGGAACCTCATCTGTACAATTTATATATTGTACATTAAAAGTTGGGAATGTAACATCTGGAGTACATGGATTGATGACAGCCAAAGTATATACTTCATAAAGATTAGGTGTTAAAAATGAATGAGTTGTTATAGATCCTTCGGTTAAAGTACTTGGAAATCCTGTTAGTAAACTCAGTCCATCTACAGCAGAAGCTATAGATTGCCATCTTGAACCATCCCAACCAACAATTGAAAGTTTAGTTAAATCATTACCAGTTAATGTAGCAATGTCTGAGATTGAGCTCCATGTTAAAGTTATGGTACTAGCAACAGTCCCATTAATATCCCAGTATTCCTTTGAACTAACTTGTTCTACACCAATCCCTAGGGAAGTTGTTGCAAAAGGACCTGAAGCAGGTAATATCGGTTCATTTCCTCCTAATAAATTAGAAGTTACAGCAATACTTGGATCTGTATGATAATAAGCCGCAACTGTCGGATTACTCATCGAAGAGGATGAAATTCCTGCTGGTTGAAAAATATTATTATCTCCAATTGGAAAAATAAAACTCCCTGTACCATACCATTTTACATACCCATCTACATATGCAGAAGAAGAAGCATTTGACCACGTAGTTCCTGACATATATGAAATATAACCAGAAGGAAAAGAACGTTTTGTTCCAATTATACCAGGTATAACTCCTCCCCCTCCGTTCAGGAAATTATGATTGTCTAAATGTAAAACCATCTCTTCGCTTTCGTATACAAATGCATTCCCGTAACTACCAAGCTGAGCATCTGTGTTAAAGAAGAAAAGTAAAAAAACGAAAGCTAATATCTGATACTTTTTAATAAAGATAAGATTATTCATAATTGATAAATATTAACGTCCAATAAACCACCAATTTGTCCCATCGCTTTGTAATGTTACAGAACCGCTAGTACCATATTGATTTGAATTAGCTTGAATTGTATTACCAACTGGAAGCGTTACAGATCCATCATCAAAATGAATAACTTCACTAAAACTAATGTATCGATCTATACTTGTACCTGCTCCCCAAATTATTTTATACATTCTTCCACCACAAGATGTAGGGACAGGTAAAGTAACTGTATATGGAGATGTAATTGTGTTATCTGGTCCATTGAAAATTAGAACATAGTCGTTATCTCCTAAAGTCGCTGTAGCTGTTACTTCTTTTCTTACAGAATGAGATACAGAACCATTTACATGTAAACTACTTGTTGGTGCTGTTGTTAAAACTCCAAGTTTACCTGCAGGTGCTGATTGATTACCTGTTAAGTCTGTTCCAAATAAAACTCCACCAATATTCAATTGATTATCACCTGTTAAATTGGCTGTGTTTTGGTTATATCCAATGATAATGTTATTATCTCCTGCAGTTTGATCAATTCCTGCTCTTTTACCAATTGCGACATTGTTACTACCATTTACAATATTTTCCAAGGTAAAAGCTCCAAGTGCAGTATTGTTATTTCCAGCACGAGTACTTCTTAATGATTTGTGTCCTACTGCAACGTTATCAGAACCTGTTGAACTCAATTCATAAGCATGGGTTCCCATCGCTGTATTTCTACTGCCTATTGTATTCTCTTCTAATGCTTGCCATCCACTTGCAGTATTGTAATCTCCAGTTGTATTATATTGCAATGTATAAGAACCTATTGCAGAATTGTAACTTCCTGTTGTATTTCTGTGTAAAGAATATGCTCCAGATGCAGTATTTTCAATACCCGAAATATTTTCAGTCAATGTATTTCCTCCTAAAGCAGTATTAAATGACCCTACGGTATTTTTTATCAATGAATTTGCACCTACGGATGTATTAAATTCTCCTGTAGTCAATGCGATAAGTGAACGGTGTCCTAAAGCGGTATTACCTTCTCCAGTTACAGACATTGGAAGTGAATTTACACCTAATGCTGTATTTTGGAGAGAATCATTTAACCAACCAGATTGAACGTTATTTCTCTTTAATATAAAGTCCTGATCGTCAACTGTACCAACAAAATTT
>DAIOWV010000013.1:36249-59240 GCA_036758285.1 Taishania sp. | reverse complement strand
GTTCCCGCGATTGTTCCTGCATTCCCAGTTAAATCCCAAGAATTACTACCTTCAGTCACCAATCGAAGCCACCTAGTCCCATTCCAGTAATGATAACCAGGAATAATCGTATCAAGTGATAAAGTTGAGCCTGCATTTGAAGTATTAAAAATTAACAAGCTGATAGCAGGGGTTGCTATCGTTGTCACATCTAATGCTCCAGTTAGAGCAATGCGGGGAATTAAAACTCCTTTGTTTGTACTTTCAACTTCAAGTACTGTACTACTATGAGTCGTTGATGGATTATCTCCAATTTTTATTTGAGAAATTGAGGAAAATACAATTCCAAACAAAAAGAAAAAAGAAGTTAGTTTATGAAAAAGTGTAACCATTTTTTTTATATTTAATTATAATTTAATATAGAAATATCCTTTATAAATCTCTCCTGCATTTGGTTGTCCTTCTTCTCCTCCGAGTTGAAGAATGTAGAAATAAGTACCCTCTGGAAGAACATCTCCACTAACCAATTTACTTTGTGACTTACCACTCCAATCATTTTGGTAATCATCGCTATGATAAACCTCTGCCCCCCAACGATTATGAATCCAAACCTTTGTATTTACATAAGCATCCAAACCATCAACATAGAACACATCATTCTTACCATCATTGTTTGGTGACAAAGTTTCTGTAATCGTAATACCACATGAGGTTATGTCCAAATGAATGGAATCTGCTGCAGATATACATCCTGATGTATTCTCAGCAACAACCGTATAAAGACCAGCATGCATTGTTTGAGCATTAGCAACATTAAAATGTTCTCCAGAATTTGCAAACAAACCATCCTGATACCAAGTATAACTATAACCTGGAATAACACTAGAAACCTCTAATTGAATAGCAGTCGCTAAACAAACGGTTTTATTTTTTGAACTTCCTGAAATGCTAACAGTTGGTACAGAATTCACGATCACATCAAAAGAATCTGTAGCAACATTGCCATGAATATCTGTAACTGTGTAAGTAACTGTTGTTGTTCCTATAGGAAACACGGATCCATTATTATGAGACGACACAATACTTGCAACTCCACAATTGTCAGTTATATTCTCCTGCCATGTAATAGCAGCTCCTTCACAAACTGTTATAACATTCGTTATATCAATCTTAGGAATCATACTATCAATGACAACAACATCAAATGAACATGTAGCAACATTACCACATTCATCTGTTGCTGTATAAATCACTGTAGTTAAACCAACAGGGAATACTGAACCAATTGTATGAGAACTTGTTAAAATTGATGTACCACAGTTATCTGTCACTGTTGGTGCTGTCCATGTAACAAGTGCTCCACATATATCTTCTGGTGTATAAACGGTAATAGAAGATGGACAAGATGCCACAATAGGTGCTATTGTGTCTTGAACATTAATTATTTGAGTATGCGTAGTTGTATTATTGTAATCATCTGTTACCGTCCATGTACGGGTTAATGTATAAGCATTCATACATAAACCCTCCAAGCTTGTTTCCTGATAAACCACTGTTGGAGAATTTAAACAGTTATCTGTTGCTGTCAAAACAGCTGCAGGTGGAATAGCATCACAATTTACTGTTGTATCCATTGGTAAGGCCTCAACAAAAGCAGGTCTCTCATTGTCTATAATGGTTACATTTTTCGAAAGAATATTTGAATAACATGTATTGACTGTGTTAAATTCGTAATAAATAGTTATCTCACCAGCAGAACTTGTTGTTAATTCTCCTAGTTGATCAACTATCGCAATGCCAGTATTATCTGTTGACCAAACTCCATTTGGTGCAGTAGTTGTATAACTTTCTATTGCTGATGGACAAATGGTATCTGGCCCATTCAAGACATATGAATGTGAAGTTGGCAAAACAATTAAACTTTTTGTTACAGTTGAATCACACCCTCGAGAATATACAGCATAAGAAATATCAACTGTTCCTGGTGCAATAGCTACAATCTCTCCCGCTGCTGTTATTGTCGCAACAGAATTATCAGATGAACTCCAAACTCCTCCCCACACATCAGATGAATATATTGTTTCGGATCCAACACATAAACTATCACTCCCTGATATAGAACCCGCTGAGTTTTTTAAATTATCACTATTGGGAAGAATTGTCCAATTTTTTTGTCCTATCAATACAGAATCCCTAGCGTAAATAGCGTGTGAATCATAAAATAATCCCATAGGGCTTTCCAAATTCATATCATTTGGAGTTTCTGGATTATTTGCCCATCCAATTAGAGTCGCTGTATAATTAGCACAATCTAACCCTGAATATCTCAACATATTCTGAATATTCATACCCATTTGAGGATTCGTAGATTTTAAATTCCAATTACCCAAATTCTGATTGAAGGAATATGCTCCACCGAATGTATAATGAAACGTAGTAACATTGGAAACATCCCAACCTGAAATGTCTTGATTAAAAGAACTACATTGATAAAAAGTAGAATTCAAGTCCTCTAATAAAGGCGTATTCCACCCCGACAAATCTTGATTAAAAACATAATTCCCTCTAAATGTATTAGCCATACTCTTTAGAGAAGTTACATTCCATGTGGTAATATCATTGTTAAAATTACAATATGCAAATGCGTGACTCAATTCCTCTAACATAGCTGTATTCCAATTATTCAAAGGAGAATTAAATGCCCATGAACTTGCAAAAATGTAATTCATTCGAACAACATTTGACACATCCCAAGAATTAATATTTTGGTTAAATAGTTGTGTTGCATTAAAAGCATAACTCAAATCAGTTATGTTAGAAGTATTCCAATTCCAATTAGCGGTACTACCTTCCAAATTAGAACAACCACTAAAAATCCCAAAAAGACTGTTGACTTGTGAAAGATTCGGTGTATCTATTGCTGTAATATCGAATAAGGTTGCTCCATGAAATGCATTTGAAAAATCAAACCATACATTGTTTCCCCATTGTCTTAGTTCTCTTAATTTATTTTTTTGAGCTGCATTATTGTTAATATACATTCTGGGAAAATCTCCCATAATTTCTACTACATAATCCGTATTTTGAGATAATCCATTAATCACATGCGCATTTGATGTAGTTGTGATAGGACCTACAATTAAGCTGGGATCTGAAACTGGATAATAAATCATTTGGTAGTTATACCCTGTCCCTGCTCCTAAGATTATAATCTCGTTTGTTGATTCAGTATTCCAAACTGTAACAAAGTTGTCCAGAGATCCTTGTACTATTGATTGAGAGAATGAGTGTTTTATTGTAATTAACAATACAAATAGGATTAAAAAGATTTTCTTTTTCATAAGGAGTATTTTATTTTAAATATGATTCATTTTTGAACAGAGTAAGTACAATGACAGACAGAAACAATTTATTTTTCAAATATTTACAGATGCTTTTTGTGATCAAATAATAACTTAAAATTGATAGAGTGACGACTATAAAAGAATTTGTCAGCATATATTTCTTGTGGTTATTCCTCACTTATCAAGATAATTTGAAAATCTACAGATATCAATTAATCGGAGCAAAAGTATTTTATTTTCCGTTGATAATCAAAAAAGTAAAGCAAACGAAAGACAGGTTGAAAAATCCAATTAAAAGACTCAAAACACAGTTAAAAGGTTAGTTTTTGGTGTTATTAGGTAAAAAATAGGTTAAATCTCTATATTATCGGTAGAATATAAGGCAGTTTTAACTTCATTTTGTGGATTTACAAGTATAAAAACTACATAATTCTCATTTTTATAATCACTCTGGTGCCTGTTGTTGGAAGATCTAAATCTTCAGCAAGATCAAAAATATCAATCGATAACTCATTTTTTCTTATTTTATTGAGTAATTGAGCTTTTTCTTTCAAAATTGATGATGAATGAGAAATATGAACATTATTTTTATTTAACCTAAGTTTCCCGTTGGTACGCGATAAAACTTCTCAAAGATACGTTTTAAATTTTCTTTTGAAATACCTAAACCATTATCTTCTATAGTGGTTATCAAGAGTTCAGATTCAACACGAAAATGAATGGTAATTAACTTATTAAAATGTTCTTTATTGAAGGCATGAACAACAGCATTTTCAATTATTGGTTGAAAAACCATCGTATAAACTTCAATTTTTTGAGTATTCACGTTATTCTCTTTTGTAATCAGATAATTCAATGTATTTTTCTGTCTTCTCCTTTCTAAATCAAGATAATTTGATAAAAAATCGATTTCATCCTGCAATGACACTTTACCTGATCGGCTACTATCCAAAACTTTTCTCATTAAATCAGCAAAAGAAGTTATAAAATAGTTGGCCTCTTTCTGTCCTCTCAAAATCAGTGTACTTTGTATTGTGTTAAGTGAATTGAAAACAAAATGAGGATTTAATTGAGCTCTTAATGCACGCAATTCCAGATCTTTCATCTTTAATATTCTAGAATTTCTAACTAAAACAACCTTTTTAACAATCAAGAATAGCATCAAAATTAGCGCTGTAACAACAATAAACATTAGTATTTTAAATAAAATCGAAGAAGTTATTGGTGGTGAAATTTCAAAAGTAATTTCTTTTTTTCCTTGAAAATTTTCTAATTCACTTAATGAAACCTCAATTACGAAAGTATAAACCCCTGGTTTCAACGAAGCATAATGTATCGTTTTATTTTTGGTGATGGAATACTCCGTATCATGTCCCAATAGTTTATATCTGAAAACTAAATTTTCAGAATTAACAAATGAAATTGAATTTATATTAAAACTTACATAATTCTGATTGTAATCCAACTTTCTTCTATTATTAGGAATTGGAACATTTACTGAATGAAAAAAATTAACATCATAATTAATTGAAGGTTTAATAAACTGCGTAATTTCACTTCCATCGATAAGAATCGGTCCTTTAGAGGTAAACAAATAGATAGAATTATTGTCGATCAATATGTCATTCACATGTACATCATAAATACTACTTCTCAGTAATATATCTTGAATGATAAATTTGTTGTGTTTCATTCTCGCAACCAAAACTCCCTTATTTGTTGCTATAAGCCAATAATCCTGAAAAACATCAAGGTCGAAAATATTCAATTGATTTAATTGTTCATTTAAAATGTCTCCATTTTCATTGATAGTAATCAAACCATGACTTTCTGACCCCAGAAAAATTAAATCATTACAAGATTTAATCAAATTAACATGTCGAATTGCTAAAGATTTTGTTGTATGATCTTTTAAATTAAAAATACTGACATCATCCATAGTGGAATAGATAATAACAGAATTTTTTTTATATATTTTCAAAACGTTTTTAGGCAGCTTGATCTTATCCGTTATTTCTTCCTTCAATAAAGACACAAGCCCACCATTACTAAGTATTATATGATTCGAATCAATAAAATCAAAACTTGTATTTCCTTGGGTTTGCATTTTCCTATCCCATTTCAATGTAAATGGGCGATTCCTTGAAATGGGACTTTCAAAAACTCCATTCCAAAAACTAAGTGCATATAACTTATTATTTACTAGCTTTAATTCTCTAATTCCATTAACATCAAGTTTTTCCTCATTCTGAATTTCTATAATTTTTTTGGTACGTTTATTTAGTAAATAAAAAACGGTAAAGCGATTTGTAAAAAGAATCTGATCTCCGCAATCTATTGGTTGTATTACATTTCTAGAATGATTATCCGTAAAATGAAGAAATTTTAACAAATGGTTGACACATGGATAGATATAAACACTACCTCGTTTCTCCACTATCCAAATATTTTTCTCTTTATCAATATAAATTTGTGCGACTTTACTAATTTCAAATGGAGGAATCTTATTTATAATATATTCTATTTTTAAATCCCTTTTTTTGCTTTCTAAAGAATATACATAAATATATTGATTCGTAACTTCTATAACATATGGAGAATTTGGAGTAAAAAAAATTTTAGCTTTCAACTCTAACTCTAAATAAGACATTAGATAGTTATATGAATCTTTGAGTAAAAACGTCCTAATTACTTCATGATTTTGCAATTCTTCTGTTTTTGTCTTTAAGCTATCCAATGTATAAAACTGATTTTCAGATATATTTAAATGATATTTTTGATTCAATAAACTATGTTTTATCTGATCTCTGCTTTGTTTTTTATCATATTTTAAAATCGTATTTTTATCTAAGAAGAAAATATCACATTTTTTTATATCCTGTGATTTATTAAAAAAGAAAATGGTATCTCTCCATTCTCCAAAAAACGTTAAATTAAAATCAATCCCTTGAGAGTTTGGTGTAACAACTTTATCATTCTCAATATATTGTATCCCTGGTAAATAACTATTCAACCATTTTCTATTTTTTGAATCAATATCTATCTTCCAGATATCATTTGTTTTTAAGCCATTATAAACAGTAAAATATTTATAGCTTAAACCATCGTATTTAGAAATTCCGTTTTCTGATAAAATCCACATAAAACCGTCTAAATCCTGAGTCACCCAGTAATTATCAGAACTAAGTAGACCATTATTTATGCTTAATTTTTTGTATCCATAATCTTGAGCATAGACATGCTCAGTTAATACAAAACAGAATAAAAATTTGATAAAAAAAAACTTAAGAATAAATAGAAACAAACGATTCATGACGATATATAAAATCAAAAACTTGAGCCATCAAATCCTAAAGAAGTCAGAATTTCTTTTTTGTTCCTTCTTGATAATGGACATTGTTTGTTACCAATGATAAGAAATGATGTTGTTCCCTTTTTTTCAATCTTAGTTACATAAGAAAGATTTGCAATAAAAGACTTATGCACTCTTTTGAAATTGTCATTTAACTTCTCTTGAATTACACCAATTGGTGTTAACGTTTCATACAACTGCCCCTCATCTTTTGTATGCACTAACGTCAGTTTCCCATAAGACTCAATAAAAAGAATTTCATCTTGTTTTAAAAACACTAAATTATTTTTAGTTTTAACAATCAACTCATTACTAATAATAGATTCTTCTAAATTGACCTGCTCATTGTCTAATTTAATCAAATTCAGCTCATTACACACTTTTTCAACAGCATCAATTAATTCACTAATTTTAATTGGTTTCGTTAAATAATCTGTTGCTTTGTATCGAAAGGCTTTCAGGGCGTATTCTTCATATGCCGTGATGAATATTATTTTTGATGTTTGCTCCTTTAATATATCCAACAATTGAAAAGAATCTTCCGTAGCTCCCAATTTAATATCTAAAAATATAATATCAGGATTAAGTTCTTTGATACTGTTATATGCCGAGTTAAATGTTTCACACATTTCAACAACTTTTATCTGAGGACAATAATCATTCAAAAATCGTTGTAACAACAGATTATTATCCATCTCGTCATCAACTAAAACTGCTGTATAATTCATAACACCTATCAAATTGTTAGTTTTTTTATAAAACAAGTTGAAAGTTAGGTAAACATCAACTTATTCATCTCAAAAATAGTGCTTTTATTTCAATGTAAAAATAATTAAGAAGTTTGCGCATACACATTAATAATCCATTTTTTTTTATGAATTTTGGCACAAAATATGCTTTGTGAAATTCAACTCACTTAATTAGTCTAAATATTATGCTAAAAAAAATTACATTTTTCCTCTTAGGAATCTTATTATCTTCAGGTTACACGTTTTCTCAGAGATTAGATCATGATTTAACCTCTCCATTTTTTTTAGGATTTAATGTTGGTGGAACAACACACCATACAGATGTTAAATCAAAATTAAATGCTGGAGGTGGTTTTGTGTTTGGTGGAACTTTTAACAGAGATTATGGCAATTTTTTTAGTTATGACCTGAAGTTCAGATACCTTGGAGGGGTTTGGAAAGGTCAAAATACAAGCTTCACAAGTTTTAATGATTATGAAAATTCAACCCTAAGTAGTCTTCCTACGGATTATAAAACAACATATGGTAATTCAATAAATAACTTCAGAACTGTTTCAAATGAATTTAATTTAGAATTATCTCTTCATCTAAATAGACTAACTGAACGCACAGGATTAGACCCATATATTTTTGGAGGATTGGGAGCTACATTCTTTTACACAAAAGGGAATCTTCTTAATAAAGACGAGTTAATTTATGATTATAATCAATTGAATGATTATAGTCAATCTTCATTAAAAAATTTCATGGATAATACCTATGAAAGTGATTTAGATGGTAGTAAATTGTTTGACAATCTGGAATTAATGGGGCATGTTGGTTTTGGTCTGGGTTATTATTTTACCAGAAACTTTTCAATGGGCTTTGAACACAAAACGACTTTGACTGGTGGAGATCGTTTTGATGGTGTTTTCAGTAATCATGGGAAACCCCCATTTAATGGTATCTTTAGTACTCCAGGAGTTAATTCAAAAGACATTTATCACTATACAAGTATTTACTTTAAATTTTACTTAAATAGCAGACATGAGACTGAACATGTTAACAACACAACACCGCCTACAACTCCAACCAACCCTGCAGGACCTTCTACACCTATTGAATGTCCTCAACCTTCAATCAAATTACTAACACCAAAAAATAGTACTGTTTCTCAACCGACATTTCAAATCAATGGTGTAATAAAAAATGTAAACAGTCAAGGTATTACTGCAAACCATAACGGAATACAAGCAGGTGATTTTATTCTTAATAATAGAGATGAAGTAAAAGGTACTTTTCATTTGCAACCAGGATTAAATACGATTATTTTAACTGCAACGAACAATTGTGGCACTGTAGAAGAGACAATTTATGTCAATTACGTTCCTGCTTGTGATGCTCCGACAGTTAATTTTATTTCTCCAAATACAACATCAATTTCAACGACAAATCCATCCATTTCAATTCAAGCTCAAATAAAAAATTTAGGTGATGGATTGGTACAATTGTATCTTAATGGACAACAGACTTCCAATTTTAGTTACAATAATGGAATTTTGACTAGTACTTTGGCACTTCAAAACGGGAATAATTCAATCCAAATTGTTGTATCAAATTCTTGTGGAACAAATTCGCAATCAATCTCTGTAGAGTATAATGTACTTTGTCCTAGGCCAATTGTTAGTGTATCAAATCAATCGATTAATTATGTAACAACTAATCGAGTAGAAGTTTTAGCATCTATTCAAAATATCACAAACACCAATCAAGTGGATGTGTATTTAAATGGAACGAAACAATCTGTTGGTACTTATAATGTAAACAACTCCAATTTCACAAAAGGATTATCGTTAAATCTAGGTCAAAACACAGTGTTAATTCGTGCAACGAATGGTTGTGGTACAAATGAACAAACGATTATATATGATTATGGTAAACCATGTGTTGATCCAACAGTTTCTATTACCAACCCTTCAGGATCTAGAGTAACATCAACAAATGCAACTTTTACAGTTCAAGCAACAATTAAAAACGTAACTAATCCACAAAATATTATTTTCAAAGTTAATAATGTGGTAAACAACAATTATAATTACAATACACAAACAGGTTTACTTACTGCAAATGTTCAATTAGGAAACGGAAGTAATTACATTGACCTTTATGTTAGTAATGAATGTGGGGCAGCTAGTACTTCTACAACTATATCTTACATCCCTCCGTGTGAAAAACCTGTAATTACGTTGAAACAACCAACGTCTAACATAACAGTTACATCTTCAACTTATGATTTGGAAGTTTTTGTACAAAATATCAACAATCAAAATGATATTTCACTTACCGTAAATGACGTAATTCAATCTCAAGGTTCATATTACACGAACACTAAAGTCTATAGAAAACAAATAAAACTTCAAAAAGGAAACAATTTTATCCATTTATTGGCGACTAATAACTGTGGAGAAAATTCAACATTGGTTAACATCTTTTACAAAGAAGAAAATGTTATCGTAGAGGAAAAACCTGTCGTTCTTTTTACGACAAGTTGCGGAATTAAAGTTGAAGCAGGATTAGTGAAGTTTGAGGGAACTGTATATGGTGTTACTTCAACTTCTCAAATACAAGTAAAACTTCAAAATGTAATTCAACAAAGTACAGTATTCAAAAAAATTGGCAATGGATACAGTTTTGAATTTGAAATGAGAGCAGCATATTCTCAAACATATGTACTTGAAGTAAGTGCAACGAATTCTTCGGGTGTTACATCTAGTACTTGTCAAATAACAACAAATGATGCTCCAATAATTGACAAGGACCTTATTATTTGTTTGACTTCAAACAATGTAAAACAAACGTTGATTATCAAGGAGTCAGAATGGTTAAAATATCAACGACTTGGTGCTACTCTAGGTGAATGCCCTCAAATTGTTGACAAAGACATGGTTATTTGTTATATCCAAAATGGACAAAAAGCAACATTAACAATTAAAGAATCTGAATGGCCTCAATTTCAAAGAAATGGAGCTACACAGGGTGCTTGTCCTCAAGCTGTAGACAATGACATTGTTATTTGTATGACAGAAGGTTTAACTAAAGTTACAAAAACGATTAAGGAATCTCAATGGAGAACGTACCAACAATTGGGAGCAACCTTAGGGGAATGTCCTCAAATCATTGATAATGACATCATCATTTGTTTACCACAGAACAGAAGTAAGGTAACAATGACAATTAAAGAATCACAATGGCCGACTTACCAGGCACAAGGTGCAACTCTTGGTGAATGTCCAATTTTTGATCCTGAAATCAAAATCTGTCTAAGACAAAATGGTACGTTAAAACCATTAACAATTAAGCAATCAGAATGGCCGACTTACCAAGCTCAAGGAGCAATTTTAGGCGAATGTCCGGTAATTATTGATAATGACATTACAATATGTGTAAAAGAAGGATCTAAAAATAAAACAATCATTATCAAACAATCACAATGGCCGACTTATCAAGCACAAGGGGCAACTCTTGGTGTATGTCCTGTAATTGATAATGATATTGTCATCTGTATTAATAATGGAGCAAAAAGGGAAACAAAAACGATTAAAGAATCACAATGGGCAACTTATCAAGCACAAGGGGCAACCCTTGGTGAATGTCCAGTAGTAATCGATAAAGACATTAAAATATGTGCAAAGAGAGGTGAGTCTAAAGTAACTATGACAATTAAAGAATCCGAGTGGCCAACATATCAGGCACAAGGAGCTACTCTTGGTGAATGTCCGGTAATTGTGGATAAAAACATCCAGGTTTGCGTACCGCAAGGAAAAACGAAAACTACGATGACTATTAAAGAATCTCAATGGCCAATTTATCAAGCACAAGGAGCAACTCTTGGTGAATGTCCAATTGATAATGACATTAAAATTTGTACGCTTCAAGGAAATACTCGTGTGACAATGACCATCAAGGAGTCTGAATGGCCAACATTCCAAAGATCTGGAGCAACTCTTGGTGAATGTCCGGTAGTAATCGATAAAGACATAAAAATTTGTACTAAAAGAGGAGAATCCAAAGTAACGATCACAATCAAGGAATCTCAATGGCCAACTTATCAAGCTCAAGGGGCAACTCTTGGTGAATGTCCTTTAATTGTAGATAAATTCATTCAAGTTTGTGTTCCTCAAGGAAAAACAAAAACTACAATGACCATTAAAGAATCTCAATGGCCAACTTATCAAGCACAAGGAGCAACTCTTGGTGACTGCCCTATTGACAAGGATATGAAAATCTGTACATTGCAAGGTAATTCTCTTGTAACAATGACAATTAAAGAATCAGAATGGCCAACGTTCCAAAATTCTGGGGCTACAATTGGTGAATGTCCAGTTGATAAAGACATTCAAATCTGTACTTTACAAGGTAGAACGAAGGTAACAATGACAATTAAGGAATCTCAATGGCCAACGTATCAAGCACAAGGGGCAACTTTAGGTGCGTGTCCAGTATTTGATCCTGAAATTACAATCTGTCTATCTCAAAATGGTAAACTAACGAATGTAACAATCAAACAATCAGAATGGCCAGCTTACCAATCACGTGGGGCAACGATAGGTGAATGTCCTACTATTATTGATAAAGACATTCAGATTTGTATTCCTGAAGGAAATACTAAAGTTACAAAAACAATAAAAGAATCTGAATGGTCGACTTATCAAAATCAAGGAGCAACTTTGGGAGAGTGTGTTAACTTGAATTACAATAAAGAAAAAGTTGATTTTAAAAACAACACACCAATTTCGTTCAATGATTTATTAATTTGTGTTCAAGAGAATGGAAAGTATGTTACAAAAACAATTAAAGTAACTGAGTGGAATAAATACGAACGCTTAGGAGCAACCAAAGGTGCTTGTGTAGAAACAAATGGACAAACGAATCCAAAAGTAGTTGAAGGAGGTGAAATTAAACAGAATTCTACTCCTGTAAATACAAGAATAAACGGAAGACAACCTTAATTTTCAATAATTAAATCTAAAAGGCTGATGAGTTTCATCAGCCTTTTTTTATTCTTTAGCTAAAGCATTCATTAGCTGCTCCATGTATTGAACAACTTCTTTATTGGATACCGTATATTGATTAAAAATAAAAGCAAATGCTATTTTTTTACCTGAACTAGCTTCAACATAGCCAGCATATGACTTAGTCCTTCTCATTGTACCACTTTTGGCATGTACTTTACCCTGACCTAATTGATTTTTACAAACACTTTTTAATGTACCGCTCACCCCGGCAATTGGTAGAGACTCATAAAAATCAGTACTTGCTTTTGAAGAATTCATATAAAGTAATAAATCACTCATTGTTTTTGCAGAAATAGCATTTGTTCTAGATAATCCACTTCCGTCATTAATAAACAAGGATTTTGCTCCTAATTTATTTTTCCAAAAATCTAACATATAATTAGAAGAACGGTCGTGTGAACCATCTTTATTTTTTTCAAAAGATGCCAACCTCATAACACCTTCAGCAAATACATTTATACTTTCAAAATTTGTTGCACGAACAATTTCTTTTAATTGCTTTCCCTTATAATCAGTTACTTTGGTCCAAGTTTGATTTGGACGTGGAACTTGATTAACTCTTGTAGAGTAGACATTTCCTTTCACGATCACTCCGACCGACTCTAATTTTTGTTTTAGCGCTTTGCCTAATTGATATTCAGGATCTGGCAAACTACCTTTTACCATGAAATCAGAGTTATTTTGAGAAAGTGTACCTCTCCCCTCTCTAACATTTGAATAAGGAGCTCCAAACATATATGAGTTATCTCCCGTTTTTGTGGATGAAAGAATATTATTAATGAAGACAAAAGAATCAAGTTCTGGTATTGTATACATAAGCTCAACTTTTTTACCTGCAGCACCTGTTTTAAAGTGATATTCTAATAAATTATCATAAACCATTGCCCCAGAAAAATGAGTTCCATAAAAATTCCCAATATCCCCCCATAACCAATCATCAGGTACTCCATCATATCCAAAATCAGAACCATCAACATAGATTCCTCCATTGATTTCTTGAATTCCTAATTCTTGAAAAATTTTCAACCAATTCACTAAAAATGCATCTTTATTTTCCTTTTCAAAAAATTTACTTCCTAAGGAAACATCACCACCACCAATGATCCAAATATCTCCTTCCAATTTATTATTCTCTATCTTTCCATTGTAATAGATAGATGTTTGAGGTCTGTAATCTCCTCCCAAAACATCTAATGCAAGAGCTGTAGAAAACAGTTTGGTTGTTGATGCTGGAGTCAATAATTTATTGCTATTGTATTCCATCACAACTTTTTTAGAAGTAACATCAATAGCATAAATACCAATTGAAGCACTTTCTAATTCCGGGAGAGTAATAATTTTTGTAACAACCTCATTTGCAGTCTGTGTATTTCCAAAAAATACAACATTAACCAGGCAAGTAATTATTAAAATATGTAATTTCATATTCATTTTTTTATTCCAAGTGAGAAATTTAAGTATTCTGCACTACATTTGCACAATAGAGTTCAAATATATTGCCAATTTTCAAAGTGAAAAAAATTAAAGTTCTCAGAATAATTAATCGATTTAACATTGGAGGGCCAACTTACAATGCTACATTTTTAACACGTTATTTAGGTGATGACTTTGAAACACTTTTAATTGGCGGATTGCCCGAAGCAGAAGAGGCTGATTCACTTCATATTTTAGAAAAGTATGGAGTTAATCCAAAGCTAATTGAAGAGATGAAACGAAATCCAAATTTAAAATCAGATCGATTGGCTTATAAAGTCATCAAATCGATTATTGAGGATTTTAAACCGGACATTGTACATACACATGCAGCAAAAGCCGGTGCACTTGGAAGAAAAGCAGCAAAAGCGGCAAATGTTCCGATTATCATTCATACATTCCATGGCCACGTCTTTAGTGGTTACTTTAATCCGATTAAAACATCAATATTTAAAATTATTGAACGTCGATTATCAAAAATAAGTACTCGAATTGTTGCAATTTCACCTCTACAAAAAGAAGATCTGGTTAATAAATACAAAATATGTACTGATCATCAAACTGAAATTGTTCCATTGGGATTTGACTTAACAAAATTTCATCAGAATAAAGAAGAAAATAGAAGCATAACCAGAGATTTATTTCACATTGAGGAAGATGAAATAGCAATTGGAATAATTGGTCGACTAGTCCCTATTAAAAACCACTTATTTTTGATAGATGTCATGAAAGAAATTTCTAAATCGACACATAAAAAAGTTCGCTTATTTATAGTCGGTGACGGTGAAGAAAAGGAGAACATTCAACGTGAAATTGACAATTTTCATTGGCCAGTAAATATTAAAATTGAATTCACTTCTTGGATAAAAGACATTCATATTTTCAATCCAGGAATGGACATAATTTGTTTGTGCTCATTAAATGAAGGAACACCTGTTAGCCTCATCGAGGCTCAAGCGGCAAACATTCCAGTTATTACAACAGACGTTGGAGGGGTTAAAGACATCATTTTGAACAAAAAAACAGGTATCATTGTAACCTCAAATGATAAAATTGAGTATACAAAACAATTGTTGTTATTAATAGAAGATGATAATTTCAGAATGGAATTATCAAAAGAAGGTTGGAATCATGTAAAAAGCAAATTTCACTATACAAGATTAGTTGAAGACATGAGACAACTTTACTTTAAATTATTAAAAGAGAAAAATGTTATATAATCATAAAATAAACTATTTTTTTATTGGTTTGTTACTTGCTTTAACATCTAGTTGCGGGGTGAATTCTAACATCATGTTTAAAGTTGCAAAAGGAGACAATGTACAATATGACTCAATTCCAATGCACCCTATTGAAGATTATTTGATATCTATTGATGATAAAATTAAATTTCAACTTTACACCAATGATGGTGAGCTTATACTATTAACCAATACAGATGTTGTTTCTAAAGGAACAGTAGAAACTCCTCAAATTGAATATTTAGTTCGAAGAGATGGTACAGTTGCACTCCCTAAAATAGGAGCCATAAAAATTCAAGGATTAACAGTAACTCAATGTGAAGATCTATTAAAGGAACTCTATGGAGTTGAGTATCTAAAACCATTTGTTCAGGTTCAAATTACCAATCAGCGAGTTGTTGTTTTTCCAGGTAATGGAAGTGATGCAAAGGTTATTCCATTAGAAAATAACAACACAACTTTGATGGAAGCGATTGCTCAAGCCGGTGGAATAACCGAAAGAGGGAAAGCCAATACAGTAAAATTAATGCGTCGTGGAGAAAATGGAGTTCGAAACGTTTACGTACTTGATCTGTCTAAAATTGAAGGTTTAAAATATGTTGATATGATTGTACAAGCGAATGATTATATATATGTAGAACCAAATCCTCAATTGACACGAGAAATAATTAAAGATGTTGCTCCCGTTATAACGATTTTATCTAGTGCCGTAATTTTATTCACCATTTTTGATCGACTCAAATAAATATGGCTGAAAATCAAAATAGCTTTATCATAAATAAAACGTATGATTCGTTATTATTTAAGACAATTGTTCGTCGCTATTGGTGGTGGATTCCAATATTAATTATTTCATTTTTTACAATTGCTAAAATTTATCTTCGATATACGAAACCCGTTTATGAATCGCAATTGGTTTTACAAATCGAAAGTGAAGACAATGCTAAAAACGTACTTGATATTGAAAATATAAATACAAAAAAAGATGTTTTCTTTTCCGAAGTGGAATTATTGAAATCAGAATTACTTTTCAATCAAGCGATAAAATCATTAGCAATGGATGTTAGTATTTTCTACAAAGGAAAAATACTGACAGAAGAAAAGTATAAATTTAGCAGTTTCCATGTACAACCTTATCACTTAAATGATTCAAGCTTGGTTGGAAAACCGATTAATGTTGAATTTAATAATAATACTATCCAACTAAAATATTTTGCTGATAATAAAGAAATTGAAGTAAAAGGTAAAATCGGAGAACATTTAATTACACCACATTTTGATATTGTAATTAAATCAGAACATCTTGAAATCTTTAGTGAAGAATCTAAAACGAATGAAATTTATTTCACTTTCAACAACATAGATAATTTAACTGCTCGTTTTCATAGTTCACTGAATATTCAACCGTTAAATGAAAGAGCTAGAACAATTTTAATTCAATTTCGAGGAGACAATCCTAAAATATGCCACGATGTTTCATTAGCTATGGCTAATACGTTTATCGAATACTCTGTAAAATTAAAGAAAAAAGGTTCTGAAAATATTTTACAATTTATTGATAAACAACTTGATTCATTAGCTATAGAACTAAAAAAATCTAAAGATAGTTTAGTTGATTTTCAACGCATTGTGAAATTATCAAATCCAGAAAGTAATGGTGTTGAAATTCAATCTGAAGCAAATAAATTTCAAGAAGAATTATTCAATATTGATGATGAGATATACTCCCTACGTTCCATTTCTCAAAAATTACAAGAAAATCCAAATCGATTAGATGTTTACCGAATCTTACCAGAATTATTGGGAAAATCATTCGAAGTAGCAATTGCAAATCACATTGAATCTTTGCATCTGTTACTTGAAGATATTGAATTTCGTCTGACAAGTGAAAGTTCTGAAGTACGAAGAATTGACAAAAAGATACAAGAGAAGATTAAACAAATTAACAAAAGTATTCTCGCAATCGAAGAACGATTAAAATCAAGAAGAAATATACTCAATCAAAAAGTATCATCACTTGAATCAGAATATTCCAAACTTCCAGAAAAACGAATGGAATATGGTCGTTTAAAAAATGTGCAAGATTTAAATGAAAAGTATTTTCAATTATTAACTGAGAAAAAAGTTCAGTATGCAATATCTGATGCCGGATTCTCTTCGAGTAATCGAATTCTACAAAAACCTTCTATTGACTCAACCCCTGTAGAACCTCGTTCAATCATGATTTATTTAAGTTTTGTAGTTCTTGGTTTAATCATTGGAGTTATGATTCTTTTTATAAAATATGTCACATTTAATGAGATAAATCTAATTGAAGATCTTGAAAATATTTTACCTGAAAACACAACCATACTAGGTGGAATCCCTATACACACAAGTCTTTTAGATTTTTCAAAAATTGTAGTCACGGAATCTCCTAAGTCCATTATGGCAGAAGCATTGAGAAAAATCAGGGTCAATTTAAGTTACATACATCCTGATTATAAAACCATTGCTGTTACATCATCAATTTCCGGTGAAGGTAAAACATTTGTTGCATTAAATTTAGCAGGAATAATTTCGATGTCTGGTAAAAAAACAATCTTACTTGATTTAGATATGCGTAAACCAAAAGTTCATCTAGCTTTTGACTTACGAAATGACAAAGGAATGAGCAATTTAATTATTGGCAAAGTAAATCTAGAAGAAGTAATACGAAAAGATGTAGACCAAAATTTGGATATAATAACCTCTGGACCTATTCCTCCAAATCCATCAGAGTTACTTCTAAGTGACCGTTACAAAAACTTGATTGAACAACTTAAATCAATTTATGACGTCATTATCATTGATAATCCTCCAATTGGGTTAGTTTCTGATGGAGTGAAAATTTTGACAGATGCAGACATACCAATTTATGTATTTAAATCACAATATTCTAAACGAAACTTTGTGTTCAGAATAAAAGAACTTTTTGAAATGAAGCAACTCACTTCATTAAACATAATTCTTAATGGTGTAAAATACAAAAAAAATGTATACGGCTATGGTTATAATTATGGTGATAATAACGGATATATAGAAGAAGACAAACAAAATGAAACAAGTATTAAACGGACATTTTTCAATCGATTTTTAAAAAAATTCAATAAAAAATGGAAGTAATCCAAACAAAAATAGAAGGACTTTTAGTTTTGAAACCTCGTAAATTTGAAGATGATCGCGGATATTTTTTTGAAAGTTTTAATCAATCTCAATTTGATGAAATAGTAGGTAAAAAAGTTCGTTTTGTTCAAGATAATGAATCGAAGTCAAAGAAAAATGTATTGAGAGGATTACATTTTCAATTGCCTCCATTTGCTCAAGGAAAGCTTGTTAGAGTCTCTCAAGGTTCTGTCTTCGACATTGCTGTAGACTTAAGAAAAAACTCACCTACCTATGGACAATGGCATGGGGAGCACTTATCTGAGGAAAATGGTAACATATTTTGGATTCCAGAAGGCTTTGCACATGGTTTTGTCGCTTTAGAAGAAAATACAAAATTTCTATATAAATGTACAAACACCTATTCACCTACTTCAGAACAGACGTTACAATGGAATGATCCAACATTAGCAATTAATTGGAATATCGACAATCCCATTGTTTCAGAAAAAGACAAAAAGGGAATTTTATTAAATGATTTCATTTCTCCATTTCAACTTTAGATGACTATAACTGAAACAATAAGCTTGATTTGCTTTACGTTTGGTGGTTTTATAGCTGCCTACATTTGTAATTTATTATTATTAAGATTTTCTGAATCTCTTGGTATTAGAAATAAAAATGATGTTACTATCAGATGGAATAACCTATCAAAACCGTCTCTTGGCGGAGTTAGTTTTTTTGTCGTATTCATCTTTTTTTGCTTTGTGTACTCGATACTTTTTCCTGAAGATGCATTATTTACGAATAGAAAATATATAGGATTATTTACTGCAGGTACTTTGGCTTTCAGTATGGGCTTAGCTGATGACGCTTATAATACACGTCCATTATTGAAACTTACTGCTCAGATTCTTTGTGGTTTAATTATAATATATACTGGAACAATTATCCACTTAACAAGCAATATTTTCTTTAATAAATTTCTAACTGTTTTTTGGGTTGTTTTACTAATGAATTCTTTAAACATGCTAGATAATATGGATGGTATTACTGGAACAGTTGTTTTATTTATTTTAGTAGCTTGTCTAGGCTCTAATTGGCTCATCAATGGTTTAAACGATTCGATTTGGTCAACCTTAATTTGTACTATCATCGGTGGAATCATCGGTTTTTTATCTTATAATATCCATCCTTCTAAATTATTCATGGGGGATGCCGGCTCTCAATTTATTGGTTTTTTTGTTTCCTTTATTACAATTGATAATCTGTGGTTGGTAGGAAATTCAGCCAATTTATCATTTAATTACATTGGAGTTCTTTTAGTTATCATCTGTTTTACAGTACCTTTTTCAGATACCTTGAGCGTAGTAATAAATCGAATTCGTAAAGGTAAATCACCAATGGTTGGAGGTAAAGATCATACAACACATCATTTAGTTTATTCAGGTCTAAATGATAAACAAGTATGGGTCGTTTTCTTGATACTCTCTGCGACGGCGGCGGTACTTACCTTGATATCAATTTATTCTTTCAAAGTAGGAGGTAAATTTCATTATTTTATACCTTTATTCAGCCTTATTGTATTTATCTACTTATTTAGTAAAATCATTAAATACAAAGGATCCATTTAGTCTTCTTAAAATTGTTAACGAAATTTATATTGAAACAATTGACAATCGTTGTTTTTGATTTTCAAAAAGGAGAAGATTAAACTCGATAAACTTTGTGTATCGAAACTTTATTAAAGAATAAATCGGACGAATCTGTATCATTAAAATTAATCAACTTTATTTCAAAACAAGAAGAACATTCTCAAGTTTGTAGAAACAAAAAATGCTCTAGAAATTCTAGAGCATTTTTTGTTATTTAATTAAAATTATCTTTTCAAGTAGACAAATCCTTTATAGATATTTCCATAAGTTGAAGAACCTTCTGTTCCTCCTAATTGAAGTATATAGTAATATGTTCCTTCTGGTAATTTATCTCCTCCAACATTTGCTTTACTTTTTGAAATTCCATTCCAGTCGTTTTTGTAATCAGTTGAATGATATACTTCTGTTCCCCATCTATTGTGAATCCAAACACTTGTATTTGGGAAACTTTCAAGATTTTTAATGTAGAACGTTTCGTTATCGTTGTCTCCATTTGGCGAAAATGCTTCTGGAATAACGATATCACAAGGTAAAAGATTCAATGTAATTGTATTACTTACCGTACAACCGATAGTAGTTGTTGCTGTTACAGTGTACGTTCCTAGATCACTCGTTTTTGTTGAACTAATTCCATAAGTACTTCCAGTACCAACTGTATTTCCATTCAAACTCCATGAATAAGTGGTAGATACCTCAGGATTAGCAACTGACAATGTAACTGTATCCCCTAAACATCCCGTACCTCCAACTTTTGAAGATAAAATGAGTACAGAAGGTGATATATTAACCTCTACAACAAATGAACATGTTGAACTATTTCCAGATCCATCAACCGCTGTGTAAACTACAGTTGTACTTCCTTGAGGGAATATACTTCCACTTGTATGCGTACTTGTGAATGATGATACTGAACAATTATCCGTTGCAAATGGGGATGTCCAAGTAGCTACAGCATCACAAACTAAAGTTGTATTTGATATTGAAATATTAGAAGGACAGCCTGTAATAACAGGAAGAATTGTATCTCTTACAGTTAATGTAAAACTACAAGAATCTTTATTTCCTGAGGCATCTTCAGCAAAAATCCAAATAGTAGTATTTCCTAAACCAATCGATGTTCCAGCAACAGGATTTTGTGTAATTACTACATTTGAATCTCCACAATTGTCTGTTGCTGTAACTAAAGCAGTATAATCTGGTATTGATACTACACAAGCTGAATTAGCATTTATACTTTGATTTGACAAACAATTAACTACTGGTTCAACACTATCAACCATTCCGGCTACTGTCACGGTAAATGTATCAATACAACCTATAAAATCAGTAACTTCCATTGTATAAGTTCCAGAATCTAAATTTACAATAAAACTATCTACAGAAGTTATTCCAGCTGGACTTATCCATCTATAATCATTTGGAAGTAAACGATTTGGCACATTAATTTTAGCTGTACCATTGTTTAAATTACAAGTTTCAGGAGTTGATTCATTTGAAATATTTTGATATAATGGACCTAAACATTTATCTGAAAGACGGATAACCCATGAATCACCACCTCCATAATTTGCTTGATCAAAATCACCATCACTATTTGCTAATGAAGAGCCACTTATTACAAAATTATCTGGATACAATTCCATTACTGAATTTGCAGTTTCATTATTTGTACTTCCAATAGTTCTTTCCCATAACAAGTTTCCATTTTGGCTATCAATTTTGACCATCCAAATATCTTCTCCTCCATTATTAAAAGAAACATCTCCATCTGAGGAAGTTGTTTTTCCTACAAAAACGACATTTCCATCAGATGTTTGTGTAATCGGGTTTCCTCCTCTAATACCTGAAAATTCATTACCTGTTCCACCATAAACATTACTCCATAATGTATTTCCATTTTGATCTAACTTTACAACCAAAATATCGTATCCACCATGATTCCCAACTGCATCAAAATCTGTTGACGATGTTGAACCAATAACCATATAAGTACTATCTAACAATTGAATAATTGATCCCGCTAATTCTTCATTTGCGCTACCTCCCAAACTACGTTGCCATTCTAAATTACTAAGAGAATCAAATTTTCCTACCCAAATATCATTTTGTCCTAAGTGTCCCGTAACATCCTGTCCATTTGCACCATTTTGAGAAAAGAATATACCTCCATTATCAAAAGATGCTGTAACATAAAAACCTCTCTCTTGCACATTATTTGTACCATATGCCCTTCTCCATATTTCCGCTCCTGTATTAGTGTCCAACCTAACTACGACAACATCGTTTCCTCCGTGATAACCAGGAACTCCCCAAACAGATCCTGAAATACAAGTGATTAAAACATCACCATTTGTTGCTACATCTGCATAACCACCATAATGACTATGTCCAACACTATTACTATTACTACCTGTTACCTTTGACCAAAGTATGTTACCAGAGCTATCTAACTTATAAGTTAGCATTTGAGCTCCATTATGAGGATAGGTTTCACAACCTAAAATGATTGATCCATCTGTCATTCGAATTAATGAATAAACAATGTCTGATCTAGATGTACCATATCTTCTAGTCCACACTATATTACCACAATCATCTAATTCCATAAGTATGACATCATTACTCCCCAAAGAAGGTATAGTTTGAAGATCAAAATCAGTTCCAGAACTAGTAAAAGCCATCAACATTCCTCCACCTGGAAGATTCACTGTATATGTATTTGTCTCTGTAATAGTAGTTCCATAATTCTTCTGCCAGCAAAGTCCTGGTGCTTGAGAGAAAACGAAACAGCTTGTTGTAGAAAAAATAATCAAGGTTAATAAATTAAAAAAACCTTTTTTAAATTGAATGTTAGAAAAACTCATAAGTATTAAACATGTTAGCAAATAAAAAATCATACAACTATGACACGGCGAATCTACAAAATAAAATTAGAATATTATTAAAGTAAATATTAATATTTTTCAATCTTAAGCGTACTGGAAAATTAATAGTTAAGTCTATATAAAGATTGATTTATAC
>DAIOWV010000013.1:24656-36239 GCA_036758285.1 Taishania sp. | reverse complement strand
GTAGAAAAAAATTATGCTAAAGCAATTTTTTATCTTTTTTTTATTATTCCCTCTGGTCATTTTCTCACAAGAAAAAATAACATTTTCAGGTATTGTTACAAGTATTGAAAATGGAGAGACAATTCTGAATGCTCGAATTGCTATACCAGAGCTATCTACTGGTGTGATGACAAATAATTACGGTTTTTTTTCGATTTCATTACCAAAAGGAAATTACAGAGTTGAAGTATCTGCTTTTGGTACACAAAAAGAAATCTCAACAATTGAATTTACTAAGAACACAACGATAAATTTTGAACTTAAACCTCTTGCTAAAGAATTTGAAGAAGTTGTTGTGAATGCAAAACAGGCGGAGAATGTGAAATCCACAAACATGGGACAAATAGAGCTCCAAATGGACGAGATTAAAAAGCTTCCTGCTTTTTTAGGCGAAGTAGATCTTGTAAAAGCAATTCAATTGCTTCCTGGTGTGTCTTCTGCTTCTGAAGGAGGTCAAGGATTCTATGTTAGAGGTGGTGGTCCAGATCAAAACTTGGTTTTACTTGATGAAGCTGTTGTTTATAATGCATCACATTTATTTGGTTTTTTCTCTGTTTTCAATCCCGATGCAGTAAAAAACGTGAATCTCATAAAAGGAGGAATGCCTGCCAATTATGGTGGGAGATTATCTTCCGTTTTGGAAGTTAATATGGTCGAAGGGAATAAAAAACAATTTGCATTTAAAGGAGGTATTGGATTAATCTCTTCCCGATTAGCAATCGAAGGTCCAATAAAAAAAGACAAAGGTTCTTTCATGATATCTGGAAGAAGAACATACATCGACTTATTAATGAAGGCATTTATACCTAAAACCTCATCTTTTTATGGTTCCGGATATTATTTTTATGACTTAAATTTCAAAGCAAATTATAAATTATCAGATAAAGACCATATCTATTTAAGTGGTTATTTTGGCAAAGATGAATTTAAATACGATAACAGAAAAGATAATTTTTTGGTAAGTATGCCTTGGCAAAATGGAGCTGCATCTTTGAGATGGACACATCTCTTTGGAAGAAAATTATTCATGAATGTTGCAGCAACGTATTCTCACTATAATTTTTCTTTTGGTTCTGCTCAAGATGAAATTCAATTAAAATTAGCTTCTGGAATTAATGATATCGGTGGAAAAGTGGAATTTACATACTATCCGAATAACAATAAACACACATTCAAATTTGGAGGGCAATATACATATCACATTTTCACTCCAACAAGTGTATCTGCTCAACAAGACACCACACAATTTGACACTGGATTAGGACAAAGTCTTTACAGCCATGAAACTGGAGTTTATTTTACTGATGATTGGGATATTTCAGAAAACTTTAGAATGAGCGCAGGAGTTCGTTATAGTACATATACACATACAGGTAAATTTACCAGATACATTAAAGGAGATGTTTCCCAACCTGATTCAACAATTGTATATGGAAAAGGAGATATTGTGTCTTTTTATCAAGGATTAGAACCCCGCTTATCAATGAGATATTTATTAGCTGACAACAGCTCTATTAAAGCGGGATTTGCATACAATTATCAATATGTACATTTAGCATCAATTAGTACGGTTTCTTTACCAACAGACATCTGGTATCCTACAACTGATGTTGCAAAACCACAAAAAGGTTGGCAAGCAGCAATCGGTTATTTTAGAAATTTTTCAGATAACATGTTTGAATCTTCTCTAGAGATTTATTACAAAGGCATGAACAATTTAGTCGAATTTAAAGAAGGGGCATTACCAACAGACAATGTAAATGACAACACAGATAATTTATTAGCTTTTGGAAGAGGTTGGAGTTATGGTGCTGAGCTTTTTTTCAAAAAAACAAGAGGTAAATTTACTGGTTGGATTGGATATACTTGGGCAAAAACTGAACGTAAATTTTCAGAACTAAATGAAGGCAAAGTGTTTCCAGCAAAATATGATCGGCGACACGATTTGTCATTGGTTGGTAATTACGAATTAAACAAACGTTGGAGTTTTGGAAGTTCTTTTGTTTTTGCAACTGGTAATACTCTAACACTACCGAATGCTTGGTATATACATCAACAAAATTTATTATTCCAATATGGAGCACGAAATTCAACGAGAATGGCACCTTATCATCGCTTGGATTTATCTGTTACATGGTATGATAAAGAATTTAAAGAAAGATATGATCCCGCTAAAGGTGAAAACATTTCTGTAAAAAAACGTTTTAGAAGTAATTGGGTATTATCAATTTACAATGTATACAGCAGAGCAAATCCATATTTTTTATATGTTGATAATGAAGGAACTTTTAAAGGTGGTGATTTTCAAGTAAAAGTTAAACAAGTTAGCCTTTTTCCGATTCTACCTAGTATTACTTGGAATTTCGAATTTTAATCTGGTAAGTATGAAAAAATTATTCTATTCGTTAATATTTCTTACTTTTTTCGTTAGTTTTTCTAGCTGCACGAAGGAAGTTGACATAGCAATTCCAGGTTTCAAAGAGCAACTTGTTGTGGATGGATCCATTGAAACAGGAATGCCACCAATTGTAATACTATCTCGTTCCAGAGATATTTTTTCGACAACCAACCTCGAATCTTTCTTATCTAGTTTTGTTACAAATGCAAATGTCTATGTAAGCGATGGAACTAACGAATATCAACTAAGTTTACTTTGTTCTAGTAGCCTTCCTGCTGGGACTGAAGATTTTGTTGCAAGTTTCTTAGGTATTCCAGTTGAAGAATTAAGTCAATACAATATTTGTGCTTACTCATCGCTTAACCCTTCAATTTGGGGACAAACTGGAAAAACATACACATTGAGAATTGAACATGAAGGAAAAGAATATACTGGAAGTACACAAATTTTACAACCT
This sequence comes from Taishania sp., assembly GCA_036758285.1. GTDB lineage: Bacteria > Bacteroidota > Bacteroidia > Flavobacteriales_D > Crocinitomicaceae > Taishania. The sequence continues at coordinate 33,345 of DAIOWV010000013.1, read as the reverse complement.
CATTCACTTGACAATTTATGGTGGCAAGAAGAAAACAATAACAACCCAGGGTTTGGGTTTTCATACGCAACATTAAGTGATAATGCTTCCACTTATGATGCCTATAAATGGGAGGTTAAACGCATTAATAAAATAAATGACAGCACAATTATTGACAGTTATTTTAAACCAACTTTTAATGCTGTCTTTGAAGATGAATTTTTTAATGGTAAAACGTTTACATTTTATTTCGAGAACCCCTGGACTGTTGGTAATAGTCAATTAAATACAAATCAAAGAGGTAGATACCAAATTGGAGATACAGTTGTTGTGAAGTTTTCCAAAATAGATGAAGGCACCTATGATTTTTTATATTCAAAAACAATACAAGCATTGTCAAGCGGTAATCCATTTGCTTCAGCGATGAATGTAAAAACAAATTTGAATGGAGGATGTTTAGGTGTTTGGGCTGGATATTCACCTACTTACGACACACTCATTTGTCAATGATAACTTTTAATTATCACTTAGAAATTTTAGAACATTTGAATAAATACGCTCTTCAATATTGGTTGTATCGGCTTTTTGAAATTTATCTCCTGTAATGTGTTCATAAAGTTCGATATATCTTTCTGTTACCACCTCTACAAAATCATCTGGCATTACAGGCATCATTTGACCATCTAATCCTTGAAAATCATGTTCAATCAACCATTGACGAACAAATTCTTTTGATAATTGTTTTTGCAATTCTCCTTTATTTTGACGTTCTTCATATCCTTCAGCATAAAAGTATCTTGAAGAATCAGGAGTGTGAATTTCATCTATTAAAATCACCTCTCCATTGCGAATTCCGAATTCATACTTTGTATCAACCAAAATTAGTCCTTGTTTTGCTGCTATTTCTGTTCCTCTCTGAAATAATGCTCTCGTATACTTTTCTAATTGGCTATAAATTTCTTCTGAAACAATATTTTTTGCAATGATATCTTCTCTAGAAATATCCTCATCATGTCCTTCATCTGCTTTTGTAGCAGGGGTAATAATTGGCTCAGGAAATTTATCATTTTCTTTCATGCCCTCAGGAAGACTTACTCCACACAAAACACGTTTCCCAGCTTTATATTCTCTTGCAGCATGTCCAGCTAAATACCCTCTAATGACCATTTCCACTCGAATAGGTTCACAAGCATAACCTATTGCAACAGATGGATCTGGGGTGCTAATCAACCAATTTGGAACAATATCTCTAGTTGCTTCCAAAAACAAAGTAGCTACTTGATTCAAAACCTGCCCTTTATGAGGTATTCCTTTCGGTAAAATATGGTCAAAAGCAGAAATTCGATCCGATGCAATCATTACTAACAAATCATTCTCCAAGGTATAAACGTCACGAACTTTACCTTTATAAACATGTTTTTGCCCTGGGAAATTAAAATCTGTTTTAATAATTGCTTTTTCCATTTTATTTTTGATTTGATTCTGAATTATTGTTTTCTTGTTCTTTTTCCTTTGCTTCTGCTTTATCAAAAGCATCAATTATTTTTTTGACCAAACTATGTCGGATAACATCACTCTGTTGTAAACGAATAATTTCTAATCCTTCAACATCTTGTAGAATATCCATGGCGTAGGATAATCCTGAACGTTGTTTTCTAGGCAAATCTATTTGTGACATATCACCTGTAATTACGAATTTAGCCGTCATCCCCATACGTGTAAGAAACATTTTCATCTGCATCGTTGTCGCATTTTGAGCTTCATCTAAAATTACAAACGCTTTATCCAAGGTTCTTCCTCGCATAAATGCCAAAGGAGCTATTTCAATAATACCAAACTCAATCATATCAGCCAATTTTTCTGCAGGAATCATATCCCTCAATGCATCATAAAGTGGCATCATGTACGGATCTAATTTCTCTTTTAAATCTCCGGGCAAAAAACCTAGATTCTCACCTGCTTCAACTGCTGGTCTTGTCAAAATGATCCTTTTCACTTCTTTTGCTTTCAAAGCCCTTACAGCCAGAGCAACAGCTGTATATGTTTTACCAGTCCCTGCAGGTCCAACAGCAAAAACCATATCATTCTTATTGACAGCCTTCACAAGTTTCTTTTGATTCAAGGTACGAGCCTTTATCTTGACCCCTCCATTTCCATGAACCAACGTTTCTGAACCATCATCAATTGATAGCATATCTTGACCATCTTCAAGCATCAAATTGTCAATATTATTCTCTGTCAAAGAGCTATATTTTTTAAAATGACGAAGAATCAAATCAAATTTCCGTTCAAATTCCTCCATTACCTCCTCATCTCCGATTAAGGTAAGTAGATTCCCTCTTGATACAATTTTCAACTTAGGGAAAAAGCTTTTAATATGCTTAAGTTTGGTGTTGTTAACTCCAAAAATCCCAACTGGATTGACATCCGTAATTTCTATTGTTCTTTCTTGCAAACTGATATTTTATGAAATAATTACCAATAATATTACGATAAAACGTATTTTTGAACAAAATTAGAAATTATTTACTCATTGTAATCAGGATTTTTTTAACAACTCATGCAATTTATCACATTGACAACAGATATGGGCTTAAAAGACTACTACGTAGCAACTTTAAAAGCTTCTATTTTGCAACAATGTAATGATGTTGTACATCTAATTGATATCACTCACGAAGTACAACCATTTGATGTAGCTGAAGCAGCGTTTCATGTTAGTCAAGCATTTAAAAGTTTTCCTGAAGGAACAATACATATCATAGGGGTCGATTCTGAACCTATTTTTAACTTTGGGAAATCGGAAGGTTCATTTCCATCTATTATGAAGATGAACAATCAATATTTCGTTTCCAATGACAATGGTTTTTTTGGCGTATTATCTCGTTTTGGTCAACATATAGAGTTCTATAGAATAGAAGATGTCTTATCAAATCCAAAAGGATTCAAATTTCCTGCTAAGAATATGCTCGTTCCAATTGCATGTAAATTAGCAAATGGCGTGAGTATTGAAGAATTAGCCGCTCCCCATCCTACTTTTAAAAAGGCTTTTGCATCAGTACCTGTAATAGAAGAACACCTCATTAAAGGTTCAATAATCCATTTTGATAAGTTTGGTAATGCAATCACAAACATTGAAGCTGATTTGTTTCATAAAATTGGAAATAATGCCCCATTCATTATTAAATTCAGAGAGGGAGAAAGTTACAAAATAGATGAAATCTCCAAAACGTACAATGAAGTACCTGATGGAGAGAAATTAGCAATTTTCAACGAAAATGGTTTACTAGAAATTGCAATCAATAGAGGTGCAAATCAAAGTACTGGTGGAGCACAGAAATTATTCGCACTTCGAAAAAATGATGTAGTTAGAGTTGAATTTATGCCGCGTGGTTCTAGAGAATCCATAAATGAATTATTTTAACCATGATCCGCATTGTTAAACTAACATTTCAAGAAGAAAGAACACAAGATTTTCTAAGCTTCTTTGAAACTATAAAGCATGTTGTAAATAATTTCCCAGGTTGTCAAGGAATGAAATTATTGCAAGATATTCACAATCCTCATATTATTATGACCTACAGTCATTGGAATAAAGAACAGGATTTAGAAAATTACCGTGTTTCAAAAGAATTTACTCAAATTTGGAGCACAATCAAACCCTGGTTTTCTGATAAAGCACAAGCTTGGAGTGTTGACACATATTTTGATGGTTTTTTAGAAAAATAGCAACTACTTTATTCTTAAACCTGTCTTGTTTTTTCAATAAATAAGACAGTCAAGGTTATTGCCCTTCTACCAACTTTCACAAAAAACACACCAATTGTACGAAAGATACTACCAAATGTTCATTTCTAACATTTCCCCATGAAAATATTAAATTAATATTCTCAACTTTGCCAAAAATATTTAGAAAAAAAACAAGAATTAAATGTTAATTCTCTAGAAAATAAAGAGGATAACATTATAAATAAGCATTGGATAGTGAATCATAATTTATTTTTTGCTATTTCAGATTGGCGTTATTCGAAAAGCCATAAACAGAGTAGAAACATTTAACTAAATTAATAATTATGAGAGTTTTATTTTTGATTTTAAGCACTTTGACAGCTTTAATTGCAGGTGGTATTTTAAGTTTTATTTCTTTTGACTTTCTTCCTGAACAGAAAAAAGAATTAGTTGAAATTCAAAAAATGTCAAGTGAAATGGGTGAATTGGGATTCACAGATTTGCCATCTGAAGTCAAAAATTTACCATCTGAAGGATTTTTATCAACTTTAGTTTATGTAGGAATTGTTTTAATCGCATTGGTTTTAATTTCTTTAGTGATGGTTTATATCAAAAAGAATGTTTCAATTGTTATTTTAGCAACAATAGCTATTTTATTATTCTTTATCTACGGAACATATAAATTATTTGCAAATCCTACTACTGGAGTTTTACTTTACGCTGTACCAGTTCTATTGTTTGTTTTATTTGCTTTTCTTGCTCAAAACGCAAACAAAAAGAAATTAGCTAACTAAAATCTACTTAATCGAATAAAAAAAGGAGTTAAATTATTTTAACTCCTTTTTTTATTCCCCCCTAAACAAGGATATTTTTTCGTTTCTCGTAATAATATATAAAACCAATTATTATGAAACGAATATTGTTTGCAATACCATTATTAATTACAATCCAGGCACAAGGACAGTATTATAAATCAAAATACTCCAAGCATTTAACATCTATAGGCCTGTACAGTGGTTTTGAAAGTTTATATAGAATCACTAACATTGAAAATCACACGATGAATGGTGGTCTAGAAAACAATAGAAAGTATAAAACAAAAGGAGGTGTTTATTCTTTAGGTATAAGTGTATCTAGTCAATTAACGGCAAAGATAAGTTTGGAAACAGGAATAGGTTATTCTAGAAAAAAGTACTACACATCAAACAATGAAACAAATAAATCTTACCCCCATTTCTACTATCCTGAACATTGGGAATATCATTATAAATATGTTACTGTTCCTTTAAGATTAAACTTCACTCTTGGTAGGGAACAAATGAAATTTATCGCTGGATTTGGTATTGAAACATGGTTCTATTTAAAGGGTGAAATGAAAGAGTTTTATAGAAACAATCAAAAAAAGCTAACTTCTAATTCAAATGAAATTGAATTTGATGTGAAAAGATTTAATTTTTCTCCAATCATCAATTACGGATTAAATTATCAATTCAACAATGAACTATCACTAAGAGTGGAACAATATGTTCGATACAGCCTTTTGAAAAACACGAACACTCGAAATCTTAAAGAAAATTTATTAAGTTTTGGATTAAATATTGGTCTTTATATAAATTTTTAAACCTCCCCCCCTCTTAAAATATCAATTACGTTTCTATTAAAAACAATTAAATCTAATTATTATGAAACGTCAAATATTACTTTTATTAATGGGAATTATAACATTTCCATTTTTAAGCAACGGACAAAATGTACTCTGTGAAGACTTTACAGATACAACACAATGGAATACCGGAGATACTGTTACACATTTATTCAATGATTATAATTTCGCTGTAATAAATACCATTTATGAAATCGGAGACTCGTCAAGTTATAGTCTACCAGTAACCATTCAAAACGCCAATGGTTTTAGTGGTTTATATGATCCAGTAGGCAATCCTACTCTGTTTTCAATGGGAAGTGGGGTATCTAATGTTACATTTAACCAATACGGGTATTATAATCAAAGTAATCAAATGGGATTCAAAATTAATGGTGGATCAACCTATTACATAAGTGATCTTATACCAGGATTTCCAGGAACATATCCCAACAATCCAACTAGTGGTGCACTAGTAATAAATGGAATTCAGGTGACAGTCCAATGGCTTGACAATTGGCAAGGTCGGTTTATTCTATTTTTTGAAGATATAGATTCATTAGACGGAGACACTTCTATTCATGACATTACTATAATATTTTTTGAATCTGGAATAGATAATATTTGTATCAATGATACATCCAATGAAACAATAAATTTTCAAGTTGCGATTAATTCTATTTGTAGCAATGAACTAAATGACTTAATTGGAGAAGTTGAATGTAACGCTACAATAAAAGATGTGAATGGGAATACTGTTGCTCAACATACAATTATTTCGACCAATAGCTATAGCACACAATTTCAATACAATCCTTTACTCGCTCCTTATACATTTAATTTAGATCAAAGTTGTTATGAGTCAAATGATGTTTTCTTAAATGAGTATACATACACTATCAACCCTGAACACATTTATGGAAACCATGGAGTTGACACCATCTATCTATGTGAAAATAACGACTTAGTTAACTTTCATGTAGCGATCTACTCAGTATGTAACAATGAATTTAATAACAATCTAGACCAACTTGGATGCTTTGCTACTATTAAAGATGTAAATGGAAATGTACTTGCTCAAAATATGATTGTTTCAGGAAATGGGAGTGGACCGTATTTTCAATACAATCCGTTATTAGCTCCTTATACTTTAAATTTAGATCAAAACTGCTTTGAAGCAAATGGACTTTTCCTAAACGAGTATATATATACAATTAACGCTGAACATATTTATGGAAACAATGGAGTTGACAGTATTTTTATCTGCCCAAGTACAGACACTACAAGTAGTATCGTTAACTTTCATGTTGCTATTTACTCAGCTTGTAACAATGAATTTAATAACAATCTAGATCAACTTGGATGTTTTGCTACTATTAAAGATGTAAATGGAAATGTACTTGCTCAAAATATGATTGTTTCAGGAAATGGGAGTGGACCGTATTTTCAATACAATCCGTTATTAGCTCCTTATACTTTAAATTTAGATCAAAACTGCTTTGAAGCAAATGGGCTTTTCCTAAATGAATATACATATTTAATTAGCGATGAACACATTTATGGTAATTTTGGAATTGATAGTATTTTTATCTGTTCTAATTACGACAGTACTCTCATCTCATGTGTTGACCTTTATAGCTCAGTGACACCATGGATTGGATACTTCCAAAATTATCAAAACACAATCAATTTTAATTGGGGAAACAACTCTTCTAGTTCTCAAAATGCAACAATTACAATTGATTTACCTCCTGGAGTTACAGTTGTTCCATCCTCTTTGGATTACCCATATGTTGTCTCAGGTTCTCAATTAACACTAACGATTACATTAGCTCCAAACAGTTCTATTCAAGATAGAATAAAAGTGAACGTACCTGGAGGAATTAATGATGGGTTATTACATTGTTATAATATAGAAATTCGACCTAGCAATACTGAAGATTGTAATCTAGACAACAATGAACATAAGTTATGCATGATTGTTGGAAATAGCTATGATCCGAATGACAAAACTGTTAATCAACAAGAACGTATTTCTGCAGATGCACAAGATGAATTTACTTATACGATTCGTTTTCAAAATACTGGTACAGCACCAGCTCAAGACATCTATATTATTGATACGCTAAGTACAAATTTGGATTGGTCTACATTTAGTTTACTAAGATCTTCACATAATGTAACAATTACAGATTTAGGAAATGGTATAAAACGCTTCAATTACAATGGAATATGGTTACCAGACAGTTCAACAAATCTTGTTGAGAGCCAAGGTTATCTAACTTACAAAATTAAAGAAAAGGCTAACAATTCTGTTGGAACTGAAATTTTCAACACTGCATACATATACTTTGATCATAATCCTGCAATTATTACGAATACAACTTACAATATTAATGTGTTGCCTTCGGAATTAGGAATTGAAGATTTGAAAAATGAAATGAATGTTACTTTATTTCCAAACCCAGCAACAGATTTTGTAGAATTGAAAGCAGATAATCACATAGAAAAAATTGAAATCTATTCTGCTGATGGAAAATTATGTCTAACGACATACCCGAATAGTAAAGCTACACAATTAAATGTAATAGACTTTACATCAGGTGTATATTTAGTAAAGCTTAATTCTATTGATTCTTCGAACACAATTAGGCTGATTAAAAAATAAAAGCTTAACTTTAAATACTAAAGAGGTTGGCTTTGATGAGTCAACCTTTTTTGTTAAAAATTTCAACTATGAAAAAACTTATTTTTACTTTTTTGTATACAACAATTGTAAACATCTCAATTGGGCAAGACCATAAGTTACAATTTGGAGTTAATTTTTCTCCTGAGGCTACCTCCCGAGTAATATCAGGAACCAAAAATGCAATTCATTCAATGGAAATTCCCAAAATAAGTTATACTACTGGTTTAAATTTTGTTTATAATCTTAATAAGACAATTGGTTTTGAAGTAGGCTTGCAATATACAAATAAAGGGTATCAAACTGAAAAAATACATTTACTTCCCGATAATTGGTGGATAGGTGTTACTAGTAATAATGATGAAGTGCGTTTTATCTATAACTATCAGTATCTCACTGTACCATTAAAAACTAATTTCATTCTTGGAAGTAAAAACGTAAAATTCATAGGAAGTCTTGGAATAGATACTTGGTTTTTAATGAATGCTTCGAGAAAACAGATATTGTACCATGATAATACGAAAGAATCTACAAAAACTTCAAAAATAGATGAAGTTGAATTTAATAAAATCAATATCTCACCCATAATAAGTACAGGAATTGATTGGAAATTATCTGAAAAATTAAATTTAAGAATTGAACCGAATTTCAAA
>DAIOWV010000013.1:22240-24646 GCA_036758285.1 Taishania sp. | reverse complement strand
TCTTTAATTTCATCCAAACTAGTTTCTTGTTCCATTATCAAACACTCCAATTTCTGATAAAGTACACAGTTTAGGAATTAACTTCGGTTTGTATTACGGTTTGTAAATTAAAAGGTATAAAAAAAGAGTCACTTTTTGAGTGACTCTTTTTTATACTATAAATCGATGTTTAATCTCTTAATAATTTTAAAGACAAGGCCAATTTATCTTTTAATTCACCTCTTTGTACTATATAATCTAAAAATCCGTGCTCTAATACAAATTCAGAAGTTTGAAATCCATCTGGTAAATCACGTCCAATTGTCTCTTTTACTACGCGTGGCCCTGCAAAGCCAATCAATGCTTCAGGTTCAGCGATATTTAAATCTCCAAGCATTGCAAATGAAGCCGTTACACCACCTGTAGTTGGATTTGTCAATAAAGAAATATATGGCAACCTTGCTTCAGATAATTGTCCTAACTTTCCTGACACTTTAGCCATTTGCATAAGAGAAAAACCTGCTTCCATCATTCTAGCTCCCCCAGATTTTGAAATAATCATAAATGGCGCTTTAATTTTAATTGCCTCATCGATAGCTCTTGCAATCTTTTCTCCCATTACAGAACCCAATGATCCACCAATAAAATTAAAATCCATACAAGCGATTACAAAATCATGACCTTCTAATTTACCAACAGCTGTTCTAATAGCATCATGTAAACCTGTAGATTTTGTTGTTGCTTTGATTCGATCTTTGTATTTTTTAGTATCTTCAAAATCTAATGGGTCACCAGATGACAACTTAACATCTAATTCTTTATATTTCCCATCATCAAAAATAATTTGAAAATATTCTTCGGATCCTATACGTCCATGATGTGAACAACGATCACAAACCCAATACAATTTTTGTATATCCTCAAGAGTAAAAACTGTTTTACATTTATCGCACTTATGCCATAATCCTTCTGGTGTTTCCTTCTTCTCATTAGTCGAAGTAGTGATTCCTTCTTTTACTCTTTTAAACCAATTACTCATAGTTTGTTTATTTCAATTACTATAAATTATAGTGTATTTACGTTATTTAAATCTGCAAATGCTTGTTCCAATCGTTTGATAAAGGTAACTTCTCCTTCTCTCACCCATTTTCTTGGATCGTAATATTTTTTATTTGGTTGTTCTTCTCCTTCAGGATTTCCGATTTGAGTTTTTAAGTACTCAACTTTAGAAACAACATAATCCCTAACACCTTCTGTATAGGCAAATTGTAAATCTGTATCAATATTCATTTTTACAACTCCATAAGAAATCGCTTCTCTTATTTCTTCTAATGTTGATCCAGAACCTCCATGAAATACAAAATCAACAGGGTTCTCTTTTGTATTAAATTTTTGTTGAACGTATTCTTGAGAGTTTTTTAAGATTTTTGGTGTTAAAACAACATTACCCGGCTTATAAACTCCATGTACATTACCAAAAGCAGCTGCAACAGTGAATTTATTACTAATTTTCATTAGTTCTTCATAAGCATATGCAACTTCTTCCGGTTGAGTATACAACTTTGAACTATCAACTCCTGAATTATCAACTCCATCTTCTTCCCCGCCAGTTATGCCTAGTTCAATTTCTAAAGTCATACCAATTTTACTCATTCGAGTTAAGTATTCTTTACACAACTCAATATTTTCTTCAATTGGTTCTTCAGATAAGTCTATCATATGCGATGAATACAATGATTTACCAGTTTCAGCAAAAAACTTCTCATTTGCATCCATCAAACCATCGATCCAAGGCAATAAGTTTTTCGCACAATGATCAGTATGCAAAATAACCGTTGCCCCATATAATTCAGCTAATTCATGAATGTGTTTTGCACCTGCTATAGAGCCAGCAATGGCAGCTTTTTCACCTTCATTTTTCAATCCTTTTCCTGCGAAAAACTGTCCTCCACCATTTGAAAATTGAATAATAACTGGAGAATTCAATTTAGCAGCCGTTTCTAAAACAGCATTCACTGTACTTGAACTTGTTACGTTTACAGCGGGAAGTGCAAAACCTTTTTGTTTCGCATATTCAAAAATTTTCTGAACTTCATCACCTGTGGCAACTCCTGGTTTGATATTATGACTCATAACTATTAAAATGTTGCTTGCAAAGATAAAAAGATAATTTATTTTCTAATAAAATCAATAGACTTTTAGCTAATACTTTGAAATACAGCAATCTTTTTTCAACTACAAATTAGAAAAATCTATAGTTACTATTCAAATAACTTACTATCTTAAATTAAAACTTAAAATCAATAATTGACAAATTCTATTTGTCTAGAGAACCAAATACTCTTTGTAAAAGATCAGTTACCCTTGCTCCAGAATTCTCACGAATTTTATTCTCCAAGAATCGTTTGTAAGGATCTTTTACATACT
>DAIOWV010000013.1:0-22230 GCA_036758285.1 Taishania sp. | reverse complement strand
ATTTTAAACAAACCATCGATTGCTAATTGAGTAACGTAATTATTTAAATCTGGATTCACTTTATCATAACCTAACAATGGAGCTGCGGTGTTATATTTCGTTACAATAGGACTCCAATACTCCGTTAATTTAACTTTTTCTATTGAGTTTTGAACTTTAGGTGCAAATGCAGTAATAAGTTGTGCCGTTGTGTTATCTTTTAAAAATTTCGTTGCAGCTCCATTCCCACCTCTTAAAACAGTAAAACCATCTTGCAAAGACATGTTAACAATAGCATCCTTAAAAATTGGCAACGCTTCTTTGGCAGCATCTTCTGCAGCTCTATTTAAAGTTGTTTCAAACTTCTCTACTTGAGCATCTAATCCCCATGCTATTGCCTTTTCTCTCACTTTAATTGCATCTTGAGGAAAAGGTAATTTAATCTCTGAATTTTTTAAAAACCCATCTGTAATTGAAGTTAAATTAACTGAATTTGTAATACCTAATGTCAACGCCTCTTTCAATCCTTTCACCACATCATCATTGGAAAGTGGGATTGCTGTATTTGAATTGACAATTGTGCCTGCTGCACTCTCTAAAACATCACAAGAACTAGTTAATAACACCAATCCTATTGAAGATGCTAAAAATATTTTTTTCATTATTATTATTTTTGACATGAATAAGTAATCACCAAGTACAAATGTAATACCAAAAAAAGAGGTTGAAATAAAATCAACCTCTTTTTTTAATTTTTTATCGTATTACAGTTACAATGCCGTTGTATTCATTTCGGCCATCATCATACTTATTCTTAATTGAAGCTTTCCAAGTATATGTTCCATCCATTACAGGAACACCTTTATATGTACCATCCCACCCAACATTATAATCTCTAGTTTCCCAAATAGGTTGACCCCATCGATTGTAGATAATCAAATTGAAATCTTGTGAATCTCCTCCTTGAAGTGATAATTTCCAAACTTGATTAAACTCATCATTATCAGGAGTAAAGGCATTCGGTGCATAAAAAATTACCGCTTCTTCTACTATTGCATTTAAAGTAAAGGTATCCACACAACCTTGATGAGAAGTTACAACTAATGTTACAGGATAAACTCCTTCAACGCCATCAGGAAAGTTAAACCTTGGACTTTTAGAATTACTAGTAGAAGGTTGAGAATATGGAGAATACCAATCCCATTGAACAACATCATCACTTGCTAATTCAAATGCATTTAAAGTTGTTTCAAATATTGTAGTTGGATTTCCTCCAATATAAAAGTTAGAAATTGGATCTGGATGCACAACTAAATAATCGGTAAACACATTTTCATAAACACAACCATAAATTGAAGTATTAACTACTGTCAAAGTATAAACTCCTGCTTTTGTATATTCAATTGACATATCTCCTCCATTAGGAACGGTTATGCTTGTATTGTTACCTATCTCTAAAAATGTTGAAGCAATCTCTATACTGTTTGGTGAAATATTTTTAATAATAAATTCGCCTGGCAAACAACTTTCAAAAATATTTGGAGAAATTGCTGGGGGAATTGGTGTAGGAAAAGTCACGATCATACATGAATCAACCATTGGCGAGCCACACACTTCTGTAACTTCCACACAATACTGAGTATTCGTAACATCTGGGTCAACTGTTATTGAACTTTCTGTCCCAACTAATTTCCCATCAGAATACCATTTGTAAAGATGCTGAGAAGAACCTCCTGTAGAAGACACTGTTAATAAAATATCGTCTTCTGGACAAATTTGTGTATCAGGCGTTAACATTGTGATTAAAAGTGGATCTGGTTCATCTATAACCTGAACTAAAGAAATATCACATCCCTTTGCATCTGTAATTACAACAGAATATGTATCAGCATATAAATTATCAGCTACATTTGATGTTGAGGAAGATTTATCCCACAAATAAGCATAAGGTGCAGTACCTTGTGAAACTGCAACTTTCAATACACCATCATCTTTACTATTACAACTTGCATCAACAATCGAAGAGAATATACCAATCATTCCTGGAATTTCCCGAACTGTTACCGTTGTTGAAGAAGTACATCCTGTTGAAGAAGTAATTACACAAGTATAAGTTCCTGCTGATAAACCAACTGCAGTCTGAGTCGTCTGAGACATTGGATCATTCCATTGATAAGATAATACTCCTAAAGCTGGAGTCATGGTAGCTGTAGCAGTACCATCACTACCTGAAGGACATGAAACCATCGTTGATGTTGATGTTGATGTAACAGTATTATTTGTAACTGTAACTGGCGCTGTCGCAACACAACCATCAGAAGTTGTCATAGTTACATTATAAGTCCCTGCTGGAACTCCATTAACAGTTTGAGAAGTTGGGTTACCTGGTAAATTCCATGAATATGTGTATGGGCCTAAGCCAGAAACAGGTGTTGCAGTAACAGTACCAACACTACGCATACATAAATCAGGAGTCATAGCAGTTTCTACAGTACAAGGAACAACTATCGAACAATCTGTATTACCTGTCGAACTAGAATTATTTACGAATTCAATACTACCAGCCGCACCGTTAAAATTTGTAACCAATAAAACATACGTCTGGCCAGCTTGAGCAGCGGGAATATTAACAATCTCTGTTGCTGCAGCAGAATATGAACAGTCAACTGTTGGTGTGTTAGGTCCAATATTTGGACATCCAGCAGATAAATCTGAGTAAGGTCCATAAAGTGCGAAATCAACATCGATAAGATTACCTGCGTTACTTGTCTGACGAATAGTTATATTAATACTACCTGAAGTACCAACCTCCATATATAACCACATTGCATTAGGAGTTGTTGCAAGACAACTATATCGACCTAAATTAGTACTAGAAATATTACAGTATGTAACATCTTCATCTGTACAAAATGGTTGTGCAGAATTACATGTTGGGTTTTCCCCACCTATACAGTCAGCTTTAACAACATTTGGTGAACTTGCACAAATTTTAAAGCTACCGATTCCTCCTCCATTTTTCCAAACACGAACAAATACAGTTTCACCTGGAATTAAATTTGCACTAGTAATTCTTGGCATTAAATCTCTTCCACTATCATCATCGCAATCAATTAACGAAAGTGTTTGTGAACAATCAGTTGCACGATATAAAGCTAATGCTGCATCTACAACAACTGGAGCGGTTGTTCCTGGTTCAACTTCAATTTTTAAAATTCCACTACCAGGAACGATCACCTTAAACCAAACATCTCCACCTGCATAATTCCCACAATCAGGAGCCTCTACACGTGAAAAAACGTTATTTTGAGTAATGGTCGCTTGTACACTATTACACGAACCATCATCTGCTACCTTTAAAACCTTAGCATCACAAGGATCTGTAGATTGTGCTCTTGTTATCATAATCCCATGAAAGATTGTGATTAAGACAATAACAATATTTTTTATATTTTTCATATATTTTATTCTACCATTGAATGTGAAGTTGAATAATCTTCAATAACTGCACCTGCAGCAACGATTATCGACTTGATGTCTTTAATTGAATAAGAAGCATTAGCTAAAATCGCTATTTTACTTCCATCTGGCGTAATTGTTACATCGACTACTCTTCTATCCTCATTAAAAGAAGATATCATTTTATCAATATTTTGAGCCTGTAAGGATGTCATTTTAACGTCATAAGAAATAAAGACTCCAGAATAAATATCTAAACCTTCCATCTTATTTCTATCCATTTTTGCTTGAATCTCTACTGGCATATCTTCATAAGCCTGTGAAAAAGAAATGTTAGCAATAAACGTTATAATAGCGATATAAAATATCTTTTTCATATTATATAATATTGACTTAATAATCATTTTATGATTTCTTAAATAAAGAAACGTATTTTTTAATTATTGGTTGCCTAAGTTCTGAAAAAATTAAAAAAAAACAAAAAAATTAACATTTGACTAAAATATAATAAACAGATTTCACTACTCATATTCGAATAAAAATTAGATTTGTAGCCTATTTCATTTCAAAATTTAAGTGTAAAAAAAAAATGGAAACAACATTAGAAAAAAAATATATTGATTTTGATTCAACAGGATTTGATGATACTGAGTTACTTTCAATATACAAAAAATTAATCTATCCGAGATTAATCGAAGAAAAAATGTTGATCTTGCTTCGTCAAGGAAAAATCACAAAATGGTTTTCAGGTTGGGGGCAAGAAGGAATCTCTGTTGGTTGCGCTTATGCGATGGCTGAAAATGAGTTCATTCTTCCTATGCATAGAAATTTAGGAGTATTTACAACAAGAAACATACCTTTAAATCGCCTTTTCTCTCAATTTCAAGGGAAAGAAAATGGATTTACAAAAGGTAGAGACCGATCTTTTCATTTTGGTTCTAAAGAACATAATCTAGTTGGGATGATATCTCATTTAGGTCCTCAACTTGGGATCGCTGATGGGATTGCATTGGCTTCAAAAGTAAAAAAGGAACAAAAAACAACTTTAGTATTTACCGGTGATGGTGGAGCTTCAGAAGGTGATTTTCATGAAGCTATAAATGTTGCTTCTGTTTGGGATTTACCTGTTATTTTTGCAATTGAAAATAATCAATGGGGATTATCAACTCCTTCTATAGAACAGTTCAATTGTAAACAATTTATTGACAAAGGTATTGGCTATGGAATTGAAGGCATTCAAGTGAATGGTAATAATATTTTAGATGTAATCAGAACTGTTCGTTCAATACGTGAAAAGATGTTGAAAGATTCAAAACCTGTGATTCTTGAATTAATGACATTCAGAATGCGAGGACATGAAGAAGCATCTGGCACAAAATATTATCCGGAAGGATTACAAGATGAGTGGAAAAAACAAGATCCAGTTGATAATTACACTTTATTTTTAAAAGAAAAAGGATTATTAACCGATGAATTGGAAAAAGAAATCCATGATTCCATTAAATCTGAAATTCAAGCAAATTTTGAAATTGCTCAAAATGAACCTTTAATTTCAACTTCAATTACAACAGAGTTAGAGGATGTTTATTCTCCTTATCAACAACAAGTAATTGAGCCGAATGGTGAGAAACAAGAAATGCGATTCATTGATGCTATCCAAGATAGTTTAAAACAATCAATGGAAAAATATTCTGATTTGATTATCATGGGACAAGACATTGCTGAGTATGGTGGTGCTTTTAAGGTAACGGAAGGTTTTGTTGAACAATTTGGTAAAGATAGAGTTAGAAACACGCCAATATGTGAATCAGCGATTGTTGGTGCTGGGCTAGGATTGTCTATTGCAGGAATGAAAGCTGTTGTTGAAATGCAATTTGCTGATTTCGTTACGTGTGGATTCAATCAAATCATTAATAATTTAGCGAAACTTCACTGGCGTTGGGGTGAAAATGCTGACGTTGTTGTACGTATGCCTACAGGAGCCAATACAGCAGCTGGGCCTTTTCATTCTCAATCAAATGAGGCATGGTTTTTCCATACACCAGGATTAAAAGTGGTGTACCCTTCAACACCTGAAGATGCTAAAGGATTATTAGCTGCTGCAATCGAAGATCCGAACCCTGTAATGTTTTTTGAACACAAATATTTGTACAGAAGTTTAAAAGCAGATGTGCCAACAGGTTATTACACGACTGAAATAGGTAAAGCGAGAAAGGTTAGAGAAGGAAATGATCTGACGATTATTACCTATGGTTTAGGGGTTCAATGGGCAGAAGAGTTTTTAGATAAAAATCCAGAAATTTCTGCAGAACTAATTGATTTACGTACTTTATTACCATTAGATACTGAAACAGTTTATACAGCTGTAAAAAAAACAGGTCGAGTATTGGTTCTTCATGAAGATTCCATGACTGGTGGTATAGGTGGTGAAATTGCTGCATTAATTGCTGATAATTGTTTTGAGTTCTTAGATGCACCAGTAAAACGAGTTGCTTCATTAGACACACCTATTCCGTTTGCTGTTCCTTTAGAACAACAATTCTTACCTAAGAACAGAATTGAGGAAGCTATTAAAAATTTACTAAACTATTAATTCAAGTTATTTTAATATACTACACAAGGAATATACAGAAACATGAAAAGAATAAAAATTATTGACGTTTTAAAGAGTACTGAAACTGGTACTGAATTAGTGGTAAAAGGATGGGTACGCGCATTTAGAAGCAATCGTTTCATCCAATTAAATGATGGATCAACCATACATTCATTACAAGCTGTTATTGATTTTGAAAACTTTGACGAGTCTGTATTGAAAAAAATTACAACTGGTGCAGCACTAGGCTTGACTGGTGTTCTTGCAAAATCTCAAGGTTCAGGTCAATCAGTTGAGTTACAAGTTACCTCTATTGAAATAATTGGAGAAGCAAATCCTGATGATGTACAAAAGACTGTAATGCAACCTAAAAAACATAGTTTGGAATTCTTAAGAGACCAAGCACATTTACGTTTTAGAACGAATGTTTTCGGTGCAGTTTTCCGTATCCGTCATGGTGTTTCTTATGCTATTCACAAATTTTTCAATGACAGAGGGTTTTTCTACATTCATTCACCAATTATTACTGGTTCGGATGCAGAAGGTGCAGGGGAAATGTTTCATGTTACCAATTTTGATTTAGAAAAATTACCAAAAAATGAAGATGGTAGCATTAACTACAAAGAAGACTTTTTTGGAAAGCCAGTCAATTTGACTGTTTCTGGTCAATTAGAAGCTGAATTAGCAGCATTGGCTTTAGGACAAGTTTATACATTTGGCCCTACATTCCGAGCAGAAAACTCAAACACTTCGCGACATCTAGCTGAATTTTGGATGATTGAACCGGAAGTCGCTTTTAATGATTTGAATGATAACATGGATTTAGCTGAAGAAATGTTGAAATTCATTTGCAAGTATGTTGTTGACAATTATGAAGATGATTTAGCATTTTTAAATGAGCGTGAGAAATCAGAACAACAATCAAAGCCTGTAAACGAGCGTAATGAATTAACTTTATTAGAGCGATTAGATTTCGTTATCAATAATGATTTCAAACGTATAACTTACACGGAAGCTATTGATGTTTTAATGAATTCAAATCATTATAAAAAGAAAAAATTTAAATATGATGTAAACTGGGGTACAGACTTACAGAGTGAACATGAACGATATTTAGTTGAAAAGGAATACAAACGACCTGTTATCATCACCAATTATCCAGCATCTTTTAAAGCATTTTATATGCGAAGAAATGACAATTGTGAGGCTGGAAAAGAAACGGTAGCTGCAATGGACATTTTGTTTCCTGGAATTGGTGAAATGGTTGGTGGTTCACAACGAGAAGAACGATTAGATGTATTAAAAGAAAAATGTGCTGCTTTTGGTATTCACGAAGAGGACTTATCATGGTACCTAGATACTCGAAAATTCGGTAGTGTTCCACACGCTGGATATGGTTTAGGATTTGAAAGAATGATCATGTTTGTTACAGGTATGACAAACATACGAGATGTAATTCCATTTCCAAGAACACCTGGAAATGCAGAATTTTAAAATAAAAAAGGAGAAATTAAAAATTTCTCCTTTTTTTTGTATCAAATTTAAAGATTGCTAACTTTTGTGTCTATATACACTTTATTAATTAATCGATAAATCATAATTTTTTTGATAATAAATAAAAATGAGTAAAATAATTTGTTGTATTGCCTTATTCTTCATTGTTTGTGCGAATCATACAACATTTTCACAAAGTAAAGTTGACTCATTAAATCATCTAATAAGTAAAAATAAAGGTGTAAAAAAAGGTAATTTATATCTTGATTTAGCCAATCAATATCTTGTCTCCTTTCCAGATTCAAGTATTCATTTTGCTGAAATTGGATATGAAATTGGTAAATCCAAAAATGATATTCGCTTACAAAGCCGCTCATTTTCAATCAAAGGAGAAGCCTATCAGAAGAAAAACAACATTTCCGAATCCATAAAAAACTATCTGCAAGGAGTTAAACTAGCTGAAAAAATTAATGACCATGGTTTATTGGGTACTCTGTATAATGGGATAGGAGTTAGTTATTATCTTTCAAGTAATTTAAATAAATCTGAGCAATATTTTATTCTAGCTGCAAAATCAAAAAAAGAGGCTAAAGATTATAAATATTATTCGGTCATTCAAGCCAATCTTGCCTCACTTCAAATTATATCAGGAGATTATGAAAAGTCCAGACAAACGCTTTTTGAAACTGAGAAAATACTAACAAAGCATAAAGAATTTAACTATTTATCTTCGATATACAATTCTTTAGGAGCAAATTATCAAATGTCGTCCCCTAATTCTGATTCAATATTATATTATTATCAAAAAAGTCTTGAAATGGCAAAAAAAAGTAATGATCTCCTCATTATGATGAATGCTTATCAGAACATTGGTGATTATTATTTTTCTAGTAAAAACTACTCCAAAGCTATTGAATACATGCAGAATGCAATCTCAACAAACGACTTAAGAGTTGAAGATCAATACAAACCTAATTTATATGGTCGCATAAGTGCTGTTTATGACTCCATAAAGGATTATAAAAATGCTTATTTATTTAAGCAAAGACAATTTGATGTCAACCAACGTCTATTTACTATTGAGAAACAAAAGGAAATTGAAGAATTAGAAATTCGCTATCAAAGTGAAAAAAAAGAAAAAGAAATTGGGCAACAAAAACAACAGATTCAAAAAAGTCAAAATCAAAAAAACTTAATCATTTATTGTTCAATATTGATATTTGCAATAATTATTCTAACTGTTTATTTCATTCTACAAAGAAGAAAAATAACTCAAGCGTTTGAACGAGAGAAACTAAAGTTATTTGAGAACATTATACATGACATTCGCACGCCTTTAACATTGATCGATGGACCAATTCAATTAATGAAGCAGACTTCAAAATTAGAAGATCAAGAACATATTTTATTAATGGAAAGAAATTCCAAGAAATTAATAAACTTAGTGAATGAGCTTTTAGACACTTCTAAACTTGGTAAAAACACGTATCAGGTACATTATCAATATGGTGAACTAAACAACTTTATTTCTTCAATCATTACGACTTTTAAGTCAGAGTTGGCATCAAAACAAACTGAATTAATTTTTGAACACCTGGAAAATGATTCTAATTGTTCTTATCCTTCCAATGCTTTAGAAAAAATTCTTACAAACCTTATTGAAAATGCAATAAAATATAGTCCAAACAATTCAAAAATTATAGTAAAAGCTTTAATTGACAAAGAAAAACTATACTTAGAAGTGAATGACAATGGTAATGGAATTCCTAAAAATGAACAAAAGAAAATTTTTAATCGATTTTATCGTGGAAGTCAAACAGCTTCAACTACATCAGGATCAGGAATCGGATTGTCATTAGTAAATGATCTAATTGAGTTATTGAAAGGTAGCATTAATTTAATAAGTGATTCGACAGGAACAACATTTTATGTGTCTATACCTTTAGAAAATTCGTCTATTAGTCAGAATTCGTCTGTAATAACTGAAAACACACCTTTACTCTTGTTGGTAGAAGATGATGATGATATGGCAAACTTTACTATTTCAATATTAAAGGACACATTTTCTATCATTCGTGTTTCCAATGGAAATCAAGCTATACAAAGTGTAAACGAAATTCTTCCGGATATCATTTTAACAGATGTAATGATGCCTGAAAAAGATGGAATTGAATTGCTTCAAGAGATTAAATCAAATGATTTAACCGATCATCTTCCTGTTGTTTTATTTTCAGCAAAAAATGCTTTGGAAAACAGATTAATTGGTTTAGAATTTGGTGCAGATTCATACATTCCTAAACCATTTTCACCAGAAGAATTAAAGTTGACGGTTAGGAATTTATATTCAACATCTCAAAAAAATAGAGAAGATTATAAAAAATCTATTCATTCTGAAAAAGCTTTTGAAGAACGAATTAAAAGTAATAATTCGTACATAAATAAATTAATCAATTTAGTGATTACCAACATTGATAATCATGAATATTCGGTAAACGAATTGGCTGATGATATCGCAATAAGTAGAAGTCAATTACATCGAAAAATTTCTGCTTTAACGGGATTTTCAACAACGAATTTCATTCGTATGATTCGTCTTGAAAAAGCAAAAGACATGTTAAAAAACAATGAAGGCAATGTAACAGAAATTGCTTATCAATGTGGATTTAACAGCCAATCATATTTTACAAAATCTTTTACCGAACACTTTGGGGAAAGCCCTAAAAAATACATAAACTAATATTTATGAACAACTTAACACAACACTACTACACGAAATTGCAACAATAATTAACGAAAAATGAAATCTCATCAATTAAATTTGTGACTCTTTTATCTAAAAAACATGCTAAAAAAAATATTAAACTTTACTTTGTTTTCACTTTGTTTTGTGACTGCATTTGCAAATGACGAATGCGCTAATGCAATAGTCTTAACACCTAACTCAACTTGTGTAAACACATCTGCAACATTTAGCGGAGCAACATTAAATGGTTCTGCACCTACTTGTGCAAGCAATTCTTCGCAAGATATCTGGTTTAAATTTACAGCAACTGATCCTACCATGCGAGTTACTCTATCTTCAACATCGGGATTAAATCATGGATTTGAAATTATTCAAGGTTCTTGTGGTGGTACAGTAATGAGTTGTACAAATGAATCTGGTGCTGGATGGTCAGAAAATAAAATAGCTAATAATTTTTTAGTTGGTCAAGAATATTTTATCCGAGTATTTAATGCTTCGGCAACAACAAGTTCAGCAAGTTTTAACATTTGTCTTAGAAACTATCCAAGTCCAATAAATGATGCTTGTAGCAATGCAATCGAATTAACTCCAACATTAACATGTGGGAATATCGCTACTAGTTTTAGTGGGGCATTACTTGAAAGTGGAGCTACTACACCTTCATGTGGACCAAGTATTTCACAAGACATTTGGTTTAAATTCACTGCTACTGATCCAACAATGGGTATAAGCCTTACATCAGATTCTGACTTAGATCATGGATTTGAAATAATTCAAGGAACTTGTGGTGGTGGAACAATAAAATACTGTAAAAATGGTTCAGGATTAGGTTGGTCAGAGTCTTACATGGATAATGACTTCATACCTGGACAAGAATATTTAGTTAGGGTTTTCAATGCATATGGTAACATTGTAACTAATAACTTTAATATTTGTGTCAGAAAATATCCAAGACCTGTAAATGATGAATGCTCCAATGCAATCGAATTAACACCATCTTTAACATGTGGAAACATCGCTACTAGTTTTAGTGGAGCTTTACTTGAAAGTGGAGCTACTACACCTTCATGTGGAGTAAATATTTCACAAGACATTTGGTTTAAATTTACAGCGACAGATCAAACTATGAGTATAAATCTTATATCAGAATCTGGTTTAGATCATGGATTTGAAATAATTCAAGCATCTTGTGGTGGTACTGTACAATACTGTAAAAATGGTTCAGGATTAGGCTGGTCAGAAAGTTATATGAACAATGATTTCATACCTGGACAATTGTACTACATTCGAGTTTTCAATGCTTCTTCAACCATTACTACTATTAACTTTAATATTTGTCTTAAAAAGTATCCTAGCCCAACAAATGATGCTTGTAGCAACGCGATCGAATTAACACCTAATACAACATGTACCAATACACTTGGGTCTTTCAGTGGTGCAATGTTAAATGGTCCAACTCCATCATGCCCAACATATGCTGTTCAAGACCTATGGTATAAATTTACAGCTACAGATTCTATCATGAGAGTAAGTGTTGCTGCTTCTGGAACAACATACTTAGATCCTGCAATTCAAATTTTCGAAAATAGTTGTAGTGGTCCGCTTTTCATATGCCAAAATACTTCAACAGGGTCAAGTGAAAGTTATTACAATAATAATTTTGTACCTGGAAAAGTATACTTTGTAAGAGTTTTAAATGCGAGTACAAGTCTAGAAACATATAATTTCAATATTTGTATTGTCAAATATCCAAAACCTATCAATGATGATTGTGCAAATGCAAGAGTCTTAACTCCCAACTCTACTTGTTCAAATACGTCAGGAACTTTCAGCGGAGCAATGTTAAATGGTCCAACACCAACATGTGCCTCTTTTGCTATTCAAGATGTTTGGTATTCATTTACAGCGACAGCAACAACTATGAACGTTAATGTAGCTGCTGTTGGAACAACCTATCTAAATCCTGCAATTCAAATTTTTGAAAACAGTTGTAACGGAAATGTTTTAGCATGTCAAAACTCCAGTTCTTCATCTTCTGAAAATTTTTCAGGAACAAATTTTGTAATTGGAAATACATACTATATCCGAGTATTAAGTGCTTCTACTGAATTAAATTCCTATAATTTTAATATTTGTGTGGTTGGTCCACCTCCAGCTTCATGTACACCATCTGTTTCAATTAGCTCAACTGCAACTACAATTTGTCAGGGTGAATCTGTTACTTTTACAGCAACACCGACGAATGGAGGAGTAACACCTAGTTATCAATGGAAATCAAATGGGTCAAATGTTGGAACAAATAGTGCTACTTATACTTCAAACACATTAACAAATGGAAGCAGTATAACTTGTGTTATGACTAGTAATGCTCCTTGTGCTTCACCGACAACGGCAACAAGTAATGCAATTTCAATAACCGTAAATGCATCTATTACTCCAACAATTTCAATCACAAGTAATCAAGGAACTGAATTTTGTCAAGGTCAGCAAGTAATTTATACTGCTACAATTACAAATGGCGGAACTAACCCTACTTATCAATGGAAAAGAAATGGCTCGAATGTGGGGACAGGTTTAACAACTTATACATCTAACTCAAATAACAATGGGGATGTCATTACGTGTGTACTTATGAGTGATGTTGCTTGTGGAGATCCTTCAACAGTTATAAGTAATTCTTTAACATTAACAGTTAATTCAAATGTTATACCAACAGTTACCATTTCGAGTAATCAAGGAACCGAAATTTGTCAAGGACAACAAGTAATTTATTCTGCTACCAATACAAATGGAGGAACTAATCCTACTTATCAATGGAAAAGAAATGGTTCGAATGTGGGAACAGGTTTAGCAACCTACACTTCTAGTGCAAACAACAATGGGGATGTTATTACATGTATTTTGACAAGTAATTCACCTTGTGCTAACACTTCTCCAGTAACAAGTAATTCACTAACAATGTTAGTAAATACAAGTATAACTCCAACTATTTCAATCACCAGTAATCAAGGTTCAACTATTTGTCAAGGACAACAAATTGTATTTTCCAGTACTATCACAGGTGGTGGTTCTACTCCGGTGTACCAATGGAAACGTAACGGTTCAAATGTTGGAACAGGATTATCAACATACACTTCTACTGCAAACAATAATGGGGATGTTATCACATGTGTGTTGACAAGTAATTCGTCTTGTGCAAGTAGCACACCGATTACGAGTAACTCTCTGACAATTACTGTTAATTCTCCAATTACGCCTACTTTCAATGCAATTGCACCAATTTGTTCAGGATCGAATTTCACATTGCTTAATAGTTCAACGAATGGAATTAATGGAACATGGAGCCCTGCTGTTGACAACACGACAACAACAACTTATACATTCACTCCAAACACAGGTCAATGTGCTTCAAACACATCAATGACTGTTACTGTTAACTCAGTAAATACATCAACAAGTGTTTCTGGAAATACA
Organism: Taishania sp.; assembly: GCA_036758285.1. Taxonomy (GTDB): domain Bacteria; phylum Bacteroidota; class Bacteroidia; order Flavobacteriales_D; family Crocinitomicaceae; genus Taishania. The sequence continues at coordinate 8,488 of DAIOWV010000013.1, read as the reverse complement.
ATAAGTAGCTCAGCATCAAATACATCAAGTTTTCAATGGATAAATTGTACAACTTCACTTCCAATTTCAGGAGCTACAAGTTCATCATTTACACCAGTTGAAAATGGTCAATATGCGGTAATCGTAACTGAAAACAATTGCAGTGACACGAGTGCTTGTACAACAATAAATTCACTTAGTATTAAAGATTTAGATACTAAAATTCACCCTAATTTATATCCAAATCCGTTTACAGAAACGATCATTTTGGAAAGTGGTGTTGAGTTTATTGGTATGAATTACAAAATATCAAATATTGCTGGGAACACAATTCAAGAAGGAATAATTCTTGAAAAAACTGAAACATTCGAATTAAGCAACTTGTCTACAGGTATTTACTTTATCACATTAAGTGATTATACGATTAAGTTTGTAAAACAATAATTACATTATTAACTGAGTCTGGATATAAATTCAGGCTCAGTTTTTTTTAATTCAAAAGATTTCAAAGTAAATCTTTACTCTATGAATGATTTTGAAGAAGAATAACTTATCTTTGCGACCTTATTTCCAATAATATTTAATATTGCCATGAAAAATAGCGAAGCAGTTGAAAAGAGAAGAACCTTTGGTATCATTGCCCATCCAGATGCTGGAAAGACAACATTAACTGAAAAACTTTTGTTGTTTGGAGGTGCAATTCAAACTGCTGGAGCTGTAAAAAACAATAAAATAAAAAAAACAGCTACTTCCGACTTCATGGAAATTGAAAAGCAACGTGGTATATCCGTTGCTACCTCTGTAATGGCTTTTGAATATTCTGGAAAACAGGTTAACATTTTAGATACACCAGGACATAAGGACTTTGCGGAAGATACATACCGAACATTAACAGCTGTTGACAGTGTAATTCTTGTAATTGACAGTGCTAATGGTGTAGAATCACAAACTGAAAAATTGATGGAAGTTTGTAGAATGCGTAACACTCCTGTGATTATCTATGTCAACAAAATGGACAGAGAAGGAAAAGATGCATTTAGCTTATTGGATGAATTAGAAGAGAAATTAGATATAAAAGTTCGACCATTAACGTGGCCTATTGGTATGGGTGATCGTTTTAAGGGTGTATATAATCTACATGAAGAAAACTTGAATCTTTTTCAAGCAAACAAGACAAAAATTTCTGAAGAAATAGTTACAATCAAAGACCTTTCAGATCCAACGTTGGATGAGATTGTAGGTGAAGCTTTTGCTAACGAATTAAGAGAAGAAGTTGAAATCATTGGAGGAGTATATGATGATTTTGATCGTGAAAAATACTTATCTGGAGAATTAGCACCTGTATTCTTTGGATCTGCAGTCAATAATTTTGGAGTAAAAGAACTTTTGGATACATTCATTGAAATTTCTCCTTCACCTAGAGGAAGAGATACAGATGCTCGTTTTATTGAACCAAATGATCCTAAATTTTCTGGTTTTGTTTTCAAAATACACGCAAACTTAGACCCAAAACACAGAGATAGAATTGCATTTTTAAGAATTGTTTCAGGAAAATTTGAACGAAATACATTTTACACGCATGTTCGTGCTGATAAAAAAATGAAATTTCCAAATCCTACTTCTTTTATGGCACAAGATAAATCGATAATTGAAGAAGCTTACCCTGGTGATGTTATTGGTTTGTATGATACTGGGAACTTTAAAATTGGAGATACATTAACAGAAGGTGAAAAATTACAATTCAAAGGCATTCCTTCATTCTCTCCTGAAATTTTCATGGAATTAGAAAATCTTGATCCTATGAAATCTAAACAATTGGATAAAGGAATTCACCAATTAACAGATGAAGGTGTTGCTCAAATGTTTATTATGCAACCAGGAAATAGAAAAATTGTAGGAACCGTTGGACAATTACAATTTGAAGTTATCCAACATCGTTTGATAAATGAATATGGTGCAAATTGTCGATTTACACCTAAAAACTATACAAAAGCTGTTTGGATTACTACAGACAATGATGCTCAATTAGAATCATTCAAACGAGCAAAAGGTAATTACATTGCACTTGATAAAGATGGTAACTTAGTATTTCTTGCTGAAACACAATTTTTATTACAAATGGCAGAACAAGATTATCCTGAAATTACATTTCACAAGACATCAGAATTTAAATTAGAAGCTTAATTAAACTGATTTCGAAACAATTAAAGTTTAGTTTCTTCTCCGATATGAAATATAGCATCACCTTTATATACAGTTGGTGCTTCATTTACACAAAGTACAACTCCGTCTTTAGGTGCTTTTATTTTTCGTTCAATTTTCCCAAAAGGATCCATCGTTATACCTAAAAGTTCTCCTTTTGTTACTTTACTTCCATTTTTCACATAAGCAAAAAACAATCCAGAATTTGGTGCACGAAGCCATTTTGATTCCACTAAAAACAAGGGAGATCTTCCAGCTGATATATCAATTTTAAAAGATCTCATTCCAAAATAATTCAAAATCAATTTAACTCCATTGATTCCTTCCTCCACTATTGAATCTTCAATTGAATTTGCTTTTCCACCTTCAAATAATAGATACTTCACCCCTACTTTTTGAGTAGCTTCTCGAATTGTTTTAGGGATTAAATCAGAATCAAGAATAATAGGAGGATTAAAAATTTTGGCCAATTCAACACTTCTTGCATCATCAAAATCGCAACGGATTTGTGCAAAATTATTTCTTTGAGCAGCTCCCGTATGAAAATCAATAATAATATCTGCAATCGGAGCAATTTCCTTCATGAATTGAAATGCAAACTGTGAAGCTAAAGAACCATTCAAACTTCCTGGAAAACTTCTATTTAAGTCCCTTCCGTCTGGTAATTCTCTCTTCAAGTTTAAAAATCCAAAAATATTGAATATAGGAATGCTAATAATGGTTCCTTTCGTTGGTTTATCTAATTTTCTACGAATGATTCTACGAATAACTTCAATTCCATTAATTTCATCACCGTGCATTCCAGCCATCAAAACGATAGTAGGTCCATCTTCTTTTGCACGATCAACATGAATTGGAATCTGAATAGGTGTACTTGTATGCAATTTCGCTACTCGTAGATTTAATTCATACCGTTTACCAGGCAAAATATCTTGCCCTAAAATGATTAATTTTTTATTTTGTTGTTTGTTATTTCGTGACGACATTTCTTTCAATATACTCAATAATTTTACCAGCAATATCTTCTCCAGTTGTAGTCTCAATTCCTTGTAATCCTGGGGAAGAATTAACTTCCAAAACCAAAGGACCACGAACTGATTGCAACATATCTACTCCAGCAACAGCCAAACCAACAGATTTTGAAGCTAAAATAGCAGTGGCTTGCTCTTCAGGAGTCAACTCAACAACAACAGAACTTCCTCCTCTATGCAAATTTGATCGAAATTCTCCTTCTTTACCTTGTCTTTTCATTGCACCAACAACCTGTCCATCAACAACAAAAGCTCTAATGTCAGCTCCTTTTGCTTCGTGAATAAATTCTTGAACAATAACTCTGGCTTTTAAACCATTAAATGCTTCTAAAACAGATTGTGCTGCATTCTGATTTTCAGCTAAAACAACACCTAAACCTTGTGTTCCTTCTAGTAATTTTAAAACTACCGGAGCTCCTCCTGCTGAAGAAACAACATGTTTTACATCTTTAGAATAATTTGTAAATACTGTTTTTGGAAGTCCAATACCTTCTTTTGAAAGTACTTGGAGGCATCTTAGTTTATCTCTTGAATGAATGATTCCTCTTGAACCTGCAACAGTGAATACATTCATCATTTCAAATTGTCTAACAACCGCAGTACCATAAAAAGTAACAGAAGCTCCAATTCTAGGAATTACTGCATCAAAACCTTCTAAATACGAACCGTCATAATACAATTTTGGCCCACTTTGCTCGATTTCGATGTTACATTTCAAATGATCTATAACATGAACCTCATGACCACGTTGTTTTGCTGCTTCTACTAATCTTCTTGTAGAATAAAGTTCTGCATTTCTAGATAATACTCCTATTTTCATTTTATGGTTTAAAAACGCTAAAGTAAATTAATTTCTCGTTTGCACAAGTCTTATCTCTAAAAAATATCAATTGATTTTTATACGTCTACTTCCTCAACAATCAATTTACTTCTGTTGAAAAAAAATATCACAAAAAAATCCATGATCTGCAGCTAATTATTCACTTACAAAATCACGGATTAAATTCTATAGAAAAAGAAAATCAGTTTTTAAAATTCTTCACTAACCTCTTCGTATTTATTAGGGCTTATCATTTGATAAATGAATAAAAGTAAATTCGTCACTGCTATAACAGCTACAGTTTTCCAAGCAACATCTATTGCCTCATTCCAATTAATCACTTTTAATAAAACAAACAATAAGTAAATGACAATGAAAATTGAACTCGTTATAACAATTTTTCTCAAGAAATAGCTTAAATTAATTTTCTCAGCACTAGTAGAATATCTTTTGTTTTTTAATGAAGCAAATTCTGTAAATGCATAAAACAACACTGTTGCAACTATGACTCCAAATGGAAATTCTCCTAAACCATCTCCTTGTGCATATGAATGCAAACCAACTAAATAGAAGTTTACACCAAAGAAGGTAAATAAAATTGCGGCATACGACCAAAAGCTAACCACATTGAAAATAAATTTACTTTTCAAAGCTGGAATAAATCGCAAGTGCAACAAGACAGCATAAACTAAAACTGAAACCAAAGCCCACGTTTCTTTCGGGTCCCATCCCCAGTATCTACCCCACGATTCATTTGCCCAAACTCCACCAAGAAACGTTCCGATAGTCAACATAAACAAACCAATTGTAATAGTCATTTCAGAAACGTAAGTCAACTCGTTGATGTTCCAGGTGATTACCTTTCCATTCTTTTTATTTCTAAAAATATAAAGCAATAGATTTATCAATCCAAGGATTGCTCCTAACCCTAAGAAACCATAACTTCCTGTAATAATTGCCACGTGAATCATCAACCAATATGATTTTAAAACGGGTACCAATGGAGTGATCTCAGGATCTAAAATATTCATGTCTGTAACAAAAAGCATACAATAAGCAAGAATACATGTTGCCGCTAGAATAACTGGATTCTTTTTAGAGAAAATAAATCCAGCAATGACGGTTATCCAAGCAATGAAAACAACAGCTTCGTATCCATTACTCCATGGTGCATGACCAGAAATGTACCAACGCATTGCTAATCCTGCCCCATGATAAACAAAGATAATTGCGATCAGTACTGTAAAGATACGCTTAACTAAACGAATACCTTTTCCTTCTTTTCCTCCTGCATTTGAAAGAATTCTAATCAAGAAAATAATCAATAATACAAATCCAAAAAGGAAATAAGAATTTTGTGCATTTTTGAAAATATTCATTTTATTGTAGCTTACCTCCATCTTAATTTTTGATGCTGGAGGAGCAACTTTTCCAGCTACTGTTCTTTGTAATGATAAAAATTTCGCTAGAACGTTATCAGCTTGAGAAAAATCTTTGGTACCAATACTTTCACTCAAAGTAGTAAAATATGAAATTGATAATTCGTACAATTCTTTTTCATTAGCAGATGATTCCTGTGCGAAAGGAGTAAACCAAGTATCAGCTTTATCATTTCTAACTGGAATCATTCGCATATACTGCCACAATTGGATCTCAGAAAACACTTGAAAACGCTCAACTAATTTGATTAATTGCTTGTCAAACTCACCTTTTTCTTTGTCCAATTTTCGATGTGCTAATTCATATTCATCAGCCAAACGAAAATCTTTTTGATCATCTGTTAATAGATCAATAAAAGAAGCATAAGTTCCTCCCCCAACAATAGTTTCGTGATTTTTGTTTAAACCAAGAGATTCACGTAATACTTTCGGCACATAAATAATTTTTTTATCAAACCAAGCATCTGGTCCCATGTGTATACTTAATATTGTCTGAACCGCATTATAAGTATGATCACCATCAGTAAATTTATTATTGCGATGAATTTTTCTTAATAATTGGTCACACAAAGTATGAAATGGCACAATTCGACCTTCATAATCCTGAACCATCAAATATGCTAATTTATCTGAATGTGCTTCAGACATAAAGGTAGCCATTGCCGGTGGTTTTGGTTGGGAATGTGTCGGTGCCTGAAGATGTTCATCATTTTTATGAATTGTACCATCATCGTGTTGATGATAACCTTCTTCTATACCAGATTGGCTGTGTGCATCATTCCTATGAACAGTTCCATCTTCGTGTTGATGGTACCCTTCTGGAACTTCAGCATGTTCACTATTTTTGTGACGTGTACCATCTTCGTGAACATGATAATCGTTGTCATTATGCTGCCCAAAAGTGATTCCACTAAACAATACAAACATGGAAATTATTCCTGCCTTTGCTCTATTTTTAGAAATCTTTTTCAACTTCCCATTCAATTCTTTAAATCTTCCAACTGGGGCAAAAAGCGACAATAACATTCCTATTGACATCATTAAATATCCAACATAAGTAATCATTGTGCCCCACCAGTCTGAATTCACACTCAAAACTGTACCTGTTTCATCTGGAAAATATGATGACTGAAAAAATCGGAATCCATTGTAATCCATCACATTATTCATAAAAATGCGTTGTGTTTTTTCCTTGTCATTTCGAGGATCCAAAACTGTAACAACACTTTCAAATGAAGAAGGAGCTGTTGAACCTGGATATTTTGACAAAGTAAAATCATTACAAGCAACTGAAAAAGGCAATCTAATTGGAACAGCACCATATTGAAAAGAGTACAATAATCCATTAAAAGTAAAACGTTCCTCTTTTGCAATTGAAGGGATGATGGGAGTTCCTGCAATTGTTACCATTTTCACATCTTTTCCATCTGTGATTCTAAATGTAACATAATCACTCCCAACATCTTTTTTACCAGAAGAGACACGCATCATTTTTGCATGGTTAACAATTTCCTTGAATACAAATGACTGTTCATCAATATAGTAAAGTGTTGTTAAATTGAATGGCACTAAAGTATCTACTGGAACATTCATATACATTGAATCAGGAACATCTATCCCTAATTGACGTATTTTTTGCATTTCTGACATTGGAAGATAGCGCATTGGCATCCCTGTTTTGAACATCATTTTTCCGTTTATCTTATAAACTTCAATACCTCCAGGCATTAAATCTTTTTTCTCAAATGAAAGTGGAATGTTTCCAATCATCATAAAATCACCTGGTGCCAAATAGTTGGATTCGTTACCACCAGTCACAATGTTTATCACATAATTTGAAATGGTATCATTAACAATTAAACTATCAATTCTTTTGGATTGAAAATCTACCAATTCAACATTTATTTTTTTATTTTTTTCAGGAAACTTGAAATCAACATCAAACTTTGACTTCACAACTTCTGATAAAAAAAGTGTTTCTTCTACATATTTATTTTCAATAAATATTTTAATTCTTGGATCAGCCGAAAAAATATAATCTACAGGGCGAAGAACGCCTGTTTGTGCATCTGGCTCCGGCAATTGCATTACCCCTTCAAATCCAACATAACGAGTTACTCCTGCACCTATTAGAATAATGATAAAAGACAAGTGAAACATCAACATTGCAATTTTTTCACGAGCCCACATCTTATAATGAAAAATGTTGACAATCAAACTTATTCCTAGATAAACCAACAACAATTCAAACCAAAGACCATTATAAATAATGATTTTAGCTGTTTGAATATCATAAATAGATTCTAAAAAAGTTGCTACGGCAATAGCAAATAAAAGGATAATTAAACCTAAAGCCATCATTCTCATTGAGAAAAACCCACGCACAAATTTACTCATGTCAACCTCATTTAATTTTGGTGCAAAAGTAATCATTTCAATTGACAATTAGTCAATCTATAATTATAGGAAAATCAATAATAATTGTTTGTCATCAATTACTTCAACAAATTGACATGACCTACAAACATTTTCTTATCACCTGATGTTCGAGTCTTTAAATTAATCTTCCACGTATAGGTTCCATCTTGACAAACACTTCCATTATACATACCATTCCAACCCATCTCAACATCAAAAGATTCAAAAATCATTTCCCCCCAACGATTAAAAATAATCAAGTGATAACTATAAACATCTACTCCTGATGAAATCACAGGTTTAAACGACTCATTCATCCCATCATCATTGGGAGTAAACGTGTTCGGTATGTAAAATAACTCTTCTTCTTTTATAGTAATCACTGTTATTGCTGTATCTGAACAACCAATATTATTGGTAGCAATTAATGTAACAATATAAGTCGCTCCCGTTTGATAGTCATAGGTATAAGTCGGATTTGGAACACTTGATGATCCTAGATTATCACCAAAATCCCACAAGTAATCCGTAGCGTTTGATGAATAGTTAATGAATTCAACATCTGTATCTGCATTTGAATATTCCTTTGCTGAGGTGTT
>DAIOWV010000012.1:47709-65330 GCA_036758285.1 Taishania sp. | reverse complement strand
ATAACCTTTGTGAAATGTGAATTTCTTTAATTGCGAAAGGGAATAATTTTGACAATTTTTGTATGCCCGAGTAGAGTAAATTAAGTCTGAATAATAAGAAGCTGAAAAGTCTGTAAAGGGAAACAAAAAATTTGAGATTTATCTTTCTATATGTAATTCATAATTACATGTAAGGGGATGTTTTAGTATAAATTTAAAGAATAAAGGATGTCACATTTAGAACCAATTTTGGAGGAAAACAATGGTCGTTTTGTATTATTTCCAATACAACACGATGATATATGGTCTTTCTACAAAAAAGCTGAAGCTAGTTTTTGGACTGCAGAAGAAATTGATTTGGCTCCAGACTTAATTGACTGGGAAAATAAATTAAACGATGATGAACGTCACTTTATCAAACACGTTTTAGCATTTTTTGCAGCATCAGATGGAATCGTTAATGAAAATTTAGCAGAGAATTTTCTTTCTGAAGTTCAATATACAGAAGCAAAATTCTTTTATGGTTTTCAGATTGCGATTGAGAATATTCATTCAGAGACTTATTCTTTATTGATTGATACTTATATAAAAGATTCAAACGAGAAAAACTATTTATTCAATGCAATTGACACGCTTGATTGTGTTAAGAAAAAAGCGGAGTGGGCGCTTAAATGGATTGAAAAAGGATCTTTTGCTGAGCGTCTCGTTGCATTTGCCGCTGTTGAAGGTATTTTCTTTTCAGGATCTTTTTGTTCAATTTTTTGGTTAAAAAAGAGAGGATTAATGCCAGGACTTACATTTTCTAATGAATTGATTTCTAGAGATGAAGGTTTGCACTGTGATTTTGCGTGTTTGTTATACAACAATCATTTAGTTAACAAATTACCAAAAGAAAAAATAAGAGAAATTATCGTTGATGCTGTTGCAATCGAAAAAGAATTTGTTACTGACGCTTTGCCAGTAAAATTAATAGGAATGAATAGTGATTTGATGCAACAATACATTGAATTTGTAGCAGATAGATTACTTGTTGAACTTGGCAATGAAAAAGTATTCAATGCAACAAATCCATTTGATTTTATGGAAATGATTTCGATTCAAGGTAAAACAAACTTTTTTGAAAAGAGAGTTGGTGAATACCAAAAAGCAGGCGTACTTGCTGGAAAAGAAAATCAAACATTTTCACTAGACGAAGATTTTTAAACTAACCACTAAAATAGGATAAGGAGATTACTATGTATGTAATTAAAAGAGACGGAAGAAAAGAGGCAATAAAATTTGATAAAATTACTGCCAGAATTATGAAAATGTGCTATGGTTTAGACCCTTTAGTGTCACCAGAAGCAGTAGCAATGAAAGTCATAGAGGGTATTTATGACGGAGTTTTAACAACTGATTTAGATAATTTAGCTGCAGAAGTTGCTGCTGCACGTACCATTGATCATCCAGATTATGCTTTGTTAGCTTCTAGAATTGCAGTTTCAAATTTGCATAAAGAAACGAAAAAAACATTTTCTGATGTAATTGAAGATTTATACAAATATATCGATCCAAAAACAGGACAAAATGCTTCTTTAATTGCAACTGATGTTTATGAAACAATCATGAATAATAAAGAAGTGTTGGATTCTAGTATTATTTATGATCGTGATTTCCGTTATGATTATTTTGGATTCAAAACGTTAACGCGTTCTTATTTATTGAAATTGGATGGACTAATTGTTGAACGTCCTCAACAAATGATTATGCGTGTAGCAATTGGAATTCATAAAAATGATATTCAATCTGCTATAAAAACATATAATTTGATGTCTGAGGGGTGGTTTACTCACGCAACTCCAACATTATTTAATTCTGGAACTCCAAAACCTCAAATGTCTTCATGTTTCTTATTGACAATGAAAGAAGATAGCATCATGGGGATATATGAAACATTAAAATCATGTGCTCAAATATCGCAATCTGCTGGTGGAATTGGTTTAGCTATTCATGATATTCGTGCAACAGGATCTTACATAAAAGGAACGAACGGAACATCAAACGGTATTGTACCAATGTTGAGAGTTTTCAATGATACAGCACGTTATGTTGATCAAGGTGGTGGTAAAAGAAAAGGTTCATTTGCAATGTATATTGAACCATGGCATGCTGATGTCTTTGATTTCTTGGATTTGAAAAAGAATCACGGAAAAGAAGAACAACGTGCACGTGACTTATTTTATGCGCTTTGGATTCCAGATTTATTCATGAAGAGAGTAAAAGAAAATGGAGATTGGACATTGATGTGTCCACATGAATGTCCAGGTCTTTCGGATACTCATAGTGCTGAATTTGAGGCATTGTATACACGTTATGAAGCTGAAGGAAAAGGAAGAAAGACAATTAAAGCACAAGATTTATGGTTCAAAATTTTAGAATCACAAATTGAAACAGGTACTCCTTATATGTTGTATAAAGATGCTGCAAATGCAAAATCAAATCAGCAAAATTTAGGTGTAATTAAGTCTTCAAACTTGTGTACTGAAATTATAGAATATACTGCACCAGATGAAATTGCTGTGTGTAACTTAGCGTCGTTGGCACTGCCAAAATTTGTAACTGAAAACGGTACATTTGATCATGATAAATTGTTTGAAGTAACTTACCAAGCAACTTTGAATCTGAATAAAATCATTGATGAAAATTATTATCCAGTTGCTGAAGCTAAAAATTCTAACTTACGTCACCGTCCAATTGGATTAGGTGTTCAAGGATTGGCTGATGCTTTCATTATGCTTGGATTCCCTTTTGAATCTGAAGAAGCAAGAGCATTGAACAGTGAAATTTTTGAAACAATGTATTATGCAGCAATGACTGCGTCTAAAGATTTGGCTAAAGTAGAAGGTCCTTATTCAACATTTGAAGGTTCTCCAACATCAAAAGGAATTTTTCAATTTGACATGTGGAATGTAACTCCAACAAATCGTTGGGAATGGAATGTTCTAAAAGAAGAAGTTAAAAAGTATGGAGTTAGAAACTCTTTATTATTGGCACCTATGCCTACAGCTTCTACGGCTCAAATTTTAGGAAATAATGAATGTTTTGAACCATACACATCCAACATTTATACACGTCGTGTTCTTTCAGGAGAATTTATTGTTGTAAACAAACATTTATTGAAAGATTTAGTAAAAGAAGGTTTGTGGAACAAAGAGATGCGTCAAAAAATTATGGCATCGAATGGTTCTATTCAAAATATAAATGAGATTCCTCAACGCTTGAAAGATTTGTATAAAACTGCATGGGAAATTTCTCAAAAAGCAATTATTGATCAGGCAGCTGATCGAGGAGCATTTATTTGTCAATCACAATCATTAAATATCTTCATGGAAAATGCCAATTTTGGTAAATTAACTTCTATGCATTTTTATGGTTGGGAAAAAGGATTGAAAACAGGAATGTATTATTTAAGAACGAAGGCAGCAACAGATGCAATTAAGTTTACAATTGACAAAAATGTTGTAAATGAAGTAAAAACTGCTGAAGAAGAACAAGCTGCTATTGCATGTTCTCTAGAAAATCCTGATTCTTGTGAAATGTGTTCTGGGTAATACTCTTTAAGAATATAAAACAAGAAAGGGTCATCAATTTTGATGACCCTTTCTTGTTTTAATCCTCTCGACTTCCATCGTCGGCCATTCTTACCATCTTAGGAGTAAATTTAGCTACAACATCTACCAAATCTGTTTGAGCTGCCATCACTGTTTCTATGTCTTTATAAGCCATTGGTGCTTCATCCAAACCTGCTCCAAGTAAAGTTACTCCTGCATCATCTAATATTTTATTCATTTCCGATGCTGCAATTGTTTTGATTGCTTGTGTTCTACTCATCTGCCTTCCTGCTCCGTGCGATGCTGAATTAATAGCATTTGATTCGCCTTTTCCTCTCACTAAAAATCCTGGTGCCGTCATAGATCCTGGGATGATTCCCATCACGTCTTTATCAGCAGGTGTTGCTCCTTTTCGGTGAACAATTACCTCTTCTCCATTCCAGATTTCTTTCCAAGCAAAATTATGGTGATTCTCCACTTTCGCTAAAACTGTTGCTCCAAGAGCAGTTGCAATTTTATCATGTATTACTTCGTGACAAGCAGAAGCATAATCACCAGCTAGATTCATTGCCAACCAATATGCTTGACCTTCTTCGCTATTCAAATCCAAATAAGCTAAATTTTGAGCTTCATAAGGTAATTTACACAGTTTTTTCGCCAATTGTGTGTAATGTCCTGCGATGGTAGCTCCAAATCCCCTTGATCCTGAATGGGTCAACAATGCAAGGTATCTTCCTTTTTTGATTCCCATTTTTTCATCATCCTGTTCAAAATCCAAGTAACCGAATTCAACAAAGTGATTTCCACCTCCAGAGCTTCCCAATTGCGCCCAGGCTTTGTCTTTTAAATTACCAACAAATGCATTTTCATCAAACAATTTGTTTTCCAAAACGGCGTGATCTTTTCGTTGGTGTTTTCCAAACCCTGATCCAGCACCAAATTGCGATTGTTCGAAGATTGTTTTCTTGTACAAATCATGGTTCAATTCAAAATGACTTGTCGGGATATCGTAAATTGATAATGCCATTCTACAACCAATATCAACCCCAACTCCGTAAGGAATAATTGCATTTTTAGTTGCTAAAACACCTCCAATTGGTAAACCATAACCTTGATGAGCATCTGGCATTAATGCACCTCCGACTGTAACTGGCAATCGAACCGCAATATCCATTTGTTTGATAGCTCCTTCTTCAATATTTTCAGCTCCAAAAACAGCATATTCTTGCGCTTCTTCTTTCAAAGGAATTACTTCAGGATCTATTTTCGTTCCAACTCCCTCAACAATTGCTGTTGCCAATTTTCCAAAAATTTTATGATCGATATACGTTTCAGCATTTTTCAAAATTGCTTCGTAGTGATTCATCATTTCAGCACGGTTGTAACCTGTTCTTTTCTTGTTTATTTTTAATGCAATCCCCAACAATTCATTTTGCGGGTATCCAATTGCAATTAAATCATTTCCATTTATTTGTGACATATTTTTTAAAAATTTAGATGAAAGACGTTAGACAAAAGATTATTCAACTTAATCGATTAACAATTCGGTTGTTTTTGCAACATCCAACGCCCATTCTTGTGTATAAACTTCATCTGCTAGTGCAGCATCTTCAACAATGGTTAAGCCTTGAGCATTTGCTTTGATTGACAGCAACTGACCAAGAGTCGTTTTTGCTTTCAATTTCGCCAACATTGAAGTGATGTTCGCGTAATCCAATGTTGCTACTGTCTGCCCTTCAAAACTTTGCTCCATCCAGATGATTTCTTTGTTTTCGACATCCAAAACTCCAAACAACATTCCTTTTGATAAGGTTTGTGTTACACGAACTTGATGTTGAACACAAGATGGATCGTAAGCAACACCTGTATTTTCATTGATTCCCATCGGGTGTTCGCTGTTCATCCAACCAATCACTAAATTTGGTGTGATGGAACCATTGCTGTAGGCATTACAAGTAAATGAAACGTATCTCGCATTGCTTTTTTGTAACTCCTCAATGTTCAATTCAATGTACTCGGCAGTACCCACTTCGTTTGGAATGGATTGAATATCTCCACTGTGTTGTGCACCTGTTGCGGTTAATTGGAAATAACTACAGAATTCAATTCGACTCATAAACGCAATTTGGCAACTTAAGTCCATATCCAAATGTTGTGCTTTCAAACCTTTTCCCCATTGCATAAACAAACGAACCGTATTTCCTTCAATTTTGAATCGTGTTCCCATCAATGCTGCAGGTAAATCCTGAACTGTTGATACACGATCTCCAATTGCCAAAGGAATACTGTACAATTGCTCATCGATGAAAATTGTTTTATTATCCGTTTTAACAGCTGCGTATCGTTCAGCCATTGTACTTAAACACATTGTTTCAACTCCAGAAATCATTGCTTCTAATTGATCTTTTGTGTATAATTTCAACATTTTATTTGAAGCAATTACTTTATTTGTTCCACCCAATGGTTTAACATTTCTGTTTTGAGTAGGATCAAAATAAAGTGCTGCGTAACTGTTTAATGTAAATAACAAACGAGCGGGTATTTGATTTGAAATTTGACTAAACGCAGCCAATGTTTCGTGCTGACCAAACCACAACATATTTGCAAATAATGAGCGAGCAAACAATCCTGGACGTGCTTGCAATAATTCAAAGGTTTTTGAAGCATCCATTTTTAAACGTGCATTCTCAATTGATCCTGCAACGACTTCGTATTGTTCATTATAGAAAACATCCAACAACGTTTTCAACTTCTCCATTCCTTTGAATTTGCTGTATTCAGCCAAACGCAACGCTCGAATAAATCGCACCCACATTTGTCGTTTTGGATGCATTAACTCAGCAGCTTTTTCTGCTGAAATTGGCAAATCATTAATCCATTTAGCAACGATTTTTGCTTCCGTTCGCGTATATTTCAACTTCAACGTTTCTTTGGAAACATCCAAAGCTTGTTGTACATTACTTAATTGAACCACTATGTTTCGATTGTTTTCAGCAATTCGTTTAGAAATCACAGAAGGTTGAACAATTTGAAAGAAACCAGTTTGTTTGTACCACAAATAACGCATTACATCTACTGGTGATTTAAACAATTTTCCAGCAACATCCACTTTTCCATTTTCTTTCAAAGCATCGATTACCAAAAGCTGTGTTTCTTTCATTTCAATCTCAACGTCTGGTAATTCAAAATACTTCAACAATTCAACAAGTGTATCTCCTTGTGTTGCATCCAAAGCTGTTTTTGAAGTCAATAAATTTTTGAATGTTTCTTTCAATTCTTTTTCTGACCACAATTTCAAGACTTTCAATTTCGATCCTTGTCCTGTGTAAATTTCTCCGTTCGTTTGAAAAGGAGTTCCACAAAATGGACATCCATTGTAACGTTCCAAAGGAAATGTATTGACAGGAATCAAATGTCCGCATGCTAAACGCTCACCTTTTGTTCCTTTAAAAATATTGGAAAAATACGTTATCCAATGATCTGTTTGTGTTTCATTTGTTGGAATGTCCCATCCTTTCACCAAAGGATTCCAATTATTTTTCACTTGTAAAACTTCCACAAATGCTTCATAGATATTCAACAATTGTGTTGGTGTTAACATGTTTAATTGATGTAACAACGATTCTTCAACAGAATAACCTAATTTTGTCATGTTTGCAACAAAGTTGGCTGTTGTTTCATTAATTTTAGAAAATGACACTGAATTTACATTTTCTAAACATATCGCATTGTAGCGAATTCCGATTTTTACTAATTCATTTTTCATTTTTTGTTGTTTTAAAAGGTAATTTTATTGCTATTAACCCTATAATTTGAAGTAAGCAATAATTGACCTTTAGTTAGTAATTGTACAACTACTAGGTGAGATTCGAACTCACATTACCAATAATGAAGTAAGTTGTACTTGACCAATTTTAGTGGAACCGGTGGGATTCGAACCCACGACACGGGCGTTAAAAGTGCTGAGAAGTAAATTTGATTTGACCTGATGTGGTAATCATCAAACTATCCTGCTCTACCAACTGAGCTACGGTTCCATTTGTGGAGTGGGCAGGATTCGAACCTGCGACCAATGTCGGGAATCTGAAGTAATTTTCAATTGACCTAAAAGGTAATGATGAAAATACAATACATTGCTCTACCAACTGAGCTACCACCCCATGTATCCGGTAATCTTGTAAGATGAATATAGTGAACTAGAAGTATCTTACAATTGACCGGTGTTTGTATGTGAAAGAACGTTTGTCGTTATCGACATTGCAAAGATGTAGTGTTGTCGATGCAAGGGAATTGCGCAGTTGAATAAAAAATGAAAATAATCTATTATTGATTGATTATTAATGTTTTATTTTGAAAATTGAATTGAAATTAATTTTGAAATCAAGCAGCTACGCAGATGTGTTGCGTAGTTTATTTTCTTAAAACTTCAAAATGAAGGGAGATAAACAAATTTTTTATCATTTACCTCCCTATAATTCCTCTTCATTGAAAAATCAAAAAAATGAATCTAAATTTCAGAAAATTTAATTGTACAAATAGGTTTTGTTTCATACACCTTTTGTAAAAACGGTTGTTCACACAGCAAGTTCGTTGAATCCTTGTATGCAAAGTCAAATTCTTGAATGTATCCCTGACTAAATTTCCCATTTCTTTCGATTAATTCACAAAATTGCTCTTCGTACAATTTTCGTTCTTTCTTTTTCAAAGAATGCCAAAATTTCAAAGTATCCGTGCGACTTAATCTTCTTCCTGCTCCATGACTACATGAATTAAGTAATTTGAATTCATGTGATTTTTTTACAAATAGACTTCCTCTTGTCATTGAAAGCGGAATTACCACAACTTGATTTCCAAGTTCTGTTGCTCCTTTTCTGTGAATCCATAAATCACCTTCCTTTTTGATGTGATTGTGAATGGAATCGCCTGTTTCATAAATCTGATTTCTATTTATATAACCATTTCTTTCTAAGAATTGCAGGGTTCCTTCTAAAAACTCCAAACGTCTTTTTCTTCCGTATTCTAGAACATCATTGTATTCAGGAAACCATTCCGGATAATTCTTTTCCAAAAAGTCAATTGGTAAATACTCGTCATTTCCAGATTCTTTTAATAAAGCCAAATTTCGTTGAAACATATAAATCCCTCTGTTTCGGGTTCCTGTATGCACAATTATGTATAATGCTTCATTATCTTCTTCCAACGACAGAAAATGATTGCCACCTCCTAATCCTTCATCAGTCATTTCAAGATGTGCCTTGTGAAACGCTTTATAGTGTTTGTCTTTATCAAAAGATTTGATCACATCTGTTTTGGGAATGCGTATGTACGCAACACCACATCCCATATCTTTTCCTGTTATGAGCGGATAGATGACATTTTTTGTGGAGAATGAAAGTCCAACCGGAATCATCTTCTCTGCACAATAATGTACATCCGGAAAAATACTGATATCAATGATATCGTCTTTATTTTCAAACGCTTTTATTTGAGAATGTGCTTTGTCTTCTATATTATAAATTGGGGTATAATAATTAATTGTTGCCATAATAAAATTCTATTGTGATTTGTAGAAAATAAGAATGTGTTCTTTTAGACCTAAAAGAAGCACTTGGTACAGCAACCGAAGTTCAAAGGTAACAATTAATAATGAAGTACTTAAAAGATTATTATTATGAAACTAATCAACTTAGTTATTTTACCTTTTGCTTTATTAAGCACAATGGTATTTGCCCAACCCTGTTCAGTTATTCTCAGTGCTTCAGATTCACTTGTGTGTTCTGGCGACAATATTTCACTAGATGCTTTGGTAAATGGGCCAGCGTTACAACTTCAAGCCTCTAACACAGCAGGAAACAATCATCGTGGAAACATGTTTGATATTGTTGCTACGAATGCAGTTACTATACTCTCATTTGATGCTTCTCCTATGGAAAATACAACAATTTCAATTTATTATAAAGTCGGTACATGGAACGGTTTTGCTAATACTCCTTCAGCATGGACTTTTATTGGTTCAGCTCCTGTAGCTTATACTGGAGGTTTTTCGCCAGTGGATGTTGATGTGAATGTAACAATTCCTGCAGGAGAAACATACGCTTTTTATGTTACTACCAATGTTACAGCAGGTCCTGCTTTGAACTATTCAAATGGTACAAATGTAGGTAATGTATACAGTAGCGATGCAAATATATCGTTTCTTGAAGGTGGAGGTATGGAGTTTCCATTTACACAAGAAACAGGCGCTGTTTATCAGCCACGTGTTTGGAATGGTATGATTCATTATTCACTTGCAGACCAACCAGGAACAACCCTAGCTTGGGGAAATGGAGACACCAATCCGACTATTACGGATTCACCATTAGTATCAACAGAATATACTGTGTCAGCAACTGTTGTAGGTTGTCCTGAAACGATGTACGATACACTTGATGTGATTGTTTCTATTCCTGTTGTGGGAATAGGAAATGTTGAAACAACTGTGTGTGAAGGTACAGAAATGATTCTTTATGGTACAGGTGCAGAAACTTATGTTTGGGATAATGTAGTAATGGATAGTATGTCATTCAATATTAATAGCACAGAAACATATACTGTTACAGGTACAGACTCTGTTGGATGTACAGGTACAGATTTTGTTACAATTACAGTTAATCAAAATCCTATTGTTTCAGCAGGACCAGATTACAATGTTTGTGAAGGTGGATCCACAATACTGACAGGAACAGGTGC
This sequence comes from Taishania sp., assembly GCA_036758285.1. GTDB lineage: Bacteria > Bacteroidota > Bacteroidia > Flavobacteriales_D > Crocinitomicaceae > Taishania. Next base: position 55,032 of record DAIOWV010000012.1, on the reverse strand, counting down.
TATTTCTTATACATGGAATAATGATGTAATAGATGGCGTTGCTTTTGAACCAACCGCCACAGCAACGTATATTGTAACAGGAACAGACAATAACGGTTGTAGTACTATTGATTCTATTGAAGTAACAGTTAGTTCTCTACCAATTGTATTTGCAGGTTCAGATGTGCATATTTGTTTGGGGGAAGAGCACACACTAAATGGAACAGGAACTAGCCCAGTAACATACACGTGGGATAATGGGGTGATTAACGGAGTTGCTTTTAGTCCAACATTAACAAACACTTATATATTAACAGCAATAGATACAAATGGTTGTGTTTCTACAGACGAAATGAAAGTTTTTGTTCATAATGTTATGGCCTCTGCTTTTTCTTCAGGATCTGTATTAAGTGCAGGAACACTTGTGGATATGTCAGCACAATGGATTAATTGTTCAGATATGACTCCAATTTTAGGAGAAACAAGTTCATTCTTTGAACCTGTATTATCTGGTACTTATGCGATAGTTGTTGAAGATAACACTTATGGATGTAGAGATACCTCTAATTGTATAGAAGTTACGGTTTCATATCTTGGAATTAATGATCAAGAAGATCTTACGCTTTCTATTTATCCAGTACCAACGAATAGTACTGTAACTGTATCTTCAAATAGAACAATTATCGATAGTATTGAATTGATTGACCTACTTGGAAAAGTGATTACTTCGAATGAAGTAAATGGATTTCAAACAACTATTGATCTTTCATCTTATGAATCAAACACTTTCTTTGTTCGAATTTATCGTGGAGAAAATATAACATTATCGAGAGTTATTAAAAACTAATTGATTTTTAAGTCAGCTCATTAAACACCCCAGTAATTATTTTACTGGGGTGTTTTTTATAGATACTTATTTTCAATTCCTGAATTCTAATTTGAATACATTTTTGTTTTAATTTTAAAAAAGTTAGATTTATTTAAAATTTCATTCATGGCAATCAATAAATTGGCATTAATTCGTTACAAAACCATTGATCAATGCTTGCAAAATACCTATCGTAAATGGACTTTAGAAGATTTGATTGATAAAGTAGCAGATGCACTCTTCGAATATGAAGGGATTTCTTCAGGTATTAGCAAAAGAACCATTCAGTCAGACATTCAATTGATGCGAAGTGACAAGTTGGGGTACAATGCACCAATTGTTGTGGTAGATAGAAAATATTACACTTACAGTGAAATTGGCTTCTCAATTAACAATAGTAAAGTCACTGAAGCAGATATCAACAAAATGTCCGAAATTGTTAGTGTTTTGCGAGACATGAATGGCTTTAATTTTTTTGATGATATGAATGATATTATTGTTCGTTTAGAAAGTAATATATCTAAATCAAAGAATGAACAAAGTAATGGTATTCAACTAGAGGGAAATAAACTACTTAAAGGATTGGAGCATATTCTCCCACTGTATCAGTCGATTCGAAAACAAACGCCTTTATTGATTAATTATAAATCGTTTCGAGCAATTGAATCAAAATCTTTGGTTTATTCTCCCTATTTACTAAAAGAATACAGAAATAGATGGTTTTTAATAGCCAAACCACATAAAAGAAGTGAATTAATTACTTTAGCATTGGATCGCATTGTTGATTTCATGGAAATGACTCCAAAAGATTTCATTCCGTATGAAGGAATTGATTTTGAACGCTATTTTTCCGATGTTATAGGTGTGACAAAAGCCCCAACTAATCGTGCAAATAAAGTTATTTTATGGGTTGAAAAAAAACACGCACCTTATGTATTAACAAAACCAATTCATCAGTCACAACAGTTAATGCAAGAAGATGAAACGGGTATTATTATCAGAATTGATGTGGTACTTAATTTTGAATTAGAACGAGAAATTTTGGGGTTTGGTGAACAAATTAAAGTTTTATCCCCTAAAATTTTACAAAAATCGATTAAAAAGAGAATTGAAAAAATGGATCAATTATATCCGAATAACTCTAAGTAATAAAATTGTTATCGATTAATTTGATTATGCGAATCGCGGATCAACTTCCATTACATGATGGCATTTTTTGCAAGTACGTAAATCCTGGGAACTGTAGAATTCTTTAAATCGAGGTAGGAAGTCACGTTCAATATTCTCCAAAGGAAATCTATATTCATGAAGTTTATTATTACAATTATCACAAAACCACATTAAACCATCGCTTAAATCCGTGTTTTTTCTAACTCGTTCAATTACTAACCCAACTGTCTTTGGTCCTCTCATTGGGCTATGAGGAACATTTGCTGGCAATAAAAACATATCACCTTCTTTTATTTGAATGTCTTTTGCTTTTCCTTCATGTTGAATTCGAACAGTAATATCGCCTTCAAGTTGGTAAAACAATTCTTCACTTTCATTGAAATGATAATCTTTTCTTGCATTTGGTCCACCAACTACCATTACAATAAAATCACCTGCTTCAACATATAGATTTTTATTATTTACAGGAGGCTTAAGTAAATCCCTATTTTCATTTATCCATTGTTGTAAATTAAAAGGCATCAACATAACATTTCAATTTGAAGTTTGAATTTTAAAAGTAATAATTCTTTTGGAAATTTTGTGTGATTGTTGCAATGAAATAAAAAGGGTAGACTATTATTAATCTACCCAAATTTTAAATTATTTATTCATTCCTCCAGGTTGACAACAAGAAGGAAGCGATTGTTGTGTTGATGGATTTGCTGAAACATTATCAGCGTCGTAACCAGTTTCTGAAATTATTGATCTAATTTTATCAGGAGTTGTTTTCTTTGAAGAATAACCAACTGTCATAATTTTAGTTGTTACATCTAACTCTGCATAGCGGATGCCTTTTGAGTAAGTAAGTTTTTCTTCTAACGTTTTCTTGCATGTACCACATTCTGCAGAAGTAACAATTTTAATTTCAGTATTTTTATTCTCTTTTTGAGAATATCCATTTGATAGAATCAGTATGGAAATTATAAGCAATAAATTTTTCATTTTTTCTAATTTTTAATCGTTTATTAAAAGCAGACACTTTTTTCATTATGATGTCCAGCATTAACTTATTTGCAAGTGCCTGCTTTTTTTTATTCTTTTATTTTGTGTGCAATAGCATATCGAAATCCTGCATAAACATTTATTCCCATTATTGGAGCCCATATTCTTGTTGCATCAAAATATGTTCCAAAAGGATTTTCTGCATCAATAATTGGATGATGTTGACGATAATTAGTTAAATTTTCTCCACCAATATAAAAGTCCCATTTTTTATGTTTGTAGGTAATTTGGGAGCTTAATTGAGGATAGATGGCACTATAATCGTCTGTTGTGAATGTTGTTGCGTCTAATTGAGAAACAGGAAGTCTAGATGTTCCAAAGACAGATGTCGTTACATCAAACTCCCATTTTTTATTTCTTGTGTGATATGCAAGATTTACAAATCCTCGGTGTTTAGGGACCATTACTTTTTGTTGTAATTTCCCACCATATTCAGCTCTTACATCAAGAAATTTATAAGCTAAGCGAATATCAAATCGTTCGATTGGTGAAAATGAAAGTTCGGTTTGAAAACTATTTGAGAATGATTTACCTTCCATATTTTTAAAAATGATTTGATGCACATTCTCGTCTCTGTCTACAATTAATTGACGTTCAAATAATGTATGATAATAATCTACAACAACTGAAGCTTGATTTCCAAACAATTTAAATGATTGCACAAAGGAACCTCCAAAATTCCATGAAACTTCTGGTTGTATTTGAGTCGGAGCAATCCATTGACGTGATGTTGCAAGTAATGAGATATTATCAATCATATAATTCGGAACTCTCCATCCTTTACCAGCAGTTATTCTCAAATCACTAAATTCTGTAATTGCATACTTAGCGTGAACCCTTGGTGATAGCTGGAAGTTATACAAATTGTGATAATCTCCTCTTAATCCAATCACAGCAGTTAATCTTGGTGCTGTATAAGTATATTCGGCAAATGCGCCTGGTACAATTTCGATTCGATTATCTGTTAATGAATCTAATCGTTGGCTCATGTCAACAAATACACTACTTAGCCCCACTTTATATTTGTGCATTGTATTTCCAATTATTCCTTCGTACATTCCGTTGATGTAGCCTCTTTTTTCAGTACCACGAAATGTTCTGTTTCCAAATAAAGCATCATTTTCTTGGTATTTCAAATTGTAAATGACACCTATCGAATTGAACGATTTTTTCAAAAAGAATCCTGTTTTAGCGTACACATCTACATGTGATGCATTACTTTCCATACCGTAAAGACCATTATTTTGCCCTCTCTTATAACCTACTTGCCCTCCATATTTTGAATCTAAATAAGTATTGATACCAAACTGACCTTCCATTTTTTTACCTTGATAATGCCATCTATTATTAAAGGAAAATAAACTTCCTTTTGGCATGTCCATAAATTTATCATGATTGTGGTCGTTTTCAACATATACACCAGAACCATGAGCGAAGAGAGCAGTGCTCCATTTTTCATTTATTCGAATACTACCTTGTGCATTTAATTCAGATCTACCAAAGATATTTGTATATCCGTTGAGGAAAAACTTATCCATATCTTGGGGTTTAAACATTTCAATATTTACCAATCCAGCCATCGATTCGTAGCCATTTACTACCGTTCCTGTTCCCTTTGTAATCTGTATTGAATTTATCCAAGTTCCAGGTAATGTAGATAATCCGAAAGGTTGCTCAAGTCCTCTCAAATAAGGAATGTTTTCAAATTGAATTTGTGTGTACACACCGTCAAGTCCCATCATTTGAATTGTTTTGGCACCTGATACTGCATCTGTAAAATTCACATCAACTGATACATTTGTTTCGAAAGATTCTGATAAATTACAACAAGCCGCTTTCCTTAGTTCCCCAAGTGAAATCTCCTCAACAGCGAGTACTTTTAATTTAGAAATCGTTTTCGATTCTTTGCGATAAGCGATAACAAATTCAGGCAGTGTATTATCGGAGAACAAAGTTACTTTCATATTGGTAAACCGATCCTCTTTTGTAACAATGATCGTATCTGAATGAAAACCAATAGCTGAGAAAACGAGTGTATCGGGTAATGATTTTGGTAAAATCATCTCAAATTTACCTTCTTCACATGTAACATCTCCAGTTTTTGCATTGAGAAGATAGGCTTTTGCGCCTGTTATTGGTGTTAATTGTCCATTTTCGGAACCAATTATGACACCTTTTAATTGTGCATTTATTCCATAAGAAAATAGAATAAACACAAAAAATATAATTTTTTTCATTTTGATATTTCAGTTTAAATTCTACAATTAAGTTTGACTTAAAAGGAATTTAAAATCATATCAAAAAGACCTGATGAATGCTTTGAAAATTTCGTCCCTGATGTTTTGGAGGAGGTAAATCTAATTGCTCAAATCTTAGATTATTTGTAGCAATTGTAAATTCATCAAAGTAAAATTTAGGTTGAATGATTTCTTCAAATGGTAAAAAAACAAAATCGAATACAAAGTTTACTTTGTCAATTCTTAAATCTATATCAAGAGAAACATAATCTGTTTCAGTTGAACAGCAAGGGTCAACTTCTTTTGTTGTTGGTTTTGAACAACACGTTTTTACTTCCGTTTCTGTGGAACAAGCGTCTTCACTGTTTTTAAAAAATGATTTTTCAACTCCAGCAATTGAGCATTTGTGAGTAAACACAGCCATTCCAACATTGGCAGCTATGAAAACTACCAATGAAATAAAAACAATTGTTTTTTGAATGCTATTTCTTTTGCTCAATCTCATTATAGTCCCAAAGATAAGCAACTCAATTTGAAGAAGTACTTAAAATTCAAAAAGATGTAATGAATATTCAGGAAGATGTAAATAATTATTTTAAGACAACACCAACTTTTACAGGTAAATGGTCAGAATAACCATCTAGGTAACGATCTCCGGCATAATTTCTTTTTGGAACCAAATTCCCTTTGAATTCTTCGATTAAGAAGTCATTTGAAATAATTTTTCCAGAATTTTTTACAAATCGAAAGCTTCCTTTTGTTCCGTTTTTAGAAATCATGATGTGGTCTAAAACATCCCATTCATTTTTATAACTATATGATCCACCGAATTTACCAGATGATTTAGTAATCATTGGATTCAATCTTTCCGAAATTATTTTTGGTGCTTTATCAGTAGGGTAATCATTTAAATCCCCCATGAATACAATTTTAGATTTAGGTGATGCTTTTTGAACAGAGTCAATGAATGAAGCGGCCATTTCAGCAGCTTTTAATCTATTTGGTTCGCTTTGTTCAGCTCCACCTCTTCTAGAAGGCCAGTGATTTACCATTGCAAATAAGGTGTCTTTTTTATGTACAAATTTGCCCCATACTATGTCTCGAGTATTAGGAGTTTCTGGATTGTTAGTTTGAAAACGAAGAAAACCAGACGTTACTAATTTTAGTACAGTTGGGTCATAAATCATACCTACATCTACTCCTCGTCCATCAGTACTTTCATAGTGCACAATCTTAAAGTTTTTTCTTGTTGATGATGCATCGTTTAAGTCTTTTAAAACCTGAGCATTTTCAATTTCACACATTCCAAGTAAAGTAACTGAACCCATAGAATCAATTACTTGATTCATCTTTTTAATTTTATCTAAATATCTTGCACTTGTCCATCTATTTTTTCCTTTTGGCAAAAACTCATCATCATTGTGGGGTTGATCAATTGTGTCAAAAAGATTTTCGACATTATAGAAAGCAACAACATGTGTACTTTTTTGTGTGAATCCATTGCAACCAAATAACAATAATGACAATGCAAATAATAATTTATTCATTTTTCTTAAATTAAAATATTCGTTCAATTAATGATAACAAAAACTATGACAAAATTAGTTTAAACTTACTTTTCAAGTGTTAAGCTTAAATTATTTTCTTATCTTATTACTCATCTCTGTATTTACCTTTTTTCTTTTCTTCAGGAGTAAATGGCAATGGATTTGAAAAAATTTCTTTGTACTGTTTGTTATTTCTAAATACATCCATAGCCAAATAAATAGCACTTCGAATAGATGCTTCAGAAGCTTTATTTTGTCCAACTATATCAAAAGCAGTTCCATGATCTGGTGATGTCCTTACAATTGGTAAACCTGCTGTGAAATTAACTCCATCTTCAAAAGCTAATGCTTTAAATGCTGTTAATCCTTGGTCGTGATACATCGCCAAAACGGCATCGTATTGTTGACGAGCACTTGAACCAAAAAAACCATCGGCAGGGAAGGGGCCGAACGCCAAATGTCCTTTTGAGTTTGCTTC
>DAIOWV010000012.1:36221-47699 GCA_036758285.1 Taishania sp. | reverse complement strand
AGGAATAATGATTGTATTTTCTTCTGTACCCATATACCCATCATCGCCAGCATGTGGATTTAAACCAAAGACAGCAATTTTAGGTTTTTGTAAACCGAAATCTTTTCGAAGACTTTTATCCAACGCTGCGATTTTTTCAACAATTTTTTCTTTGTTAAGCGAAGTGCTTACGTCTTTTAAAGGGATATGAGTTGTAGCTAAAGCCACTCTTAAATCACCAGCTACCATCAACATTAAAGCTTCTTTTTCACCAGCTAAACTTGCTAAATATTCTGTGTGACCAGGGAATTTAAAACCAGACATTCCCATCGCTTCTTTAGAAATAGGTGCTGTAACTAAAACATCAATTTTACCAGTTGTTAAATCTTGAGTGGCAGCTTCTAACGATTTAAAAGCATATGATCCACCTTGTTGAGTTGCTTTTCCAAGGTCATATTTTACTTCCTCTTCCCAAAGATTTACAACGTTTACTTTTTTATTTATAGCATTCGCAGCTGATTTAACCGATTCAGTTAAGTTTTTATGATACGAAACAACTTTGTTAGATGCGTAAATTATTGGTGTACAATCGAGTAATATTCTATTATCACTCAATGCTTTAATGATGACTTCTGGACCGATTCCATTCACATCACCAATCGATATTCCAACTCTTACAGTATAATCTCTTCCTACCTCTTTATCTTTCTCTTTTTCCATTTAACAGGATTCCTTTTTGTTACAAAAATAAGTAAGGATTTAACTTATTTGAATAATTTTTTGTTTTGATTGCGTAAATACAATAAAAGCGAAGGTGTTCTTCGCTTTTATTGTATTGATTTCAAATTATTTTAATTTATCAGCTTCTTCTCTTGCTTTCGTCATTACGCCATCAGCTCGTTTATTTGCTTCTTCTTCTGTTTGAGTTGCTTTTTTATATGCTTCGTCTTTAATTTTTTTAGCAGCAACTTCAGCGGCTTTTTTCTTCAAAGGATTCGATCCTGCTGCCTCAACTGCTTGATCATAACCTTTATCTGCTTCAGCACGTATTTTGTCACCAGCTTTTTTACCTTCTACTTTAATATTGTCAGCTTGTTTTTGTGCTGCATTTAATAGTTCTTGTTTTTTCTTTTCGACTTCTTCTTTTCCTTTGTCAACAGCGTTATTTACAACTGTTTTTAAAGAATCTTTTGCTTTATCAACAACCTCATTAACTTTTTCTTTAGCTGTGTTAACCAATGCATCTTTCATATTTCCAGATGCTTCCATTAATTTCTCTTTAAAGTCTGTAGAAACTTTTGGATCCGTTACTGTTCCAAGCATTTTCACATTGATTGGAAGTTCGTTAGGTATAACATTCAAGTTTAATTTAGGTGCTAATGAATTAACTTTTGCAGCTGCTTGTTCAACGATTTTCACCATTTCTTTTGGTATTTTTTCTTTTGGTATGTTCATTTTTAGTGCATAATCAATTGATTGATCTAGACTTGTGAAACCAGAAACATTTGTTTTAATACCTCCTAAAACAACATCAAAAGGATTGAAAGCTAATTTACCATCTTCTAATTTGAATTTTGTTTTGATGTTTTTAATCGTTTGATTGTTCAAATTATCTAATCTTGTTACTTCTGATAATTTATCAAAAGCTTTAAAACCAGAAATTTGAACAGAAGAACTTAATAGATCTCCTAAACCATTGATTGAAGAAAGAATAGGATCCAAGTTCGATGTTAAATCTGTTGAAAGGTTGAAGTTTGATGTTATTTTTCCTTTCAAATGCTTTGCAATTGGAGCTAATTTTTCAACTGTTACAAAATTGGATACCAATTGTTGAATGTCTAGTTCGTTTAATTTATAACCAAAAGATGCTTTTGGTTTAGCAGGATTTTGAGTGTTGTAACTTCCTGTCAAACCAACGTTTCCACCCATGGCATTTAAATTTAAATTATGTAGTGTTGCAATCTTATCCTTCAAAGTAACCATTCCATTAATGTCATCAGCATTCATTCCATTGAACTTTACTTTATTGATTTTTGTATTTAAAGTAAAGTCAATATTTCCTGGAATTTCTACACCTTCTTCAGTAGTAGATGTTGTTGTATTCTCTGGAGTTGCTGTAGCCTCAGTAGTTGGCATTATGTTCATTAATTGATCCAAATCCAGGTAATTACTATTGAATGTAAACTTACCTTTTAATAATTCATCCCTAAAAACATAAGCCATGTAATTGTCAATTGTTCCATTCATCGCAAAATCAGAATTACCAGTTTTAGCTTCTAATTTTTCCAAAGCAAGATTTTGCGGAGTAAATTTGAATAACATTTCTTTTACTTCTACTTCCTGAGATAATTCAGGTGATAAGTAATTGAAGTCTTTTAAATTGAGCGTTCCTAAAGCTTTGAAAGATTCATATTGTTCTTTTTCAATATGGCTCATTTTCCCATCCAGACTTATGTCAGCATCTAATTTACCCGAATATTTTTCACCTTCAGCAAGTGGAATAACTTTACCTAAAGTTGCTAAATCTACTTTTGCTAAAATTGTTGACTTTAAAGCAGGATCGGACATAACATTTCTCATTTTTAAAGTAGCATCAAGTACATTTCCAACAAAATCTGCATGAAATTTATCTACATCAACAGTCATTTTATCAAGATTACTACCACCTTCAAATTTTGAACCTGCAACAATTGCAATGTTTTCAATTTTTCCAGGTAAATCAGGATATTTTATAGAAGCGTTTGACACTTTAATTCCAGCATCCCACCCAGGCATATTTACATCGTCTAAAATTCCTTTTACAGTTGCGTTTAACGAAAGAGATCCAGATGCAAGCATACTTTCATAACCAGTTTGATAAAATGCAGGAATTAATGAGATAAATTCTTTGAAGGTTGCTTTATCAGCTTTTAATTTCAAATCCATGTTATCATTTTTCTCTAACATTTCATAAAAACCGTCAATTCCAAATTTTAAAGCATTTAACTGAAATGAGTTTTCTTTAAGAGTGAATTTTGAAGTTTTTTCAGTAAATTCCATTAATAAATTTGCAATGATATCTGTTTTTACTTTTGACAAGTAAGTTAATCCATCCATTTCAAAAGAAAGTTCGTCTGTAGTCGTTTTTGTTTCAAAATCAATAACATCTGCAGTTAAGTCACCTTTTCCTTCGTGGTTTAAGTTGACAATCTTAGCATACAAACCTCCTGCTTTATCATCGTATCTTACTTGACCATTTTCAATTTCATATTTTTTTAATTTAAGTGCAAAATTTGATGGCTCACTAACTTCTTCCTCAGTTTTTAGAGAATCTGGTTTGACAATGTCATAGTTTGCTGTACCATCATGTAACACACGTACATCTATCTTTGGCTCATTCAAGTAGATTGCATTAATGGAAATTGCGTCACCTTTAATTACATCCCACAAACCAATATCAGCTCGGAAAGTTTTTATGTCAGCTAATGTTACATCTTTAAATTCACCTACACCTTTTAATCTGGTTCCATCTAGTTGAATAGAGAGATTTGGGAATGTGCTTAAAAAAGTTAAATCAAAATCATCTAACTCAAGCTCCGCCATTAGTGTTTTATTTACCTCTTTGATAACTAAATCTTTTATTTTATCCTTAAAAAAAATTGGAATTAATATGATACTTATGATTAGGACCAAAAAAGTAATACCTGTCCATGTTAAAATTCTCCTTAACAAGCTTTTCTTTTTTTTAGATTTAGATTCCATAGTTGGTATTTTTTTTTATATTTTTGAAAATCAATGTGAATATATAGAATTTAATGAAACGTTTTTTAATAGTAATTTTTTTTATTAATATTTTAACATCTTTTGGGTTTGGACAAATTCAAGTTGGTGGAAATCAGCCTGAAATAAAAAAAGAAAAGCCGGTTAAAAAGACTATTGATGGAGAGGTAAAACCAAGTGAAACAAGGGTTTATTTGGGAACAGGTGTTTCAAATACATTTAGAACTTTAGAACCAAATAAAAATGAATTATTTGCAGAAAGTTTAGGTGTACGAGCAGATGAAACAAGTTATACTGCATGGGCTTTTCATTTAGGTTTTTCAACAGACATTTCCAAACACTTAATGTGGGAGTCAGGATTATCTTTCCTAAGAAACGGTGAAAAATATGCATTTTCAGCAACAGATACCAGTCATACTTATACTTCAAAATATTCGTGGATTGGAGTGCCAATAAAATTATATTTTAAACATGATATTAATAAGTTGCGATTGCAAGCAGGAGTTGGGGTAATTCCACAGATGCAAATGAAATTTTCAAAGGATGAAATCTTTAAAAACAGCAACAATGTTGAAAGTATTGTGAATACCAAAACAATTAATGGGATGAATAACTTTGGGGTTTCTGCTGTTGCAAATTTAGGTTTTCAGTATAATCTGTCTCCAAAATTTGGAGTATTTGTTCAGTTTGAATACAGACATCAATTAACTTCTAGTTATTTGAAAACCAATGCCTTTATACATAGGGGAACTGCAATAGGTTCAAACTTTGGTGTTGTATTTGGGCTATAAAATTTCTACATTTTATTACCACATTGATTGCAAAATAAAGCATTTGAATCATTCTCTGCTGAACAATTAGAACAGTTTGTTGTTTTTTGTTTCACCTCCTTTTCACGCTGTCTAAACATTTCTACAGATACGATTCCAGTTGGAACAGCGATAATTGCATAACCGAGAAGCATCATAATTGAAGCTAAAAATTTTCCAACATCCGTTACAGGTGTAATGTCTCCAAAACCAACAGTTGTGATTGTTACAATTGCCCAATAAATACTTTCGGGAATAGAATCAAAACCACCACTTTTTCCTCCTTCAAAAATAAACATCAACCCACCCATTATTATTGAAAGCATAACCACAAAGAACATAAAAACAGAAATTTTGTAAATGCTTGCAACTAACGAATGATAAAGAGAATAGGCTTCTTTTGTGAATTTATTGATTTTGAATATTTTAAATATTCGAATTAATCGAACAAGGCGAATGATTCTCAGATAATGAAAATAATCTGTAAACGCTAATAATAGAATAGGGGAAACGGAGATTAAATCAACAATGCCCAAAGGACTAAGTATGTATTTTAATGGTTTACTAGAAATATAGATTCTCATTAAATATTCTGCTAAAAATATCACTGACAGTATCCATTCTAGAATATAAAATATAAGCCTAGTTGTGGGGGATAAAGTAGGTAAACTTTCAATCATTAAAATCAAAAGTGAGAATATAATGAGCCCCATTAGGTATAAATCAAACTTCTTACCAGCAGGAGTTGAAGCCTCAAACATGATGCAATGCATTTCTTTTTTAAATGCTTGCCTAGCTTCTTTTTTTTGTTGTGGTGTTGGTTTAGTAGTAGACATTATTAGTCTTTTGTTTTACTCCTTTTATATACAGGTACAGTTGAACAAGGTTCTCCAAACATAATTGATTTTGCTGCTTTTTGAAAGTGAGCAACAAATTCTGACATTGCATATTCAATCGAATGTATATCAGAGCAACCTTTCACAATCATCATAGCATCTTGATAATTACTTAAATCTTCTTTTTCAATTGCTTTTTTGATTAACATCTTTTCCAAATCGATTTTACTACCAACGATTGAAGGTATATTTCGTTCAGTTAATTTGGAAACAATTAACATAAATGCCCATGCAGGAACGATTGCATCAGAACTACAATGAATCCAAACAGCACCATTATCGTATTTGGACCAATCATTATCTTTTAGCCAAACTCTATAATCTTTTTCTTTTAGAATTAATCCTTGCCATAATTGTTCGGCAATATCAATTTCGTAAAATGGTGTTTTAGGTTTGTATTCAGCTAAATCTTTTTGTAATAAACCACTATTTTTTACTTTGTTTATAATTTCTTCCATGTTACACGCTTGAATCGATTACAAAAATAAGGCAATTTTAGATAGTAATTAAATTGAATCATAGTTTTCTAAAACGTGTTTGAAAATTTTGCAACTATTTGCAGTTATTAAATTACCTTTGTAGCATGGCATCAATTAGACAAAATAAAATTGAGGGAGTAATTCAAGAGGAATTATCTACGTTTTTTCAACGCAATGCACGTGAAGTTTGCCTAGGAGCAATGGTGTCTGTTACACAAGTACGCATCACTTCAGATTTGTCATTGGCACGTTGTTATTTGAGCATTTTTGCAGGCCCAGATAAAAAAGAAGTGTTGGCTTCTATTAATCTTCATTCAAGTACTATCCGTGGTGAATTAGGAAAAAGGTTAAAAAACATGCGTAAAATACCTGATTTTGTCTATTTTATAGATGATTCTTTGGATTATGCAATGGAAATCGAAACCTTACTGAAATAATTTCACATTAAAGTATCTTTTTATATAGCGAGGAGGTATTTGTCTTCTAAAAGGAAGAAAAACGTAATTAACATTATTACGCGAATTTCTGTTGTAGGCATTACAATAATTACTGCAGCTCTAGTAATACTTTTGTCTGCATTTAATGGGATTGAGAAGATGATTGAAAAATTATATTCTGATTTCGATTCTCCTATAAGTATTCGATCAACAAATACAAAAACATTTTTTGAAAACGAAATTGATTTTCAAAAGTTGGCTTCAACTGCTGGTGTAAAACAGTACTCCAAAGTTACCGAAGAAACAGTTGTTTTGAAGCATGAAGATAAGTGGGCAAATGCAAAATTAATAGGGGTAGACTCTACTTTTTTAAGTATTTCACGAATGTCTTCGCACATGGTCGACGGATTTCCTGCTTTATATGAAAATGGCGAGCCAACATCTATCATCGGTGCTACTCTTTTAGACAATTTAAGAGGATACATTCCTCAGGCATATGGACAAGAGACAATTGTGGTTTATGGTCCTAAAAGAGACATGAAAATGAGTGTTGGGAAGAATCCGTTTCACACACAAGTGGTTCCTGTTATTGGAAGAATGAACTTTAATCGAGAGGTGAATGCTGAGACATTGGTTGTCCCAATTGAATTATCAAGAGAATTACTGGGTTATTCATTAAATGAATTGAGTGCTATTTATTTGGATGTAAATAATTTAAAAGATAAAAAATCTATAAAAGAAGTTCTTCAAAAACAAGTTGGATCAAACTTTAAGGTGAAAACAAACGATGAAAAGAATGAATTAATTTTTCAGACGAGCAAAACAGAGCGATTAATTGTCATTGTAATTCTTGTTTTCATTTTCATTTTAGCATCTTTTAATTTAGTATCTTCATTAACAATGCTTTTTGTAGAGAAAAAAGAAGACATTCATATTTTAAAAAGTATGGGAGCAGATACAAAACTTATTTTTAGAATTTTCTTTTATGAAGGTTTGCTAATTGCATTAAAAGGGATTGTTTTTGGGCTCATTTTGGGATACGGAGTTTGTTTGATTCAATTGAAATTTGGATTGTTAGTAATGCCAAATTCTTATGGAGAAGTTTTTCCTATCGTAATAACATTATTTGATGGTTTATTAATCGTTTTTCTTGTTAGTACTTTAAGTTTTTTTGCAAGTTACTTTCCTGTAAAAATGTTAATGAAACGAAATTTTATAGCTTAAATAATCACTATTTTTACACAAAATTTCTATATCCAAAAAAAGATGAAATCACGTACAGCAAAAGAAACACTATCGATTACTACAAAATTAGTTCTCCCAAATGATACAAACACGCATGGCAATCTATTTGGTGGGCAATTATTAGCTTGGATGGATGTTATTGCAAGTGTTTCGGCTCAACGTCATTGTCGTAGAGTTGTCGTAACTGCTTCAGTGAACAATGTTGCTTTTAATAAACCGATTCAGCATGCTTCAATTGTTACACTTGAAGCAAAAGTATCTAGAGCTTTTACATCCTCTATGGAGATTTTTGTTGATGTATTTGTTGAGGATCAGTTGACAGGTCAACGTGTAAAGAGCAATGAGGCGATATATACTTTTGTTGCAGTCGATCAAAATGGAGGGCCTATTCAAGTGCCGGAATTAATCCCTGAGACAGAAGAAGAAATCCAACGATTTGATGGTGCTTTGAGAAGAAAAGAATTGAGTTTGATACTTGCAGGAAAGATGAATCCAAAAGATGCTACAAATTTAAAGAGTTTATTTATAGAATAAGATGAGTGAATTCATTGTAAAGCCTATTTGTAGTAGGTTTTTGAAATTTACACAACAAAAAAGCCTGACTATTAATTAGTCAGGCTTTTTTTATGTTTTAAGAAGATTACTCTTCGTCTTTATCTTCAAAAATTCTTTTTGGACGCAACTTCTCTCTAATTCCTAAAGTAATCCAAAGTGGAACGATGAATCCCAATGTGAATAACAATAACCAGAAAGCCATCCCTCCGAAAATTAAGAATAATACTAATCCAAAAATGCTCATTTTGTAAAAATTTGAGTTATTATACAGCGTAAAATTAGATAAATTATTCAATCTAGCAAAGAATTTTAGTACTTTCTTGATTTTGATGATTATTTAGATTGATTATAAAGTTTCAATAATTTAAGACGCTGTTTGCAAATAGTTGATTTTGAAATTCTGTTTTGAATTTAGGGTTGTCAATTAATTGATTTTTTAATTCTATTTGCTGATTTATAAAACGATCAAATTGTTGCTTAAAATTATTCAAATCATAAAATACGACACCTTTATTAAAATCCTCCCAATTCTGATAGTGTGAATGAATCATCATTGGAATTTTGTATCCGAAAGCGATATTTATTGCTCCTGGAATTTGACGAGTAAAGTATTCTTCAGCACTTGACGTATTTGGATGAACCAATGGAAAAATTCCATTTATTTGATTTAAATAATTATCAAAGGTTTCTTGAGTCAAAAAATCATCAAAAAGGTGTACTCGTTTTTCTAGTTTGTATTCGGATAATTGTTTTTTAAATTCAATCGTATTTTCAGATTGATGATTACTTTTTCCAAGAAAATAAAAATGAATATTTTCAGATGTTTGAGAGGCCATTTCAATAAATCCACTTAAATCTTTTCTTCGATTTTCGACACCTCCAATTATTGCAATCCAAATTTGATCATTTGGTTTGTCAATTCTTGATGAATAATTAGGAAAACTCAGTGGGTAAAAAGAATCAACTCGGATTGGGGAATTTGGTGAAATGAAACTTTTTAAAGTATCATTAAGCACAAAATAATGTTTTATTTTCCTAGAAATCAGAGATTGAGTAAAACTTTTTTCTAGCATTTTTATGGTGTGAATGATACCAATAAATTTAATTTTTGAAGATGAGGTTAAACAAAGATTTCTAACGTGTCCACCTTGTGCTGTATTGGCAATCAAGACATCTACTTTTTGTTGTTTTAACCATTTATTGAGGCGAATCATTACTAAAAAATCTCCAATCATAGTTTTTGGAAAGGTGATTTCATAAAATTCATCGATGTAGTTTGAAAAAAATGAATTCTTTTCAAACATAGCTTTTGTGCTGCAAAAAATAATTTTGACATTTTGTTGTTTTAATCCAATCAATTGAGAAAGAATACATTCATCATGACTTCCTCCAATTTCCAATAATGCAACCGTTTTTTGCATGATTTTTTTTCACAAATATACGACTAATGTATCAACCATAATCCGATTAGGGATTGGCAACAAGTTGAAAATAATAACTATTAAAAGTTCTTAAAACTTTTCAATTAGGTTGTTTAATAAGGTTGAAATGAGTAATTTTGAATAAGATAAATTTATACAGTTTTAATCATTAAAAAAATAAAAATATGTCATTTGAATTGCCACAATTACCATACGCTTATGATGCGTTGGAACCTCATTTTGATGCGAGAACAATGGAAATTCACCATACGAAACATCATCAAGCTTATACAACAAATTTGAATGCTGCAATTGCAGGGACAGATTTGGAGGGTAAAACAATTGAAGAGATAATTAAAGTAAGCGCAGACAAGCCTGCAGTTAGAAATAATGGAGGTGGTTTTTATAATCACAATTTATTTTGGACAGTTCTTTCACCAAAAGGTGGAGGTCTGCCAACAGGGGAATTAGCAGAAGCTATCACAAGTACTTTTGGATCATTTGATGCATTCAAAGAAGAGTTTTCGAAAGCAGCAGCTACTCGTTTTGGTTCTGGTTGGGCTTGGTTGAATGTTGATGGTGGGAAATTAACAATTTCTTCTAGTCCAAATCAAGACAACCCTTTAATTGAAGGATCTTCTGCTACACCAATTTTAGGATTGGATGTTTGGGAGCATGCTTATTATTTAAATTATCAAAATCGTCGCCCTGACTATATTGCATCTTTCTTCAATTTAATTAATTGGGATGAAGTTGCAAGAAGATACGCAGCAGCGAAGTAATCAGATTTTTTAAAGATAGTCCCCATTTTAGCTTTAAAGTGGGGACTATTTTTTTGATTAATTTGTAAAAATTATCTTTTACTGACAATATTTTATCTTTAGAAGAGTTTCTATAACGGAAAAATGAATTTTAAAAGTTAAATTCGCACGTTTAAAAAATATTGGTTATAAAATGAGTGAAACTATTACACAGTTTGATGAAAACAAACAAAATCTCTTGATTTTTATTTGGAGAAATAGAAAGTTAATTATTGGAGGATCAATTTTAGGTTTTGTATTATTTTTAATTATCTCTTTACTTTTAACACCTGTTTTTAAATCAACTGCGATTGTCTTTCCAACAGCAACAAGTACAGTGTCGTTTTCAGAACAAAGAAATGCGAAAGCATCATCTATGGACTTTGGAGAAGAAGAACAAGCAGAGCAAATGGTTCAAATATTACAATCTGCTAGTATTCGCGATCATATTGTGGAAGAGTTTGGTTTAATGAAGCATTATGAAATTAGTAAAGACGATGTAAACAAGCGTTTTAAACTTAACCAAGCTTTTAATGAAAATTTTGTTTTTGCACGAACACGTTATGGTTCAATTCAAATTGATGTTTTTGATAAAAACCCAGAATTAGCAGCACAAATGGCAAATCGTGTTGTTGATCTTATTGATACAATTAAGAATGAGATGATTTCTCAACGTACAGCTGAGGCTTTTAAAGTAGCACAACGTAAACGAGAAATGTTACAATTAGACTTACAAAAAATTAGTACTCAAATTGACAGCTTGGCTAAATTAGGAGTTTTAAATATCGATTCAAGATCTGGTTTGTATCAAGCATTCGTTGATTCTAAAAGCCCAGTTGAGAAAGCTGAAATTAAAGGAAAGATTGTTGTCAATGAAAAGGATGGTCCATTGTATGACGAATTAGAGCACATGAGAAGGGAGAAGATTACTGCTTTCGAAGTTTTCATGGCAGTTTATGAACAGGCTGAATCCGATGCCAACGCAAAATTAAATCATAAATTTATTGTCGAAAGAGCTGTTGTTGCTGATAAGAAAGATAAGCCAAAACGAATGATAGTTGTTTTACTTGGAACAATGGGTACATTCTTGTTTATCGT
>DAIOWV010000012.1:28290-36192 GCA_036758285.1 Taishania sp. | reverse complement strand
GCTTTATTGATTAGAGAAAAAATCAGAGAATTAAAGCGTGTGGCTTAATGCAATTTATTCGTAAAAATAGTTGGATACTGTTTTGGAGCATTTGTTATTTAATAGTTGCTTCCTATTTGTTGTGGAATAGCAATGAATTTTTAACCCTTTTTCCAATTGGATTAATTGCAATTTATGTTGCTATTTTTTATTCTGAAATAGCCTTTTTGAGTATTGCTTTTTTTACGCCATTATCAATAAATATCGAAAAATACACGAATAGTTTTGGTTTATATATTCCAACCGAGCCGCTCCTTTTTGGTTTATTGTTGCTGTTTTTTATGCAACATATTTATAAAAAAACAATCCCTACAATTGTGTGGAAATCACCAATAGTTTGGGCTGTTTGTTTTTATCTTTTTTGGATCTTTATTAGTGCAATACTTAGTACTCAACCTATTGCCTCATTTAAGTTTCTTCTAGCTCGCATATGGTTGATTGTACCATTATTGTTTTTTGGACCAATTATTTTTTCTAAAGTAAGGAATAGAACAATTTTCATTTGGTTATTTTGTATTGGAATGGTGATTGCTATCATGTATACGCTTTTCATTCATGCTCAATATGGATTTGGGGAAAAAGAAGGACATTGGGTGATGTGGCCATTTTTTAAAGATCATACCATCTATGGGGCAACTGTAGCGATAGCAACTCCACTTATTTTTGGGTTGTATTTTTATAAGAAACATTCACCTTTAATTCAAGCAGTATTACTTGGTATGATCCTAATAATTTTATTAGGATTGTATTTTTCTTATACACGAGCAGCATGGTTAAGTATCATTGCAGCAATTGGCGTGTTTTTATTGATTCATTTTAAAATTAAATTTCAATGGATAGTAATTACATGTAGTGTTGCAGTTGTTTTGTTTTTAGCTAGTTGGACGCAAATATCCCATTATTTAGAAAGAAATAAATACGAGCATACAACGGAAGATTTTGGAGAGCGATTACAATCAGCAACTAATGTTTCAACCGATGCTTCTAACCTCGAACGTTTAAATAGATGGCAATGTGCTATTGATATGTTTTTAGAAAAACCCATTGCAGGTTTTGGTCCTGGAACTTATGCTTTTGAATATGCAAGGTTTCAACGCCCAGAAAATTTGACAATTATTTCTACCAATTTTGGTGATATGGGAAATGCTCACAGTGAATATCTTGGTGCTTTGGCTGAAATGGGAATTTTTGGTTTGATTGCAGTTTTACTTTTTGTAGCAGCAATTTTCTATCAATCAATAACTTTGTATATTAAATGGCCTGTTGAAGATAAAAGTAATCGTGTACTAATCATGAGTATGATTTTATCATTAACTACTTATTTTGTTCATGCATTCTTAAACAATTATCTTGATACAGATAAGGCTGCTGTTCCAATTTGGGGAATGTGTGCAATAATTATTGCGATGGAATCAGAATATAGGAGTATGAAATTAAAATAAGTGAATCACTCAACATTGTTCAATGATCCACTTATTATTCAATAAATATTAATCTTTTACTTTATTTAATCCCATAGCACTTAGCATCCATTTTGGCAAGTGTTTCTCAGGATTTCTCTTTTTAAGGTTAATATACCAACCTAACTTTTTTAGTACAGGAACTTTATGTGTTTCAACAAATTCAATCCAAGTTCCATCTGGATCTTCAATGTATGAAAAACGTCCTCCAGCTTCCCCCATATCAAATGTTTCACCACTGTCAACAGTAAAAGGAAAACCTGCAGCTTCGCATTCTTGTTTTAATCCTTCCATATTGTTGATATCAAAACACAAATGGATAAATCCCCAGTCACCCCAGTATCTATTTTCAAAAATTTGTCTGCTGTCTGTTCTATCAAGTGATTGAACCAATTCTATTTCTGTCGGACCTAATAATGGGGCAAAAGCTCCTTTTCTAGTATTTTTATGAGTCAATAGAACACGTCTGAATTTTCCTTTTCCTCCAGGTAATTGTGAAAAATCTTCAAATTCACCAGTTACATCATACTCAACGATAGAATATTCCAAAACGTCTTTATAAAGTGGTAATGCTTTATCAATATCACTTACACCGATGATTGTACCTCCAACACCTCCACATCTGCTAGGATGTCCTGTGTTTTTAAACCACCCACGTCCGTCAGCAATTGTAAAAATATTTCCGTTTGGGTCTTGAACAAAAAATGTTTTTTGTCCATTAGGTCTCATTGTTATTGGTCCTAAAACATTTGCTCCATTTTTAATATGGTAGTTATAAGTTGTTTCAACATCTCTAGACTTTATAAAGCAAGAATAAAGTCCGTAGTCACCTAATTGGATATCAAAATTAGCTTTTTCAGTATTTCTTGATTTGTATTGCCAGATTTCAAATCCGCCTCCACCATCCATACTGAGTGCTAATGTTGCAGTACGATTTTGAACTTTGTTTCCAGTATATCTAGTCATCAAAGGTGCTTCTGCTGCATCTTCAAATATTTTAATGTTCACCCCAAAGAATGTTCTGTACCACTTCCATATTTCAGGAACATTCGGAACACCTATACCCATTTGTTGAATCCCACTAATGATTTTTGACATTTCTTTAATTTTTAGTTCTCTATTTTCTTAATGTGACAAATATAGATATTAATATTTTGAATTGAACGTTATCTATTTTATGTCTAGCACGTCTTAAGTATTTTTCTTTGATTATTTCAAAAAATATGTACCTTTGTGACCCGTTTGCAACTTTTTAATTGTTGACAGGCGATAAAGGAGAGGTGTCCGAGTGGTTGAAGGAGCTACCCTGGAAAGGTAGTATATGGGTAACTGTATCGAGGGTTCGAATCCCTCTCTCTCCGCAAGTTTAAGTCAGTATAAATTGCTGGCTTTTTTTGAATTTACATTTGTATAAAGAAATAGGGATGAGAGCCCTCGGGTTCGTGCCAGAGCGAAGCAATTCAAGTAAATCAAAAAAATAAGGTTTATTTTGTTTTTTGGTAGTGAAGACATCTACTGATAAATAGGTTAAAAATTTCGTTTTTAAAACAGATAAAAATGAAAGCGAGATATCACATCTTTTTAAATTTCTATCTTTGTTTTCTGAATTACAGCAATGGTTAAAACCTTCCATTCCTTTCGTAAATTAGGATAACAAAATGAATAGCAAAGATTTTAGAAAACATTTCGAACAACTTCCATTAGTAGAACAAACAGCCAATCAATTACAGTTTCATGAATCGCGTATTCATTGGAAAGGTTTGGCAGGAGCATCAAAATCAGCTTGTTCGGGTGCTGTATGTTCGCAAGTTCCAGGAAATCACTTATTCATTTTAAATGACAAAGAGGAAGCAGCTTATTTTTTAAATGATTTCGAAGGATTATTTCCTGAAAATAAAAATGTTTTGTTCTACCCAGCTTCGTATCGAGTACCATATCAATTGGAAGAAACCGACAATGCAAATGTTGTTGCTCGAGCAGAAGTGTTGGACAAAGTTAATTCTGGAAAAAATGCTTGGATTATTACTTATCCTGAAGCATTGTTTGAAAAAGTTCCAACTCAAAAAAATCTGACAAAAAATACATTGCGATTAGAAGTAGGACAATCTTATTCCATCGAATTTATTCACGAAGTATTAATGGAATATCATTTTGAATATGTTGACTTTGTGTATGAACCAGGGCAATTTTCAATTCGAGGTGGTATCATAGACGTTTTTTCCTTTTCAAATGACAATCCGTTTAGAATCGAATTTTTTGGTGA
Source organism: Taishania sp. (assembly GCA_036758285.1). Taxonomy (GTDB): domain Bacteria; phylum Bacteroidota; class Bacteroidia; order Flavobacteriales_D; family Crocinitomicaceae; genus Taishania. Next base: position 32,430 of record DAIOWV010000012.1, on the reverse strand, counting down.
TGAGCTAGAATCTATTCGTACGTTTGATGCCGCAACTCAGCTGTCCATCAGCACACACAAACATTTCTCAATCGTTCCTAATGTACAAGGAAAAATGGTTCAGGAAGGAAATGGGAGTTTTTTCGAATTTGTAGGAAAAAACACAACTATTTGGATTGATTCTGTCGATAAAACGAAGGAAGTTCTCAAGAGAGAATACAATAAAGCAGTAGAAATACATTCTAAACTGCCGAACACAGTAAAACACACCATTCCTAATAATTTATATGTAGATTCTGTTTTATTCTTGGATGAATTAAAGGCCTTTTCTACGGTTGAATTAGGAACAGATACAGAATTTCAAATCGGGCTAACTTGTACATTTGATTTTCAACCACAACCATCTTTCAATAAAAACTTTGAATTGTTTCGAGATGATATCATTGCTCGTCAAAAATCTAAATTTGAAGTTTTAATTTTTTCGAATCAACCAAAACAGTTAGATAGAATTGAACAAATATTATCTGATATCGGTTCAGAAGAAAATGAAAAAGTAACGTTCATTCCAATGCCTTTTGCATTGAGTGAAGGTTTTATTTCACCAACGAATAAATTAGTCTGTTATACTGATCATCAGTTATTTGAACGTTATCATAGGTTTAAACTTAAGGAAGGTTTTCGTCAAGCGAAACAAGCATTAACACTTAAAGAAATTTACAATCTTCAAAAAGGTGATTATGTCACACATATCGATCATGGAGTAGGACAATTTTCTGGGTTGGAAACAATTGATGTTAATGGAAAACCTCAGGAAGCGATACGTTTGGTTTATAAAGATGGAGATGTGTTGTATGTTGGTATTCATTCTCTACATAGAATTTCTAAATTTACAGGTAAAGAAGGAAATATTCCAAAAGTTAATAAATTAGGTACTCAGGCTTGGGCTACACTTAAACAAAAAACCAAAACCAAAATTAAAGAATTGGCTTTCGACCTTATACAATTGTATGCAAAGCGAAAAAGTCAACCAGGATTTCAATTTTCTCCAGATACCTATTTACAAAACGAATTAGAAGCTTCGTTTATGTATGAAGATACTCCAGATCAATACAAAGCAACTCAAGCAGTGAAAGAAGATATGGAAAAATCTGTACCGATGGATCGTTTGATTTGTGGAGATGTTGGATTTGGAAAAACGGAAGTTGCTATCCGTGCGGCCTTTAAAGCAGTTGCTGATAATAAACAAGTTGCAATTTTGGTTCCAACAACCATTCTTTCACTTCAACATGCACGAAGTTTTGCTGAACGATTAAAAGATTTTCCATGTCGAGTGGATTATGTAAATCGATTTAAATCTGCAAAGCAAACAACAGAGACATTAAAAGATTTAAAAGAGGGAAAAATTGATATCCTAATTGGAACACATGCCATCGTTTCTGATAAAGTTAAATTCAAAGATTTAGGTTTGATGATTATCGATGAAGAGCAGAAATTCGGGGTTGCTGTAAAAGACAAATTAAAAACGTTAAGAACAACAGTAGATACACTAACCTTGACTGCAACTCCAATTCCTAGAACGTTACAGTTTTCTTTGATGGGTGCTCGCGATTTAAGTATTATCAATACACCGCCACCAAACAGACAGCCTGTTTTAACAGAGATTATTACATTCAGTGAGGAACAAATAAGAGATGCAGTTGCCTATGAAGTGGGAAGAGGGGGACAGGTTTATTTTGTTCACAATCGCTTGGCAAATATTAAGGAGGTTGCAGGGATGCTACAACGATTGTGTCCAGGAATCCGTGTTGCAATTGGTCATGGACAAATGGATGGGAAAGAACTTGAAAAAATAATGATGGGTTTTATTAATCATGAATATGATGTTTTATTAGCAACAACCATTATTGAGTCAGGTATTGACATCTCGAATGCAAATACAATTCTGATTAATGATGCTCATAATTTTGGTTTGAGTGATTTACACCAGTTGCGCGGACGAGTTGGACGTTCAAATAAAAAAGGTTTTTGTTACCTGATTTCTCAAAAGTCTTCATTGCTGACTACCGAAGCAAGAAAACGATTGGAAGCTTTGGTTCAGTTCTCTGATTTAGGTTCAGGATTCAATATTGCTATGAAGGATTTGGATATTCGCGGTGCTGGAAACATGCTAGGGGGTGAACAAAGTGGATTTATCTCTGAAATTGGTTTTGAAATGTATCAAAAGATTTTAAATGAAGCCATTGAAGAATTAAAAGCGTCTGAGTTCAAAGCATTGTTTGAAGAACGAAACACCGATTCTCCATTACAATTTGTGAATGATACAATATTGGAAACCGATTTAGAAGTTAGAATTCCAGATACATATGTAAACAATGTTGCCGAGCGATTAAGTTTGTATCAAGAGATGGACAACTTTAAAAATATGGATGAATTGAAAGTGTTTGAAAAACAATTGATTGATCGTTTTGGACCAGTGCCTTCAGAAGTGGAAGATTTATTACAATCGTTTGAATTGCGTTGGATGGCACAAGAATTAGGTTTAGAAAAGTTGGTTTTAAAAGGTGGAAAAATGATCGGTTATTTCATTTCAAATCCACAAAGTCCATTTTATGAAACACCTATTTTCACCCAAGTAATTAAAGCAATAACGAGTAATCCTGCATCGTTTAAAATGAGTGAAAAAAACGATAAATTACGTGTTATTTCTGAAGAAATTAACAGTTTAGCAGAAGCCTATATCCGTTTAAGTTTGTTGAAATAATGACACAAAATAAAAAACCCTGCTTTAATTCAATTAAAGCAGGGTTTTTAGTAAATATTAAAAAGTCAGAATCTTATAACTTGATTAATTTTGTAAAAGCTCTGGTTGAATTAGGACCTTCTACTGAAACTTGATAAGCTCCGTTTTTTAAATTATTAATAGAAATAATTGTTTCTAGTCCATTAGCCGAAACTTCCTTTACAACTTTACCATTAAGATCAGAAATAATGATTTTACCATTTAAAAACTCTTTTGATTTTAATGTAACTGTTTCATTTGCTGGATTTGGAAACAAAGAAACTTCAAATATTTCTACAGATGATATACTCAATGCTGAATTATTGTGAATTAAATCATAACGGTTGTTTTCTAAAACAGCCCTGATTAAATTCATTTGACCTTCTGTAAATGAATTCTGACAATCTTCAGCCGAATAATCCATAAAATTCTCGACCATGTCTGGTAAATCAACTCCTCCGATATTGTCAGTACAAGTATTTTTTGTTTTATTACAATCTTGAGATGATTCACTATCAGCGTTTGGTGTGTCTGCAATTCCATCTTCTTGTGAACAATCACCATCTCCCCAAATATGACGTAGACCTAAATAATGACCAACTTCATGTGTTCCTGTTCTTCCTTTAACAACATAAGTAGTTCCATCGATATCAAGATCATTTGGATTGTTACTTCCAACAACTTGATATTGTAATACAACTCCATCACCCAATCCATCAACAGAACCTGCAGGCCAATTAGATAATCCTTCTGGAGGAGTAGCATATCCCATTAACAAAGGCATTTCTGTTCCCATAAAATCGATAGCCATATTACAAATCCAAATATTTAAATAACGTGACTGATTCCAAGGATTAATTCCACCATCAACTGTTGATTTTACACGTTCAATTGAAGACATATCTCCAGTAAACAGTTCAAAAAAAGAACCTGCAAATGTTGAATTTGTTGTGGATGTTCTTGTAATACCGTTAGTAGGATTACCACTTGGATCAAATTCAGCTAATTTAAATTGAACATTTCCTTTTCCTGTATGTGGAAAGAAAGCTGGTCTTAAATTTACAGTATCTGCATTTAGTCGATTAAAATCTTCATTTAATATCCTAATTTGATTAAAAATTACAGAATCATGTAAATTTTGTGTGGGAGTGTTGTATAAAACATGGACAACTACTGGAATAGTATATGTTTCTCCTGATTTTAGTGAACCATCCGTTATTGCATTGTTAAATACATCTTTTGTTGATTGAATGTATCCAGCTTGTTTTGATTCTCGATAATTCATGTAATCAACTGTTGCACATCGCTTTGTGTGTACTTCTTGCCCAAACGTAATCGAACAAACCATTACAGCACCAATTAATTGTAGCTTCTTTTTCATT
>DAIOWV010000012.1:0-28268 GCA_036758285.1 Taishania sp. | reverse complement strand
ACTTAATGTTCAATTTTTTCTTTACATCTTTTGGAATTCCATCTTTGTGTAAATAGATATTGATCGTTTTGTATTTGAAATAATTTTCAGAAACATACAAATACCCTTCTGGATAATTACCTGTTCCCCAAGAATTTTTGACTAAAAAGTACTTTGTTCCATTTTGATCTTTGTACAATCCGACAATGTGCATTCCATGATCGTCTGTAGTTGTTTTATTATCATAACCTTGCTGACGAAGTTCCGTTGTAATAGCCAATTCTTTTACTGGAGTTTTGAACGCATTTGATGTTCTTTCTGCACCACCATCTGAAAAGTTTGAATTGTCTTTCCCTTTAACTTGTATCGTTGATGGATCTTCAGGAACAATTCCTAATCCGTTTGAAAATGAAAAACCTTTTTCGGAAACATCTGCTCCCCAAGCAATTGAATATCCGTTTAATAGTGCCTGCTCAGTTGTTGTGAATAAATCATCTAAAGAAACGTTATAACTAGATCCCCAAGCCCAATTGTCTTGAATTTCTAGCATGCATTCTTGGTTTAATTCATGATTTGTGAATGAAGTTATAGAAATATAATCATCCATTTTCAATCCAAGGGATTCAGAATATGATTTTGGAGTGTATTTTTTTCCTTTCCATTCAAATTCCTTAATATCAGCTCCTAAATATGCATCTAAAATGGAATTAACAGCTACTTTCCATGTTGGAGAAAGGGTAGAATTTCCGCTTCTTTTTGAAACTCCTTGAACAACACCTTCTAAAACATTAAAAAACTCATTGTGATTGTGAGTGTCTGTACCATAATTCAAACCTTTATACAATTCATGAGGAACAATACCATATTTTTTAATTACAAATGGAATATCATGAAACGCACCTCCCTGAGAAAAGTTAATCTTACCATCCATTCGAATGTATTTATCTGCTTTGCTTTCATAAGCTTTACGAACAACGTACATTTCAGAAAGTAATTCAGGATTTTTATTTCCTTGGCGAATTAATTCTGATTCAAAAAATGACAATGCTGAAAAACTCCAACATGTACCTGCTTGCCCTTGACTTTCTACCGGAGTTGTTTCTAAAAGTGCAACCTTTGAAAATTTGTATTCACTATCTGCAGCATTTGAAACAGTTTCTGATTTATGAATCTGTGCATTCACTGCGGAGATTGAAATGAATAACAAGATTGATAAAGTAATTTTTTTCATGATTTTATTTCTTAATTGATGGTAACTATTTTATAGCAACAATAGTTTTTAGATTTTCCCAAAAATACAATTTTTTCAATTATTTAGCTTTTTTTAAAATGAATTTGCTTTTTTAAAAACTTAAACAATTGTTTATCAAATTGTTAAATCCTTTTCTGTAAACCTGTATTCTATTTGCTCGAAACAAACATAAAAAATAATAAATCATTATCTTTGTTCTTCAAATCACCAATAATACACATGAGTCAGAAATATCAGGAATACAAAGGATTAAATTTGCCCAATGTGGCAAGTACTGTTTTAGAAAAGTGGAATGCTGAAAAAATATTTGAGCAATCAATTACTTCTCGAGAAGGAAAGACACCATATGTCTTTTTCGAAGGACCACCATCAGCGAATGGCCTTCCAGGAATTCACCATGTTATGGCTCGATCTATTAAAGATATTTTTTGTCGTTTTCAGACACTTAAAGGATTTCAAGTAAAGCGTAAAGCAGGTTGGGATACACATGGTTTACCAGTAGAATTAGGTGTGGAAAAAGAATTAGGAATAACAAAAGAAGATATTGGTACAAAAATTTCAGTGGAAGATTACAATACTGCATGTAAAAATGCAGTGATGCGTTATACGGATATTTGGAATAATCTTACAAAACAAATGGGATATTGGGTAGATATGGAAGATCCATATATTACCTATGAACCTAAATACATGGAATCTGTGTGGTGGTTATTAGGTCAAATGTATTCTAAAGACTTGTTGTACAAAGGATATACTATTCAACCATATTCTCCAAAAGCAGGAACAGGACTTTCTTCCCATGAAATAAATCAACCGGGTTGTTATCGAGATGTAACAGATACAACTGTTGTCGCTCAATTTAAAATGGTAGATGGTCAAAAAACACCATTTAATATTGATAAAGACATTCATTTTTTAGCATGGACAACAACTCCTTGGACTTTGTCTTCAAATACTGCATTAACAGTTGGACCAAAAATTGAGTATGTATTGGTTAAAACGTTTAATCAGTATACTTTCCAGGAAATTAATGTGATTCTTGCGAAAAACCTGGTGAATTATCAATTTGGTGGAAAGTTTTATTTGGCTGAATCGGAAGCTGACTTAGCAAATTACTCTCAAGAAGATAAAAAGATACCTTATTTTATTATAGGAGAATGCTTAGGGGCTGATTTAGTTGGTATCAATTATGAACAATTGTTGCCGTATGCCTTACCTTATGAAAATGCCGATAAAGCATTTAAGGTAATTTCGGGTGATTTTGTAACTACAGAAGATGGAACAGGAATCGTTCATACTGCTCCAACTTTTGGTGCTGACGATGCTAAAGTTGCGGCAGATGCTGGTGTTCCAGGGTTATTAGTACTAGATAATAATGAGAAAGCAGTTCCTTTAGTGGATTTACAAGGTCGTTTCCGCCCTGAAATGGGTGAATTCGCTGGAATGTATGTTAAAAACGAATACTACAACGATGGTGAAGCTCCCGAAAAATCAGCTGATGTTCAAATAGCAATCAAACTAAAAGAAGAAAACAAAGCGTTCAAAGTTGAAAAATATGTACACAGTTACCCACACTGTTGGAGAACAAATAAACCAGTTCTTTATTATCCATTAGACTCTTGGTTTATTCGCGTTACAAATGTTAAAGAACGAATGATTGCGTTAAACAATACCATCAATTGGAAACCTGAATCAACAGGTTCTGGTCGATTTGGTAAATGGTTGGAAAATGCAAATGATTGGAATTTATCTCGTTCACGTTATTGGGGAATTCCAATTCCAATCTGGAGAACAGAAGATGGATCGGAAGAAATTTGTATTTCTTCAGTTGAACAATTAAAAAATGAATGTGACAAAGCTGTTGCCGCTGGAATAATGTCATCAAATCCTTTGAATAATTTTGAAATTGGCAACATGTCAAAAGAAAATTATAACAAAATTGATTTGCATAAAAACTATGTGGATACGATTCTTTTGGTAAGTGATTCTGGAAAACCAATGAAACGTGAATCTGATTTATGTGACGTTTGGTTTGATTCTGGTTCAATGCCTTATGCTCAATGGCATTATCCATTTGAAAATAAAGAATTGGTTGATAACAATTTGAGCTACCCAGCAGATTTTATTGCAGAAGGGGTAGATCAAACAAGAGGTTGGTTTTATACTTTACATGCCATCTCAACGATGGTTTTTGACTCTGTTGCATACAAAAATGTTGTTTCAAACGGTTTGGTTCTTGATAAAAATGGACAAAAAATGTCTAAAAGCTTAGGAAACACTGTTGATCCATTTGAAACGCTTTCAAAGTATGGACCTGATGCAACACGTTGGTATATGATTACAAATGCACAACCATGGGATAATCTTAAGTTTGATGTTGATGGGATAACAGAAGTTCAACGTAAATTCTTTGGAACACTTTACAATACTTATTCTTTCTTTACTTTGTACGCAAATATTGATGGATTCGATTATTCTGAAGCTGATATTGAATTATCAAAAAGACCAGAAATTGATCGTTGGATTTTATCAAAATTAAATACTTTGACGAAAGAAGTAGATAATGCATTTTCATCGTATGAACCGACAACTGCAGGACGTTTAATTCAAGAATTTGTAACGGATCAACTTTCTAATTGGTATGTTCGCTTATGTCGTCGTCGTTTTTGGAAGAGTGAAGATTCACAAGATAAAATATCTGCTTATCAAACATTATATACTTGTTTGGAAACAGTTGCTATTTTAGGTTCGCCAATTGCTCCTTTTTTCATGGATCAATTATTTAGTGATTTGAATGAAGTAACAAAAAAACACAATGTATCTTCTGTGCATTTAGCAGATTTTCCGAAGGTTGATGAGTCAAAAATAAGTGATCGTCTGGAAGCTCAAATGGATATTGCTCAGAAAATATCTTCACTTGTATTAGGAATCCGTAAAAAAGAACGTTTAAAAGTGCGTCAGCCTTTACAAAAAATCATTGTACCTGTATTGAATAGGACATTTGCATCGGATTTGGAGCATGTGAAAGATTTGATTTTGTCAGAAGTGAATGTGAAAGAATTAGATTTATTGGAAGAAGGAAATGGAATGTTCGTAAAACAAATCAAGCCTAATTTTAAGACAATCGGACCAAAATATGGTAAACAAATGAAAGCCATTGCTGCAATGGTAAATAATTTTGTTCAAGATGACATTGCTCAAGTAGAAGCAAATAAAGGTTGGACAGGTGATATTGAAGGAACTTCTGTGTCTCTTGATTTAGGTGATTTTGAAATCGTTGCTCAAGACATTCCAGGTTGGTTGGTTAGTTCAGAAGATGGATTAACAGTGGCGTTGGATAGTACAATTAATGAAGAGTTGAAAAATGAAGGAATTGCTCGTGAATTAATCAATAGAGTTCAAAATTTACGTAAAGATTCTGGACTAGAGGTTACGGATAAAATACTACTTAAAATTGACACTTCTGAAAGTATTCAAACTGCTTTAATTTCAAATAAAGTATATGTATGTAATGAAGTGTTAGCAACAGATATTCAGTTTGAAACATTAAACGGAAATGCGTTATCTATTGATATCGAACAAGAATCAGATGCTAAGATTGTAGTTGAAAAAGTTGGTTAATTATCAAATGGCTAATTGCATTTATTTTGATAATTAGACATTTACAATGATTATTAAAGAAACTACATTTTAGGAAATAGTTAAGTTCCTAAAATGTAGTTTAACAATCTATATAACAGTGAAAAGCTTGTGAAATGGCAAAGTTAAAATCGGCATATTTTTGTCAGAATTGTGGATTTGAAGCTCCTAAATGGTTGGGTAAATGTCCGTCATGTAACGAATGGAATACCTTTGTTGAAGAGTTGATAGAAAAAAATCTACCAGGTAATATTGTTGCATTTTCAAAATCGGGAAAAACAGCAAAACCAACTGCTATACAAGATATTCAAGGAGTAGAACAAGAACGTTATTTATTGTCTGACAATGAAATCAACCGCGTATTGGGTGGTGGATTAGTTGTTGGTTCTTTGGTTTTATTTGGTGGAGAACCTGGAATTGGAAAGTCTACATTAATGTTGCAGTTAGCAATTACCAATAATCATTTGCAAGTACTTTATGTTTCAGGTGAAGAAAGTGAACAACAAATTAAAATGCGTGCAGAACGAATCGGAATACAGAATGATACGTGTTTTATCTTGCCAGAAACAAATATTCAAAACATCTTTAAACAAGCAGAAGAAATTCAGCCAAATTTATTGGTCATTGATTCCATTCAAACATTGTATAGTTCCGAGATAGAAAGTTCACCAGGAAGTATTTCGCAAGTTAGAGAGTGTACAGCTCAATTACTTCGTTATGCTAAAACAACAAATATTCCAGTATTTTTAATTGGGCATATTACCAAAGAAGGTTCTCTAGCTGGTCCAAAGGTATTGGAACACATGGTTGATACGGTTTTACAATTTGAAGGGGATAGAAATCACGTTTATAGATTGCTTCGTTCTGTAAAAAACCGATTTGGTAGTACGAATGAGTTGGGTATTTATGAAATGATTGGTTCAGGTTTAAGACAAGTTGAAAACCCATCTGAAATATTAATTACAAATGCTGATAGTTCTTTAAGTGGAATTTCTATTGGAGCAACTATGGAAGGAATGCGGCCAATGTTAATAGAAGTCCAGGCGTTGGTTAGCACAGCGGCTTATGGTACACCACAACGTTCTTCAACAGGTTTTGACAGCAAAAGATTGAATATGTTGTTGGCTGTTATGGAAAAAAGATGTGGGTTCAAATTAGGAGCAAAAGATGTGTTTTTAAATATTGCAGGTGGAATAAAAGTAGATGACCCAGCTCTTGATTTGGCTGTTGTTGCTTCTGTTTTATCTTCAAATGCTGATATTGCAATTACCAATAAAATTTGTCTCTCTGCTGAAGTCGGTTTATCGGGTGAAGTAAGACCTGTTAATCGAATAGATCAACGGATTTATGAAGCAGAAAAACTTGGATTTGAAAAAATAATAATTTCAAAGTATAATAAAGGAATCAACCAAAAAGATTTTAAAATTGAATTGGTTTTATGTAGCCGATTGGATGAGGTTGTTAGAGCTTTATTTGCTTAAATTTCCTGTTTCAATTGCGAGTAAAATCTTATCTGCAAGAACATCGCTCAACTTGAAATAACTTTCTGTTGTCCAGCCTCCTACATGTGGAGAAAGTAATACCTTTTCACTCGAAATAAGATATTGCAATTCTGAAGGAATGTTTTCTTCAAAAATATTTTCAAAACTTGTACTTTCATATTCTAGTACGTCAAGAGCAGTACCTTTAACTTTTCCTGATTCAATGGCTTGAATGAGTGAGCTTGTTTGAATAATTTTCCCCCTCGATAAATTGATGAGGTAAAATGGATTTTTTACAGAACTGAAAAATAATGAATTGCCCCAAAAAATTGTTTCTTCATTCTGAGGAATATGGAAGCTAATGATTTCAGAATGTTGATACAATTCTTCTAAAGACACTTCTTTAATGTACTCATTACCAAACCCTTTTTTGTATTTATCGTAAGCCAATATCGTACAATCAAATCCTTTTAAAACTTTAGCAAATGCTTGACCATTGTTTCCAAAACCGATGATTCCAACAGTCTTTCCAGTCAATTCAATTCCTCTATTTCCTTCTCTATCCCAAATTCCATTTCTTATTTCGGTATCACCTTTTTTTAAGTGATTGAAAAGTGATAAAATCATTGCTAATGCATGTTCACCAACAGCAGTACGATTTCCTTCAGGTGCATTAAATAATTGAATAGATCTTTTTTGGCAATAATCCTCATCAATGTTTTCCATTCCTGCACCAGATCTTGCAATGAATTTCAAATTTGGAGCAAATGATAAAATCTTTTCATCCATTCGAAATCGGGAACGGATGACAATACCATTAGCACTTGCAAGTGGAGCTTTTAACTCTTCAAAATTCAAAGTTGTTCCGTCTACACATTCAATATTGTATTGCTCTAAACGATCTTGTAAAACAGAATGAACTGTATCAATAAAAAGTACTTTCATTTTATATGTGGTATAAAAGCATTCCAATCGTGAAATAAATAAACAATCCAATCACATCATTTAACGTGGTCACAAAAGGACCTGTTGCTAATGCAGGATCAATTTTATATTTATTCAATATTAACGGTATCAAGGTGCCAAAAATTGAAGCAAAAATAATGACAGTAAATAATGAGAGACAAACGATTAAGGCTAATGTTTGGTTTTCAAAAAACACACCAAAAATGTAGATTAGTGTAGAAAGTAATATTCCGTTAATTAATGCAACAAGTGTTTCTTTACCAATTTTTTTGAACACACTGTCAAACAGATCATTTCCTTTAGCTAGGGATTGCACAACGATAGCTGATGATTGTACACCAACATTTCCACCCATTGCGGTGATTAGAGGGATAAAAAACGCAAGAGCAGGAACAGCACTAATTTGTGTTTCAAATCCTGAAATTACTTGTGCACCACAAATTCCACCAATCATTCCAATAATAAGCCAAGGTAGTCGAGCTCTTGAAATTCTCCAAACAGAAGATGTGGATTCAATTCTTTCGGAGATACCTGATGCTAATTGAAAATCTTTATCAGCTTCTTCTTTGATAAAATCGACCATATCATCAATGGTAATTCGACCAACTAATTTATTTTGTAAATCAACTACAGGGAGGGAAACTAAGTCGTATTTTTCCATGATTTTAGCAACCTCCTCAGCCCCTTCATTTGTTTTTACAGAAATGATATTTTTTCCGTTAAATAAATCAGCAATTTTGGTTTTGGGTTTTGCAAAAAGTAATCGTTTAAGTGATAATACACCCATTAATTTTCCTAAATCATCAACCACATAAATGGTAAACACTTGTTCAACATCTTCTGCTTGTCTTCTAAGTTCTACTAATGCTCTGTCTACAGGCCAATCAATGCGAGCTTTAATAAACTCTTTTTGCATCAAACCTCCCGCTGTATCTTCATCGTAATTTAATAAATCAACTATATCTCCAATAGCATCATTATCCTGCATTTGAGAAATTACCTCTTGAACCTGTTCTTCCGATAATTCACCTAAAATGTCAGCAGCATCATCAGAATCTAAGTTCTCTAATTGATCAGCAATTTCTTTTGTAGATAAAGAGCTTAAAAATCGATCACGGATGTCTTCATCTAATTCCATCAAGACATCTGCCTGTTGATCATCATCCATTAAAAAATAGATGTACTTAGCATCGTCGTTATTGAGTAAATCTAAAATTTCAGCAATATCAGCAAAGTGAAGGTCTAAAATGTGGATTTTTAACCAATCAACATCCTTTGTTTCAATTGCTAATTTCGTTCCCTCAATAAATTCTTTGGTTAGTTCGAATCTCATAGCTTCCGATTTTGAATGGTGCAAAGGTACGTTATTTCTAACTTTTATAATGAATCCTTTCTTTTAAAATAAGAATTAATGATAAAGAAATAACATAACGAAAGTCTAACATTAAAAAAAGATGAATAATCATTATCTTCGCAAAAAAACCATTTATGACAAGAATTTTAACAGGTACACAAAGTACAGGAACACCACACTTAGGAAATCTTTTAGGTGCAATTATTCCTGCAATTGAAATGTCGAATAAACCTGAAAATGAAGCTTATTTATTCATTGCAGATTTACACTCTTTTACACAAATTAAAGACCCAAGAGAGTTAAAAGATAATACGATTTCAACAGCAGCTGTATGGTTAAGTTTTGGTTTAGATATTGAAAAAACGGTTTTTTATAGACAAAGTCAAATACCTGAAGTGACAGAATTAATGTGGTATCTTTTGTGTCTTTTCCCTTTTTCAAGACTCAGTCTTGCTCATGGGTTTAAAGATAAAGCGGATCGATTAAATGATGTTAATGGCGGGTTGTTTACATATCCTATGTTGATGGCTGCTGATATATTATTATACGATGCAGAATTTGTTCCAGTAGGAAAAGATCAAGAACAACACCTTGAATTTACAAGAGATGTGGCCTCAAGATTTCATGCTCAATTTGGTGAAACATTTGTTATTCCTGAAGGATTAATAAATGAAGAAACAAAAATCATTCCTGGTACAGATGGTCAAAAAATGAGCAAATCTCGCAATAATTTTATCAATATTTTCTTACCGGATAAGCAGTTAAGAAAGCAAGTGATGGGGATTCAAACAGATAGTAAAGAATTAGAAGATCCAAAAGATCCTGAAACGTGTAATGTGTTTGCTCTATACCGTCTTTTAGCTTCAACTGAACAAGTTCAAGAAATGGATAAAAATTACCGTGCAGGTGGTTATGGTTATGGACACGCAAAACAAGCTTTGTTTGACTTAATCATTGAAAAATTTAATACTCAGAGAGAAAAGTACTGGTATCTGATGGAAAATCAATCTGAGATTATTAACGCTCTTCAGAAGGGGGAAGAAAGAGCAAGGGTTTATGCACAAACTGTTCTTACTAAAGTTAGGAATACAATCGGTTACTAAACTCATAAATCTTTTTATATTTGTATAAGATCTTAAAAATCATAGAAATGAAAATTATCTACTTCTTATGTTTATCTATTACTGTTTTATTTTTTACTTCTTGTGGAGAAAAAGATAAATCAACTAAAGAATTAACACTTATTAATGGCGGTAAAACTTATGGAGGTGAGCTTGTTTTGTCATATACAGAGCCAATAATGGAGTTGTTTCCATTAGCATCTGCACAACAACAATTGGTTTTAATTTCTTCTCAGATTTATGAACCTCTTTTAAAAATTGATCCGAATACTTTTAAAGTGTTACCTAATCTTGCTTCGTCTTTTACTGTAAATGAAGCAGGTGATGTTTATACATTCGAAATTCGAAAAGATGTCTATTTTCATGATGATGAATGTTTTGGTGGAAAAGGAAGAGAATTAACTCCTGAAGATGTAAAATATTCTCTTGATTTTGTTTGTTCTGGAAATGAATTAAATGAAAATTATTCAGTGTTAGTCGATAAAATTAGAGGTGCTGCAGAATATAAATCAGCTTCAAAAAAATCGTTTCCTAAAGGTGGAGTTTCTGGAATTCAAGTAAAAGGTAGACAAATTGAAATTACATTAAATAAACCTTTCGTTGGATTTGAAACTCTTTTAGCAAGTAATAATGTAATTATTTTCGCTAAAGAAGCTTATGATAAATATGGGAAATCAATTATTAGTCACCCAGTTGGTACAGGTCCATTTAAATTGAAGAAAATGGATAAAAATGGAATCCAATTGGTACGAAATGACAATTATTGGCAAAGTGATGCTTTTGGAAATCAATTACCATATTTATCTGCGATTACGTTAAAATACTATTCAGATAAAAAGGCTGAAATGCTTGCATTTAGAAATAAAGAAGTGGATTTATTGTTGGATATTCCTGCAGATGAAATCGAAAATGTTTTAGGAAGTTTACAAGATGCGGTTGATGGTAAAAATATCAAACATAAAATTGAGTCTTCTCAAAGTTTAAATATTGATTACATTGGATTCAATACTGCTGAGGGAGTTTTTAAAACGAAAGAAGTTCGCGAAGCATTTTTCTATGCAATTAATACATCAGACTTAATCGAAAAATATCTTGGTGGTGATGGATATGTTCCAGTAAATGGTTTCGTTCCAGAAATTGATGGAACTTATAACCAAACTAAAATACCAACTGCAAATCCTGATAAAGCAAGAGAATTATTAGCTAAAGCTGGCTACCCTAATGGTAAAGGATTCCCCGAAACTCAAGTATATGTAAATGGTATTGAAGGGTCTAAGAATTATGCACTTATTAAAGGGGTTATTGACATCATTAATAAAGAGTTGAATGTTAAATTAATTCTTAAACAATGTACAACTTCTGAACGTGAACTTGCCATCAATAATGGTGAAGCAAAAATGTGGCGTTCTGGTTGGGTTGCAGATTATCCAAGCCCTATTTCGTTCTTAGACTTGTTTTATTCTAGTTCTAAAATTTCGAATAAATTTAGATATACGAATGATTTATTTAATTCTAATTTCGAAAGTGCATTAATTGAAAAAGACCCTATTAAAAGAGGATATCATTTTATCAAAGCTCAAACGGCTATTACAGAGGATGTAGTTGTAATTCCATTGTTGTTTGACAATATGCTTTTGATGGTAAACGCAAGAGTTAAAGGTATTACTGCAAATCCATTAGAGGATATTACTTTTAAAGAAATTTTTATCAAAGAACCTAGAGATAACGAAGGACAATAATTTTTTGACAATCTACTTTTATTTGAAAAAAGTTAGTTTGTTACTTTAACATTAATAAAAATAGAATCTTCTACCGTACTATTTATTTTGAGTACATTTGTCATTGATTATTCGTGATAATGCTATGACAAAACAGAAAAAACATCTGTTAGAATTTGATTCAGAAGTAGATTTTGATTTAATAGGTATTTGTAGTCACCACAATGATTATAGACTTGCTTGGAGTATAAATTCTGATTTAGGATTTCACCTTGAGCAGTCAGAAGTTCCCTTTTATATTACAATCAATAAAAAGGGAATAGTTACTCATCAGTCACATGCGATGTTTGAATTTTATGAAGAAGAAAATCGTGTGACTTATTTTTTAATAAAAAACAAAGAAGAGGGGAAGTTTCTTATTCCTGAAAAACCAACAATTGATTTCTTTTTGTTTATTCATAAAAACAATATAATAGAATTGAATCAATTATCAGAAAAATTGAGAAAAGTAAACAGTATTTTAGCTGTTTTCTTGTTGGAACCAGAGACACTCTCTTCAACTGAAAATATTATTTTTTAATATGAAAAGAACAAAAATTGTAGCAACATTAGGCCCTGCAACAGCTAAAAAGGAAACATTAAAGCAAATGTTTTTAGAAGGTTTAAATGTATGTCGTCTTAATTTCTCACATGGTGGCTACGAAGCTCACTTGGAAGCTTTGAAAAATATTCGTGAATTGAATGAAGAGTTAGCATTGAATGTTGCTGTTTTAGCAGATTTACAAGGTCCAAAAATTCGTACCCATGAAATGGAAAGTAATGGTGTATTCCTTGAAAATGGATCAATTGTAAAAATTACAACAAATCAGGTATTGGGTACGTCGACTCATTTTTCGATTAACTATGAACAATTACCTCAGGATGTAAACCCAGGTGAACGTATATTATTAGATGATGGAAAATTAGCACTTGAAGTTGTTGAAACTGACAAAAAAAGCGAATTTACAGCTAAAGTAATTCACGGTGGAATTCTATCATCTAAAAAAGGAGTGAACTTTCCAAATACAGCTATTTCAATGCCTTCTCTTACTGAAAAGGACAGAAAAGATTTGGATTTTGCTTTGGAACAGGGGGTAGATTGGATTGGACTTTCATTTGTAAGAAATCCTCAGGATATTAAAGAACTTAAAAATATTATTGCGCATAGAGGTGCAAAAGCCAAAGTTGTTGCTAAAATTGAAAAACCAGAAGCAGTTGAAGCGATTGAAGAAATTATCAGAGAATCAGATGCATTGATGGTCGCAAGAGGTGACTTGGGAGTAGAAGTTCCTTATCAAAATGTTCCATTGATTCAAAAAATGATTATCAATAGAGCTCGTTTAAATGCTAAACCTGTTATTGTTGCAACTCAAATGATGGAATCCATGATCACCAACCCAATGCCAACCCGTGCAGAGGTAAATGATGTTGCTAATGCTGTTCTTGACGGAGCAGATGCTGTAATGTTGTCCGGAGAAACTTCTGTTGGTGACCATCCAATTGAGGTAATTAAAACAATGGCAAACATCGTTAAAGAAATGGAAACCTTTGAAGGTATTTACAATAAAGAAGAATTACCTGAGAAAAACCAAGCTCGTTTTATTACTGATTCAATTTGTTTTAATGCAGTACGTTTAGCACAAAGAACGGAAGCCGATGCAATTTTAACAATGTCTTTTTCGGGATATACAGCTTATAAAACAGCTTCTCAAAGACCAAAGGCCCCAATTTATGTGTTTACAAGTAATAGAAGCATCTTGACTCAAATTAATTTAATCTGGGGAGTAAGAGGCTTTTATTATGATAGACGTATTTCAACAGACCATACAATTTCTGATATTAAAAATATATTGAAAGAAGAAGGATTGTTAAAAGATGGTGAATTAGTAATCAACATTGCTTCTATTCCTTTGGAAGAATTAGGAAAATCGAACATGATTAAATTAAGTTATGTCGATTAATCTTAAAAACTATTTATAAACACAGTTTGATGACTTGATGATATGTTTTCGTCAGGTCATTTTACTTTATTGACATTTTTAAAACGTATAATTAATAATATTTATGGCTTCAGGGTTTTTTGCAATTTTAGATGATATCGCTGCGTTAATGGATGATGTTGCAGCAGCTAGTAAAATAGCAACCAGTAAAACAGCAGGTATTTTAGGTGATGATTTGGCTGTGAATGCCGAAAAAGCCACTGGATTTGTGTCATCTAGAGAATTACCTGTTCTCTGGAAAATTACAAAAGGGTCTTTTATTAATAAGTTAATTATTGTTCCTATCGTTTTTCTACTAAGTTTCTTTTTACCGAAAGCTGTTACAATCATCTTAATTATTGGTGGGTTTTATTTAGCTTATGAAGGAGTGGAGAAAATTATTGAATACCTGTTTCATAAAAAAGATGCAGAACATTCTGTTTTGTCTCAAGTAGATGAAGAAGATCAGATGTTAGCAGAAAAAAACAAAGTAAAATCAGCTATTTCTACAGATTTTATACTCTCAATCGAAATTGTTATCATCGCTTTAGGAACTGTTTTGGATAAAAGTTTAGCTGTACAAATCATGTCTGTCTCTATTGTTGCAATTGTTGCGACAATAGGTGTGTACGGAATTGTAGCTTTGATTGTGAGAATGGATGACGCAGGATTGAGGTTGATTAAAATTTCTAAAGGAAAAGGTTTTTTATCAACTCTTGGTAAAGGGTTAATTAATGCTTTACCTGTCATAATTAAATTATTAGCTGTTGTCGGTACTATTGCTTTGATTTTGGTCTCAGGTGGAATTTTCAATCATGAAATTTCATTTTTACATCATATTTTACCCAATGTTCCTCCAATGATTAAAGAT
Organism: Taishania sp.; assembly: GCA_036758285.1. Lineage (GTDB taxonomy): Bacteria > Bacteroidota > Bacteroidia > Flavobacteriales_D > Crocinitomicaceae > Taishania. The sequence goes on along the minus strand of DAIOWV010000012.1, from coordinate 13,869 downwards.
TTATTATTTGGATTAGCTGCAGGTATTATTGCTGTTGGCATTATGCTACTTTTCAAAAAGATTTGGAGTCTAATTAAAACGAAATAATCATGTTTTCTATAGTTGCGGCTCAAATAGCAGATGTTCCGGTTGTGATGAATGTAATTGAAGATGCACGTCAATTAATGAGAAATTCGGGCAATTATACACAGTGGATCAATGGCTATCCTTCAATAGAAGTTATTGAAAATGACATTGAAAGCAATCAGGCATTTTTATGCGTTTTGGACACTAAAATTGTTGGATATTTTTGCTTTATGATAGGTGACGAACCTAATTATCATAAAATCGAAAATGGCAATTGGTTAAATCACAATTCTTATGGAGTAATACATCGATTGGCTTCTTCTGGAGAGGTTAGAGGTGTCGCTCAATTTTGCTTTGATTGGGCATTCACTAGAATTAACAACATTCGAGTGGATACGAATAACACCAATTTACCCATGCAAAACTTCTTAAAGAAAAACGATTTTACTTATTGTGGAGTCATTTATGTAAATGATGGATCTCCAAGAGATGCTTTTCAAAAATCAATTTAATGTTTCGAAGTTCTTATCCCGAACACAGTTTATTTATCCAGCCAGATTATTAAATCTTTTAGCATTTCTTGTGTTACTGTATGTGCTGCATTGTAAGTGTGAAATTCAGGGGTAAGTCCTTTTGATTTCAGAAAATCAACTGCTTCAGTTGCGTTGTTGTACTTCAACACGGGATCTTGTGTTCCATGGGAAATAAATAACTTCAATTTACTAAGTTGTTCATTTGAAGCAATAATTGGCTTTATTTCAGGTAATAATCGACTACTTAAAATACCAATTCCTTTTATTTTTTTAGGTTCAGTTAAGGCAACACTATAACTCATGATTCCTCCTTGACTAAATCCTACTAAATACACATTTTCTGAATCAAATTTTTCTACTTGCTTTAAATCTTCAATGAATTTTAATAGTTCCTTTCTTGAGTTTTCTGCTTGATCTTTGTTGATTATCGAACCATTTTCTGTAAACTGAACCTGGAACCAAGCGAATTGATTTTCATTTAAAGTAATTGGACCTCTTACTGAAACAATTTTGAATTGCTTAGGTAATGCATCTGCAAATGAAAATAAATCTTTTTCATTACTTCCAACTCCATGAAGAAGGATAATCAGAGGAGGGTTTTCTGATTCAATTGTAGGTTGTTTTACTAAATATGTTAATGTTGGTTGTGAATCTGTTTTTTTCATAATGAAATTGTAACTAATCAATGAAATTAAAATTAAGCTGACCAGGATGGATATTTTCTTTAGCATGATGATTTTTTCTTTAAAGGTAAAATGTTCAATTGTTGATTTCCTTTTTTTAACCTCTTAATAACAGAAATAAAAAAATCCGACTCTATTTCTAAAGCCGGATTGAATATTCAATAGAGTTTTATTTCCAAACTCCCATTTTGCTGAATTTCTCGATTCGATCATCAATTCTTTTATCAGCATCTATCTTGTTAAGTTCTTTTATGTATTTTCCAATGTGTTTTTTTACAGTTGCAAAAATTTCTTCATGATTTCTGTGTGCACCATTTATTGGTTCTGGAATAACATCATCAACAAGTCCATTTTTCTTCATGTCCTTTGATGTTAGTTTTAAAGCATCCGCTGCTCTTTCTTTGTATTCCCAACTTCTCCATAAAATTGAAGAACATGACTCAGGAGAGATTACAGAATACCATGTATTTTCTAACATCACAACTTTATCACCAACTCCAATTCCCAATGCACCACCAGAAGCACCTTCACCAATTATTATACAGATTACAGGAACTTTTAGACGCATCATTTCATAAATATTACGTGCAATTGCCTCTCCTTGACCTCTTTCTTCAGCTTCTAGACCTGGGAAAGCTCCTGGGGTATCTATCAAGGTTACAATTGGCTTGTTAAATTTCTCTGCAAGCTTCATTAATCGAAGAGCTTTTCTGTATCCTTCAGGATTTGGCATTCCAAAATTACGATATTGACGCATTTTTGTGTTTACACCTTTTTGCTGCCCTATAAACATTACAGACTCACCATCTAACATTCCAAAACCTCCAATCATCGCTTTGTCATCTTTTACTCCACGATCACCATGTAATTCTTGAAAAGTATCACCACAAAGTGCGTTAATATAAGCTAAAGTGTATGGTCTGTCTGGATGGCGTGACAATTGAACACGTTGCCAAGGTGATAAACCTGAAAAAATTTCTTTAGTTTTTGAAGCTAATTTTTTCTCTAGTTCATCAACTTTATCAGACATATCTACGCCTGTATTTTTACCAATTTCTATCGTATTGGTAATCTGTTCTTCCAACTCACGAATTGGCTCTTCAAAATCTAAATATGTTGTCATTTTTCAAAAATTCAGGTGCCCAAAATACAAAAAATGTTTATCAAAAAGGTTTCTATTCAATGAAAATATTATTCTTATTGTTTATTTTAAACACTTATCTACCTCTTTTTGAGTTAGTAATTATTTTTTTAGACCATACAATTAGAGAATAGTTTATTTTTGAATTGAAAAACTATAGTATATTCATCCTCATGAAAAATGTATTTTATTTCCTTCTATTAATTGTTTTTATTGGTTGCTCGACAAAGAGTGATGAAAAAAAACAGGATGTAAAGGAGAGTTTTTTAGAACCAAATATTTTTAATCTTTCCTTTTTATATAGTGAAGGAGAAAAAATTATTTCTTTTCCCGTGTCTTTCAATGATTCACTAATTCAAAAAAATGGAATCAAGGAAATTGAACGAACTTTTTATTTCACCTCGCTTGATTCTATTGATGCTGAATTGATCGAAAATGAACAAATACCAGATAAGAAGATTAAATATTTTTTCAATAGAGATGGTGCGACTTCAAAGATTCAAATCATTAACTTTTATGACAACCGATTAATAAATACAACAGAAATTAATTATTCAGATTATCAAAAAGATATTGGATATGCAAAAATAAAGATGAAGGAATCGATTGGTGTAAATGATTTTCCTTTTAATGAATATAAATTGATTAAGAAGAACGAACAATTACATGTTTTTGAGAATGTTTTTTCAAATAATAAATTGTTTATTATCCCAAATAGTAAATATTGGAAATCGTTGATTATTGATACATTGTGTCATCCTGAAAAAGAAGATTTAATTGTTTGGGGTTCATTGAAAAAACCTTTCAAAATTTATTCGGTTAAAAACCTTGTAGATGAGAGTAATGTTCGTGATTTTAAATATGAAAATGGAATTTTAAAATCAGTAGATTGGACGGATGACCCTTTTAAAATTCATCGGACCTTTTTGTTTAATAAAGACGGTGTTTGCAACGGATTTATTGATTCTACATTCAGCATGGGTGGCTTTGTTGCATCCTCAAAGTTTTTAATTGAAATTAAAAACAATTTGCCAGTTTCAGTTTTTAAGGAACGAACAAATTCAACAGGAAATACATCAATTTTTAAAGAAGTTTTTAATTATACTTTTTAAATTATTTAAATCCTTCAGTCATTTTTTAAAACAACAACTAACCAGTTTTATTTAGAATGGTTTTAAATTAACCAATTTCAAAGGAAAAATGTCATAAAACTGTCATCAAAATGGGTTAATATTCTAAATTTGCTACCGCTAGTTGCTATATAATTAGTGATAAATAGGCATTTTTGACATGAAATTATCTAATACTCAAATGTTTAGTAAAATTAATAAATGGTGTATCGGTGCAGTAACGGTAGTGTTATTGGCTGGTACGTTTGAAGCTAAGGCCGCAGACGGAGCTGCTTTATTTAAGAAGTGTGCTACTTGTCATAGTCCATTTAAGGATGGTACAGGTCCAAAATTAAAAGATGTTAGAACAAAATGGGCTGATGGAGGAGCTAAAGATGGTTCTCTATACACATGGGTTCGAAATTGGGAAGCTTCTGCTGCTGCTGATCCATATGCTGCTGCTGTTGCGAAAGTGAAGCCAACTAACATGGATAAGTTCCCAGCACTTACAAATGAAGAAATTGATGCAATTTTTGATTATGTAGATGCACAAGAAGAAGTTACTCCTGCTGGAGGTGCTGCCGTTGCTGCTGGAGGTGCTGTTGTAGAAGAAGAGTCTTCAACGGGGTGGATTTGGATCGTGTTAGGTGTTGTTTTTGTCGCAATCATCTTATCTGTTGGAGGTGTTCGTCGTCAATTGACAATTACAGCTGCTAGAGCAGATGGAGAAGATGCAGAAGAATCACCAACTTATGGAGCTGAATTAAAAGCATGGGCTTGGAAAAACAGAAAATACGTTGGGATGGGGTCATTAGTGATTGTTATCTCACTTGTAGTTTCTTTCTTCTTGTTATTAGCAACAATAGATGTTAAAGAAGGATACCAACCTTCACAACCAATAGATTTTCCTCACTCAGTTCACGCTGGAATTAACGGGATAGATTGTAAGTACTGCCACAATTCAGTTACTGAATCTAGAACTGCAGGTTTACCTTCTGTGAACGTTTGTATGAACTGTCACAAACAAGTTACTGGTACTACTCCAGAACAACAAGCAAAAATCAAAAAGGTATATGATGCTGCAGGTTGGGATGGAAGTGTATTCACTGGTCAAACAAAAGAAATCGTTTGGAATAAAGTTCACGTTTTACCTGATCACGTTTATTTTAGCCACGCTCAACACGTAGTTGCTGGTGGAGTAGACTGTATTCAGTGTCACGGTGATATGAAAACAATGACAGAAACTGCGAAAGTACAGCCAGTTACTGCTCTTAATAAACTAGAAGGAAATGTTCAGTTAACAAAACCTACTTTAACAATGGGTTGGTGTATTGAATGTCACGATCAGAAAGGAATTTCTGATGGCCCTCTAGATACAAAAGGTGATGGATATTATGCAGAAATTCACAAGCGTTTACTAAACAATGATCCTAAATTGTATGAGAAATACCTGAAAGATGGTAAAGTAACAGTAAAAGAATTAGGTGGTTGGGAATGTGCAAAATGTCACTATTAATTAACGAATTGAAGAAGTCGAAATAATCATGGGAATGACAAGAAAATATTGGAAAGGTCTTGAAGAATTAAACGAGACGCCAGAGTTCCTCCAATCAAAAGAACAAGAATTTCCTGCTCAACAAAACATTGAAGAGTTTTTGAGCGATGAAAAATTGGGAGATACAACGACCAATCGTAGAGATTTTCTGAAATTTTTAGGATTTAGTGTCGCTGCAGCAACTCTTGCTGCTTGTGAATCTCCTGTTACAAAGGTAATTCCTTATGTGAATAAGCCTGAAGATGTAACTCCAGGGATGCCAACTTGGTATGCTTCAACATACTATGATGGAAATTCTTACGGAAGCATTTTGGTTAAAACAAGAGAGGGGCGACCTATTTTCATTAAAGGAAATAAAGATCAAGGTGTAAATAAAGGGGTTGTTAATGCTCAAATTATTGCATCAGTACTTGGTTTATATGAAGCTGCAAGATTAACTGATGCTTCAATTAATGGAGAAGTTAAAGGTTTAGCAAATGTTGATAGTGACATTATTAAAGCTGTTTCTAATGCTAATAAAGTTACTTTATTCTCAAATACAATTATCAGTCCTTCATTAAACGCTGCAATTGGAAAATTTGCAACTAAATTAGGAGAAGGTAAATTTGAGCATATTCAATATGACGCTATTTCTTACGCTGGTATGCGTGCTGCAAATAAAGAATCTTTTGGTTTAACTGTAGAAGGAGCTGAATCTGGAATTATTCCTGATTACGATTTCTCTAAAGCGAAAACGATTGTTTCTATCGGTGCTGACTTCTTGAATTCTTGGTTATTACCAACTCAATTCTCTCGTCAGTTTGGAGCAACTAGAAATCCAGATGGTGAATGGATGTCTAAATTCTTTATGTTTGAATCTACGATGTCAATCACTGGTTCAAATGCAGATTATAGAGGATTGATTAAACCATCTGAACAAGCAAATGTTTTATCTTATTTGTTAAAAGCTTTTGGTGTTACAACAGATGTAAGTTCGGCTTTAACTCCTGCAACTCAAAAAGTAGCTGATTTAGCTATTGCTGAATTGAAACATTCAAAATCTGAATCTTTAGTTGTTGCTAGTTCAAATAACAAAGCAATTCAACTATTAACGAATAAATTAAATGATGTTTTAGGAGCTTATTCTAAAACTATCAATGTTAATAATCCTGTAAACCTTTATCGTTCTGAAGACGAGAAAGTACAACGTTTTGTAAATGACGTTACTTCAGGAAAAGCAAGTGATGTTGTTATCTTCTTAGATACAAATCCTGTTTACTCTTTACCAAATGGAAAAGAATTAGGGAAAGCAATATCTCAAATTAAAACTTCAATTGCAATTTCTCAGTTTGCTGATGAAACTGCTTCTAAAGTTAAATACATCGTTCCTTCTTTGCATGCATTGGAAGCTTGGAATGATTATCAACCAACAAAATCTCATTTTGCAACTGCACAACCAACAATCAGACCTTTAGGAGCAAATACGACTTCTCCTATTGAATCTTTCTTGGTTTGGGCTGGTGAAGCAAATCGTGGAGGGAAAGATTCTAAAGTTGCTTATGATTTTATCAAAGCTAATTGGATGAATCATGGATTCCAATCTCAAACATTGTTAACTTCAGCTGAAGATTTTTGGAATTTAGCTGTTCACAATTCTACATTTGATGCTCCTGTTGCTGCTCCTACAGCACCAACTTTTACAGCTTCTTTATCTGTAGCGGCTCAATTGCCAAAAGTATCTGGTGCTACTGAGGTTGTATTGTATCAAAAAGCAGGTATTGGTATTGGTAATCAAGCGGCAAATCCTTGGTTACAAGAGATGCCGGATCCAATGTCAAAAGTTACTTGGGATAATTATTTCACAATGAACCCAATTGATCCCGCTTATAAATACCGTAAAACGTATGATCAAGAGAACGGATTAAGCTTAGCAACTTTAACAGTTGGTGGGTCAAAATTAACGTTGCCTGTTTATCCACTTCCAGGTCAAGCAGTAGGTACTATCGGTGTAGCTGTTGGTTATGGTAGAGGTGAAAATGGTGAAAATATTGGTAAAGGTGCTTTCCAAGTAAAAGAATTTGGAGGACACGAAACAGACGATAAAGGAAATCTTAAACCAATTGGTGTAAATGCATTTGCATTAGTAAATGTTCAAAATGGAACATATTCTTATGAAACTGCAGGTTCACTTAGTGGAGAAGAAGGTCAATACTTAATTGCAGCTACGCAAATTCACCACACAGTAATGGCTCGTCAATCTATTGTTAGAGAAACGACGTTAGATACTTACAAAAAAGGAATCAAAGAAACATACAACCCAGCTCACGTTTTACAAAAAATTGATGAGCATGGGCACCACGTTGAAAGACCAATTTCGGAGTTTAACTTGTGGGAAGAACACCCGGTTGAAAATGTTGGACACCGTTGGGTGATGACAATCGACTTAAACCAATGTTTTGGTTGTGGTGCATGTTTGATTGCTTGTCAAGCAGAAAATAACGTTCCAGTTGTTGGTAAACATGAAGTTAGAAAAGGGCGTGAAATGCATTGGTTGCGTTTGGATCGTTACTTCTCTTCTGACGTTGAAGCTACAATCGGTACTAGAAAAGATAAAAATACATTTGATTACCATGAGGCTGAAGTGGCTGAGTTGAATCCTAAGGTGGTTCACATGCCAATGATGTGTCAGCATTGTAATCACGCACCGTGTGAAACTGTTTGTCCAGTTTCTGCAACTACACATAGTGATGAAGGATTAAACCAAATGACGTATAACAGATGTATCGGTACTCGTTACTGTGCAAACAACTGTCCTTACAAAGTACGTCGTTTCAACTGGTTCAACTATCCTTCATACAAGAAGTTTGCTGAAATCAACCCTGCTCAAGATGATTTAGGACGTATGGTATTAAATCCAGATGTTACTGTTCGTACAAGAGGGGTTATGGAAAAATGTTCAATGTGTGTTCAAAATATCCAGGAAGGTAAATTGAAAGCTAAAATGGAAGGACGACCTGTAGTAGACGGTGATATCACTTCTGTTTGTGGAGATTCTTGTCCAGCTGGAGCAATTACTTTTGGAGACTGGAATGATGTACATTCAGCTGTTCGTAAAAGTGCAGATGATAGTCGTTCTTATCAAGCATTAGAAGAAGTTGGTGTTAGACCGAATGTATACTATAAAGTTAAAGTTCGAAACGAAAACAATAGTCTTCTAGATAAAATTCAATCTGCGAGAATCAAGGAAGAGAAAGCAGCAGGAAAAGAAGAGAGCGCTCATCATTAAGATGAACTTAAATAACGAAAGAAAGTAAGTTACTAACTAGAATAAAAAACAATTGTAATGCATAAGGAAGCAGCAATTAGAGAACCCCTCATATTAGGTCATAAGACTTATCACGACATTACGGAAGATATTTGTCGTCCAATTGAGGACAAAGCACCCAAAATGTGGTATATACTATTCTCAATAGCCTTAGTTATTGGTTTATACGGAGTAGGATGTATAATTTATTTGCTTGGTACAGGTATTGGAGTTTGGGGATTAAACAAAACAATTAACTGGGCATGGGATATCACTAACTTCGTATGGTGGGTTGGTATCGGACACGCAGGTACGTTAATCTCAGCAGTACTATTATTGTTCCGTCAACGTTGGAGAATGGCGATTAACCGTTCAGCAGAGGCGATGACAATATTTGCAGTATTCATGGCGGGTATTTTCCCTTTAATTCACATGGGACGTCTTTGGATGGGGTATTTTGTAATGCCAATTCCAAATCAATTCGGATCTCTATGGGTTAACTTCAACTCTCCGTTGTTATGGGACGTATTTGCAATTTCAACTTATTTATCAGTAGGTTTTGTATTCTGGTACATTGGTTTGATTCCTGACTTTGCAACATTGAGAGATAGAGCTAAAAAACCAGTTTCTAAAAAAATGTATTCTATTCTTTCTTTTGGATGGTCAGGTAGAGCAAAACATTGGAACAGATTTGAATTGGTTTCTTTAGTTTTAGCTGGTTTGGCAACTCCATTAGTATTCTCGGTTCACTCAATCGTATCTTTTGACTTTGCTACTTCAGTTATTCCAGGTTGGCATACAACAATTTTCCCTCCTTATTTCGTAGCAGGGGCCGTATTCTCAGGCTTCGCAATGGTACAAACATTGATGTTAATCATGCGTAAAGCAATGAATCTTGAAGCTTACATTCATACACGACATGTAGAATACATGAACATTGTAATCATGGTTACAGGATCTATCGTAGGTACTGCTTATATTACTGAGTTATTTATTTCTTGGTATTCAGGAGTAGAATATGAAGGTTATGCATTTTTTAATCGTGCAACTGGACCTTATTGGTGGGCTTATTGGTCAATGATGACTTGTAACGTAATTTCTCCTCAGTTAATGTGGTTTAAGAAATTAAGAAGAAGTTTAGTGTTTACATTTATTATTTCAATTGTTGTAAATACAGGGATGTGGTTTGAGCGTTATGTAATTATCGTTACTTCATTACACCGTGATTATTTACCATCAGCTTGGAGTATGCACTATCCTTCACATATTGATATCGGTATCTATGTTGGTACAATTGGATTGTTCTTTGTATTCTTTTTATTGTTTGCAAGATTCTTCCCAGTATTACCAATTGCAGAGTTGAAAACAATATTGAAAATTTCAGGTGAGTCTTATAAAAATGCACCTGATACACATCATGGACACGGACACGATGATCATTCATCAGAAAATAATAAACATTAATACGGAGAACAATGGCAGAGAAAGTTATATATGCAATGTATGATGACGATGATATCTTAAAAGATGGAGCTAAAAAGCTTGTTGCAAAAGGTGTTAAAGTTACAGAGGTGTTTTCTCCTTTTCCAATACACGGAATCGATCCAATTATTGGAGTTAAGAATACAAGATTAGGAATCATGGCTTTTCTTTATGGATTGACAGGATTAACATTGGCAACTATTGGAATGCGCTTTTTCATGATTGTCGATTGGCCAATGAATATTGGTGGTAAACCAAGTTTTTCATATTTACAAAATATGTTGGCTTTCGTTCCTATTTCTTTTGAGTTTACGGTTTTATGTGCTGCACATGGTATGGCCTTAACTTATTTCTTAAGAAATAAAACATTACCAGGTATTCCTGCTCAAAATCCTGATCCTAGAACAACTGATGATCGTTTCGTTATGGAAATTAGAACGAGTGAAAATTCTAATTTTTCATCTGAAGAGTTAGAAGCTTTGTTGAAAGAAACAGGAATTGTTGAATTGGACCAAAAAGAAATTAAATAATTTTCCGATTGTTTCGGGTTTCCGAAAAATAAAATTAGAAATGATGAAAATGAATATTAAGGCAATAGCAAGTTTAGCAATTACAGCAGTCGTAATGAGTGCTTGTACTTCTAATCCTGATAGTTCTGGTGTAGAATATATGCCTGACATGTATCGTTCGGCTGCAATTGAACCATATGTTGATTATGGTCAAATAAAAGAACGTATTAACCCAGAGTTAGCAGCTAAGTTATCAGCACAAGTTCCTCCTTTTGGAACAATTCCTTATTTTGGGACAGATTCTTCAGAGGTTGCTTTGAGAATGCCTTTTCCAATCTTACCTAATGTGGCTTTTAAACAAACACATGATTTAAGAGGTTTTGATTTTTCAAGTGAAGATACTTATTTAACAGCAGCTGGATTTTTAACTAATCCATATAAGTTGACTGAGCAAAACGCAGATAAAATTTTTGCTGATGGTAAAAAATTATTTGCTGCAAATTGTACACAGTGTCACGGTGAAAAAGGAGACGGTAAAGGCCCAATGTCAACAAATGGACTTTTTGCTGGTGTTCCTGATTATGCAGATAAAAAGGAATTGAGTAATGGTCAGATGTTCTATTCTATTTATTATGGTAAAGGCGCAATGGGTTCTCATGCATCGATCTTAAATAAAAAAGAAATTTGGACTTTGGTACATTACATTCGTAAATTCCAAGATGCAAATTATGGTAAATTCGGAGCAGAAGCTGTAGTTGCAGATTCAACTAAAACTGGTACACCAGTTTTACCAGTAGGAACAGGACATTAATGATAAATTAGAATTTGAAAACAGAGTAAAATGGAGTTCAAAATTTCAAATAAGGCAAAACTTGTAACACTTAGCTTAATCGTTATCGGAGCTTTGTTTACAGCAATAGGTATTTTCTCATTGGGGGATCATGGTTTGCAGCGTATACTTGCAAATGGATTGGTAAATGGATTTTTCTTTTTCTCAATCGGTTTAGGTGCGTTATTCTTCCTTTCTTTGCAATATGCAACTGAGACTGCTTGGTATGTTTCTGTAAAAAGAATGGTTGAAGCTGTTGCTGGATTTTTACCAGTAGGTATTTTACTTTTAATAATTGTTTTAGCAATAATTACTTTAACTGATGGAGCACATATTTATATATGGATGGATTCTGAAGTAGTTAAACATGATTCAATTATAGAAGGTAAATCCGCTTATTTAAATAAAATATTTTTCTGGATAAGAACAATCGCTTATTTAGGGTGTTATTATATTTTCTATTTAGGTTTTAGAAAACGTTCATTAGAAGAGGATAGAGTTGGTGGAACAGATATTCACTTTAAAAATTATAAAAAGGGAGCTTTGTTCTTAGTTTTCTTTGCTGTATTTTCTTCAATGCAAACTTGGGACTGGATTATGTCGATTGATGCACACTGGTTCTCTACTTTATTTGGTTGGTATGTATTTGCTGGTATGTGGTGTTGTTCAATGGTTGTTATTATCATTTTAACACTTTATTTGAAAAAATTAGGTTATTTACCAAGAGTTAATGATAATCACATTCACGATATTGGAAAATGGGTGTTTGCGACTTCTTTCTTATGGTCTTATTTGTGGTTTTCTCAGTTTATGCTGATTTGGTATGCTAATATGCCTGAAGAAACAACTTATTATATTGCTCGTATCGAAGATTATAAATTACTTTACTTTGGAATGTTTGCTGTGAACTTCATTTTCCCAATGTTAATTTTAATGTCACGTGATGCAAAACGTAACGCAGGAATATTAACTTTTGTTGGATTAATAATTTTGGCTGGACACTGGATGGATGTTTATTTAATGGTTGTAGTTGGTTCAATGGGACCTACATCTCATTTTGGATTCTTTGAAGTTGGTATGGCAATTTTAATTCTGGGAGTGTTTATAAGAGTTATTTTAGTAAATCTTACAAAAGCTCCTTTATCACCAGTACATCACCCATATTTGGATGAGAGTATTCACCATGAAATATAATAAAGAAACAGTATTTTTAACATTGATTATCAGAAATAATGGGAAGTAAATTAATTTTTTTAATTGTAGTCGTTTTAGGAGTTGTTGCAATTGCGCAATTGGTTCGATTATACGAACTTTCTTATAAATTGAGAAAGAGAGGTGAACACGAGATTAGTAATCGTGATAACCGATTGAATGCAAATTTAATGTTGATTTTCGGAATTCTTTTCTTAGGATCAATGGTATATTTAATGGTAAAATATGGTTGGACTGGTCGTGGAACTGCGGCGAGTGATCATGGTGCTCGTTTAGATTGGTTGATGGGATTAAATATGGTGATTGTATTTGCTGTATTTTTCGCAATGAATGCTTTGTTATTTTTCTTTGCTTTCAAATATGTAAAAAAACCAGGAGCAAAAGCATTGTATTTTCCACATAGTACTAAATTAGAGTTAATATGGACAATAGTACCTGCAATGGCACTTTTGGTTATTATCGTTTTAGGTTTGATTGAGTGGGATAATGCAACTTCAAAAGCAAAAGATGATGCTATCGTAGTTGAATTATATTCTAAACAATTTGACTGGACAGCTCGTTATTCTGGAAAAGACAATACTTTAGGAAAATTTGACTACAAAGTAACTTCTGATAAAAACTTATTAGGATTAGTAAATTCTGAAACTTTAGATTATGCAATTGATAAGTTGAAAAATGATACTTTATTAGGTATTGATGCTGTTGAACGCATTTTGAATGATAAAAACAGAATTTTCAGTGTTGAAGAAAGAGATAAATTAAAAACTACTTTACACAGAAATGAAGAGATTTATAGATTGTTGGTTCAATTGAAAAATCGTCATGATAAATCATTAGATGCTCAATCTTGGGATGATGTTATAATTTCTGGACCAGCTGAAAAATTATATTTATGTAAAGGTCAAGAGTTTGAATTTAACTTCAGATCAAAAGATGTAATTCACTCTGCTTTCTTTCCTAATTTCAGAGTTCAAATGAATACTGTACCAGGAATGACAACTCGTTTTAAAGTTACTCCAACAATCACAACTGCTGAAATGAGAAAGAAGAAAAACGATCCAAATTTTGATTATGCTTTATTGTGTAATAAAATTTGTGGTGGTTCTCATTACAAAATGTATATGTTGGTAGAAGTATTAGAAAGAGATGAATACAATGCTGTTATGAAAGCTTTTGATTTAGGAAGTGATAATGCTACACGTCCTGCAAATGATCAACTTTCAGAAAAAGAGTTGGCTATTCTTAAAAAGAAATTTGGAGAAACTCTTCCTGCTGCTCATCGTTTTGAAACTTTATTCAAAGGAGCTCCAGCAGCACCAGCAGCACCTGAGCAAGTTGCAGCTGCTGAAACAACGACAACTGTTGAATCAGATAAAAAATAATATTAATAAAAGGATTAAATTAAACTAGATAAAGATGTCTGTATTAGCACACGAAGCACACGGTCACCATGATTCTCACCACCAC
>DAIOWV010000011.1:56857-65572 GCA_036758285.1 Taishania sp. | reverse complement strand
TACGAAATAAAATAGATAACATCATACCAAGACCACAAAATGATTGCTAAGCAGTATTTGATTACTGCAGTTTTCATGGGTGTTGTTGGTATGATGTTATCTATTTTATTTCGTATTCAATTAGCTTGGCCTGGAGAAGGATCTGATTTTCTTTCTTTTTTCTTAGGTGAAAAGTGGGCTCCTAATGGAGTTTTAAGTGAGGATATGTATTTAGGTATTGTAACTATCCATGGTACAATAATGGTATTCTTTTTATTAACTGGAGGTTTATCAGGTACATTCTCTAACTTATTAATTCCTTTCCAATTAGGTGCACGAGATATGGCATCTGGTTTTATGAATATGATTTCTTATTGGTTATTTTTCCTTTCAAGTATTGTCATGTTCATTTCATTATTTGTTGAAACAGGACCAGCAATGTCTGGATGGACGGTTTACCCCCCACTTTCAGCATTACCACAAGCGGTTTCTGGTTCTGGATTAGGAATGGATTTATGGTTGATTTCAATGTCTATTTTCATTGCTTCTTCTTTAATGGGATCTTTGAACTATATCGTTACTGTATTAAATTTAAGAACAGCAGGAATGAGCATGACTAGAATGCCATTAACGGTTTGGACTTTCTTTGTTACTGCTATCCTTGGTGTTTTGTCTTTCCCAGTTCTTTTTTCTGCAGCTTTGTTGTTGATTATGGATAGAACTTTAGGAACTTCATTTTTCTTATCTGATATTATTGCTGGTTCAGAAATGTTAACTAACCACGGTGGATCTCCTTTATTATACCAGCATTTATTTTGGTTTTTAGGTCACCCTGAGGTATACATTATCTTACTTCCTTCTTTAGGATTGTCTTCTGAGATTATTTCAACAAACTCTAGAAAACCAATCTTTGGATATAGAGCAATGATTGGATCTACATTAGCAATTGGTTTCTTATCATTTATTGTATGGGCACACCACATGTTCGTTACTGGTATGAGTCCATTCTTAGGATCTGTGTTTGTATTTACAACATTATTAATTGCAATTCCATCAGCTGTAAAAGTATTTAACTACTTAACAACTTTATGGAGAGGTACAATTATTTATACACCTGCAATGTTATTCTCTATCGGTTTGGTTTCTGCATTTATCACAGGTGGTATTACAGGTATTATTCTTGCTGACTCTGCTTTAGATATTACAGTACATGATACTTACTTCGTTGTTGCTCACTTCCACGTTGTAATGGGATTATCAGCGGTATTAGGAATGTATGCTGGTGTTTACCATTGGTTCCCTAAAATGTTTGGTAGAATGATGAATACACGCTTGGGTTATGTTCACTTCTGGATTACAATTGTGGGTGCTTACGGTGTATTTATTCCAATGCACTTTATAGGAATTTCTGGTGCGCCTCGTCGTTATTTTGATTATTCAGTTTACGAAATTTTTGATAATGAGACTTTCCTTAAATTCGAAAATTTAAATGTTATCATTACTGTATTTGCTATTATTGCAGCATTAGGTCAAGCAGTATTCTTGTTTAACTTTTTCTACAGTATTTTCAGAGGACCTAAAGCTCCTCAAAATCCTTGGAATTCTTCTACATTAGAGTGGACAACTCCAGTAGAACATATTCACGGAAACTGGCCAGGTGCGTTACCTGTAGTTCACCGTTGGCCTTATGACTTCTCTAAACCAGGATGGGATGTGGATTTTGTTCCTCAAACTACTCCTCTTAAAGAAGGTGAAGAAGAACATTAAACTTTTTTATATAACTGAAAACCTCCTTATTTTAAGGAGGTTTTTTTGTTTCTAACCTTTGATTTTCTACTTTTAACTTTTATTTACTATTTATGGCAGATTCTTTTTTTAATCAGGCAAATATTCAAGAATATAGAAAACGTGTTTCAAATCCTTTTCTTTTCAAGTTAGGGTTGATAAAAGATTTACCGTTAGCTTCAATGATTGGTGTTAAACTTACTAAGTTAGATGAAGTTGAAAGTAACTTAACCGTTTCTTATAAATTTTTAAATAAAAACCCATTTAAAACAACTTATTGGGCAGTATTAGGTATGTCAGCTGAAATGGCAAGTGGCTTATTGTTATTGATGTATACTCATAAATTAAAACCTTCAGTTTCTACATTTGTAATTGGTTGTGAAGCAAAGTTTGTAAAACGTGCTCTAGGTAAAACGACATTTAAATGTGTTCAAGGGCATGAAATTGCTGAGAAAATTAAAAGAACTTGTGAAACTTTTGCTCCTGAAGAAATTAAATGTATAACGAATGCTTACGATGAGAATGGAGAGTTGGTTGCTGAGTTTATCTTTACATGGGGAATCAAAGCACGTCAAGTAAAAAAGTAAAATAGTTTTTGTATTTTCGTTTTTTAAATATTATACAATATTAAATAAACTCTGATGAGATTAGGATTACCATCTAAATTTAGATTGATAGATAAAATATATTCAAAAAATCAAAAGTTTATTCTTTTGGATATTGGTGCAGGAAATAATTCTGCTTTGAATACTAAGAAATGGTTTCCTAATTGTGTTTATCATGGTGTTGATCGTGATAAAAACTACAACAATACAGATGCCGATTTTAATTTGATGGATGAGTTTTTTCAAATCGATTTAACAACACTCGATTTTGATCAAATTCCGAATGATTTTTATGATGTTATTATGATGGCTCATGTTATTGAACATTTGCCTAATGGAGATGAAGTAATTAAAAATCTTATTCCTAAACTTAAGAAAGGTGGTGTTATTTATATTGAATATCCAGGGATTAAGAGTACAACTCTGCCAAGTAAAAGAGGAACATTGAATTTTTATGATGATGATACGCATTGTAGAATTTATTCTAAGATCGAATTGTTTAATCTTTTGATGACCGTAAATTGTCAGCCATTGAAAGGTGGAACAAGAAGAGACCTTCAAACAATATTTTTATTACCAATTAAATTGATTCATAATAAAATTAAATATGGTTATGTTATGGGGAGTGTTTTTTGGGATTTGTTAGGATTTGCTGAATTTGTTTTTGCTAAAAGGAAATAAAAACTATTCTTCTTAGTACCTTTGAAATTAAAGTTGATAAAGTGGAAGATTCATTTGATTATAGAGACGAAGCAGAAAAGCATGATTTGGATTATGATAAAGTTTTGCGTCCAAAGGTATTGTCAGATTTTACTGGTCAACCTAAAGTAGTTGAGAATCTTTCTATTTTTGTTAAAGCAGCAAAACTAAGAGACGAACCCTTAGATCATGTTTTATTACATGGTCCTCCAGGATTAGGAAAAACAACATTATCAAATATCATTGCTAATGAACTTGGAGTTGGTTTTAAAGTAACATCAGGCCCTGTTTTGGATAAACCAGGAGATTTAGCTGGGTTACTTACGAATTTAGATCGCGGTGATGTCTTATTTATTGATGAAATTCATAGATTAAGCCCTGTTGTTGAAGAATATTTATATTCAGCAATGGAAGATTATCATATTGATATTTTAATCGATTCTGGACCAAACGCTAGAACCGTTCAAATTTCTTTAAATCCTTTTACTTTAATTGGTGCGACCACACGTTCCGGTCTATTAACTTCTCCTTTGAGAGCAAGATTTGGTATTAATCTTCGTTTGGAATATTATGATGCTAAAACTTTAACATTGATTGTTGAACGTTCTGCTGCATTACTAAACATTCCAATTACTGAAGAGGCAGCTTATCAAATTGCAAGTAGAAGTCGTGGTACTCCAAGAATTGCAAATGCATTGTTACGTCGTGTGAGAGATTTCGCACAGATAAAAGGTGACGGTACTATTGAAAATGAGATTACTAAATTTGCATTAGACGCATTGAATGTAGATCAATGTGGTCTAGATGAAATGGATAATAAAATATTACTGACGATTATAGATAAATTCAAAGGTGGACCAGTCGGATTGACAACTATTGCAACAGCGATTGGAGAAAATGCTGGAACACTGGAAGAAGTTTATGAACCGTTTTTGATTCAAGAAGGATTTTTAATGCGAACACCTAGAGGTCGACAAGTTACTGAGCGTGCTTATAGTCATCTTGGTAAGGATAAAGGATGGTCGCAAGGAGGATTGTTTTAGCAACATAGAAATGGATCAAGTTTTTTTTCAAAGTACAGATGAGTTGACAACCGAGATTGTTGAATCGGGGATTGTTACGTGGAATGATTTAGTTCGATCGGTTCAAAATTTTCATTATCAAAGAAATTCAAATAGATTTGATTTGGAGTTAGTCTGGAAGGAACGAAAAGGGACGTGTAGTAGTAAACATGCATTTTTAAAACACATTGCGGAGTTAAATAACATTCCAAATGTAAAATTGATCCTTGTTTTTTATAAAATGGATGGACAAAATACACCTGGAATAGAACAAGTTTTAAAAGCACATTCATTAAATTACATTCCTGAAGCACATTGTTACTTAAAATGTAATAACGAAATATTGGATATTACAAATGTAAATTCCAACGTTGAGAATTATTCGAATTCCATCATAGAAACGAAAGAAATAGAATCGGTGGATGTCATTGAAAATAAGATCTTATGGCATCGTCAATATTTAGAAACGTGGATGAAAGAATGTAAGATAGAAATGACGTTGGATGAATTGTGGTTTATCCGAGAAAAGTGTATACAGGCACTGGAAATAAAATAAATTTATGAATCGACAATACTATTCACAACAGATCAAAAATAAGGCTTATGACCTTGGATTTATGTATTGTGGTATTTCCAAAGCTGGATTTTTAGAAGAAGAAGCTCCACGACTTGAGAAGTGGTTACATGAGCAGAGAAATGGTAAAATGGATTACATGGCGAATCATTTTGATAAGCGACTAAATCCAACTTTACTCGTTGAAGATTCCAAATCTGTGATTTCCCTCTTGTTAAATTATTATCCTGAAGAAAAACAATCGTTAGATGTTCTTAAAATATCGAAGTATGCTTATGGTGCAGACTATCATTATGTCATTAAGGATAAGTTAAAAGAATTATATCAGTTTATTCATGATGAAATTGGTGAAGTAGGAGGAAGGATGTTTGTCGATTCTGCTCCTGTAATGGATAAAGCGTGGGCAAAAAAAAGTGGATTGGGATGGATTGGAAAAAATACGAATCTTATTCATCCAAAACAAGGATCATTTTTCTTTATAGCTGAGTTAATTATTGATCTTGAGTTAGAAGAAGATGGGCCTATCAAAGATTATTGCGGAAGGTGTACAAAATGTATCGATTCATGCCCGACTGACGCAATTATTGAGCCTTATGTTGTGGATGGTTCAAAGTGCATTTCATATTTAACAATTGAATTAAAAGATGCTTTAATACCTCAGGAATTTCATTCAAAAATGGATAATTGGATGTTTGGTTGCGATGTTTGTCAGGATGTATGTCCTTGG
Organism: Taishania sp.; assembly: GCA_036758285.1. Taxonomy (GTDB): domain Bacteria; phylum Bacteroidota; class Bacteroidia; order Flavobacteriales_D; family Crocinitomicaceae; genus Taishania. The sequence goes on along the minus strand of DAIOWV010000011.1, from coordinate 60,142 downwards.
AATCGTTTCTCAAAAGCACATCAAGAACCTGCATTTTTACCTCATGAAAATTTATTAGGAATGAATACTGTTGATTGGAAAGATCTCACAGAAGAAGTATTTAAAGAGTTATTTAAAAATAGTGCAATTAAAAGAACCAAGTACTCAGGTTTAAAGAGAAATATTCAAACTATTTATCCAAACAAACAACTTTAATAATCGAAAATAATTGGAGGAAATAGCTAAAAAAATTATATTTACGATTATATATTAAATCCACTTGATATGAACGTGGCAATAACAGAAGGAGTAGAAATTAGAGTAAATGTGATTTTTAGATCAGATTTATCTCAAGTTGAAAATGATTCATTTTTTTTCAATTATGAAATTTTTATAGAAAATCATAATTCATTTCCAGTTCAATTATTGCATAGAAACTGGTATGTATTTGATTCTATGAATGAAGCAAGTTTGATTAGCGGTGAAGGTGTGATTGGTGAAAAACCAATTTTGAAATCACATGAAAGCTATACATATATGAGTGGTTGTGAACTCTATAGTGAAATCGGCTTCATGAAAGGGTATTATACCTTCAAAAATTTACTTACAGGAACTACTTTTCAAGTTGTTATACCGAAATTTGAATTGTTTTTCCCGCCAAGAATGAATTGAGAAGATTTAATTTTTATTAAAAATCCAAGGAAGGAGTTCAGGGAGTTCGTTAATATTTCTAATTCTGAAATCATTACTTTTTCTCCTCAAATCTTTTTTTGGATCGAAGTGAATACCAAACATTCCAGCTCGTTCAGCTCCCAAAACATCTATATTCATGTCATCTCCAATCATTACAGAATGATTAGGTGTTGCATTTGCTAAAGTCATTGCATGCTGGAAAATGCGAATATCAGGTTTGTTAATGTCAATTTCTTCTGAACTAACAATGATGTTAAAAAAGGGTTTTAAATTACTATTACTCAATTTTGTTAATTGAACTTCTTTAAAACCATTGGTAATAATATGCATCGAATATCCTTCTTTTTTTAAGGCTTCTAGCGTTTCTATTGTATTTGGAAATAATTCAGTTTGAAGGGGAGAAATACGAATGTATTCATCTTCAAAATGTTGGTTTAATTCTTTATTATTTAAACCAAATTTTAAAAAAGTTTTTTGAAAACGTGTGATTCTTAGTTCATCCTTACTAATTTTTCCTTTTCCATATTTCTTCCAAAGATTGGCATTTACATCTTTGTATGTTTGATGAAATTTGTGAAAACTAGGTAAATGATGAATTGATTGCGTTGATTGAAAAATACTTTTTAACGCATTTTCTGAATTTTTATCAAAATCCCAAAGCGTTCTATCTAAATCAAAGAAGAGATGACGATCCATTTTTTAAGAAATATACTAAGCTAACTGTAATTGTATTGTTAAGAAAAATCCCAATAATCATCAAAACAAATGTCATTTTTCTCTTACCAAAAAACTTGGCTGTAATCATAGAGCCAATAGGAATTGAAAGTAAAAAAGGAGCCCAAAAACTAAAAGGGACTACGCCAATTTTATTTTTTAATCGTACAATCGTTTTATTTCGTTTTGTGAAAATTTTAGTCTTGGGAAAATCCGTTCCAGATTTCATAGCTTCTTTGTATTTCAACACTTTTTTTGCTTGACTGCGCTTTAATAAGTATTCTGCGGCAAAATAAAAAATTGTCATCGAAATGATTGCACCTGCAGCATTTGCTATATATGTTTCTATATAAGACAATTTAAGTGCAGGTCCTATAGCAGGACTAAACATAAACTTCACCATTGCTGTGAAAAACACAGAACTCAACCCAATCCATTGCATAATACTATAATTTTTTACCGTAAGCTAAATCTCCAGCATCCCCCATTCCAGGAACTATATATGATTGAGCGGTTAATTCAGAATCAATTGCTCCAACCCATATTTCAGTTGTGTCAGGTAAATGTTTTTTTACAAAATTGATAGCATCTGGATGTGCTATTGCTGCAACAATATGTATTTTAGCTGGCTTTCCTTGTTGAATTAGAGCTTTATATACTGTTACCATTGAACTTCCTGTTGCCAGCATTGGGTCACTAATGATTATTGTTTTCCCATTAATGTTTGGTGCAGCAATGTATTCAACATAAATTTCAAAATCTTCAGCAGTTGAATGTTTTCTATATGCTGAAATAAATGCACTTTCTGCTCGATCGAAGTAATTCAACAAGCCATTATGCATTGCTAAACCTGCTCTTAGAATTGTTGCTAATACTGGCTGTTCTTTGATTAAATGTGTGTTTGCTTCTCCTAATGGAGTCACAACTGAAGTTTCTGTAAATTCTAATTTTTTAGAAACTTCATATGCCATTATTTCAGCAATTCGTTCCAGATTTTTTCTAAATCGCAAAGGATCGTTTTGAATGTCCACATTCCTTAGCTCCGCTAAGAATGTATTGAAGATTGAGTTGGTATTTGAAAAGTTGTGAATCATTATGTTGTTATGTGTTGCTAAAATACAACAAAATCAACACATAAAAACAAAATTAAAACTTGAATCGTACGTTTTGTGATTTTTTACAAATTCACCACTCTTGAGTTCACATATAAGATAGGTTAACCCGAACTCAGGATTAGAATTTTAACTAAATCTTGTCTTTGCTCAAAGATATCGTTGAAATCATCATTTCCTTATTCTATAGAATTTACATTTTGGATAACTCAATTTTTTAAAGACTAATGTAGGGAAAAATAGTATTATATTGAAAATTGTGTTAAATTCGTTTCTTGTTAACATATATGCTCTATGAAACTAATTTACATCCTGTTACCACTTTTTTTGTGTACAATTTTCTCAATTTCTTGTAAAGAAAAAAAACAAAAGGATAATAATTCTCTTGATCAAGAAGAACAAGTAACCGAAAATATCAAAGGGTTTGGAATCTTAGATAAGGTAAAAGGTATTTGGGATGGACCTATTACTTCTACTACAGCACTTGGAAGTTTTCCAAAATGGATTGTCGATTTCAGACCAATTTCTGCCAGTCAGATTTCTGCCAAAAATGAACTAAACGAACTGAATGACATCCATATGTCTTTTTTTGTAACAAAATATCAAGGGAAGAATTATGTAGCATTTAAAAACGGAGGTTTATTTAATGGAAATTCCAGAATTTCATATTTTCTCGCAGATAGTGTTTCTGAAGTTACCACACATTCATACTATCGATTTTCAGAAGTGATAAAAGGTAAAAGCAAAGCTTATACGGAATTAAATAAACCTCCGTTTTTAAATGCTA
>DAIOWV010000011.1:41278-56821 GCA_036758285.1 Taishania sp. | reverse complement strand
GGAATTAATTTTTAAAGGAGATAGTCTGACATTCAATACTTATACAAACAGGTATAATACTCAATCTGTGGCAACTCCTCATATGACATGGAAGGCCAAAAGAAAGGATCTAACATCCAGTTCTATTGCTGCTTCGTTGTTCAATTTCCCTCAAAAAGTTATTGCCAAAGATTTTACTGGTGCGTTTCAAGGAATAGATGAAGCGGTTTTTTATAATGCTGATGAAATTAATGATCCCTACAAAGAGGATGAACAACCATACTTAGGAAAAGCAACTGTCACATATTCTTTTTCTGGAATTACTCCAAATCCATCTAATAAAACATTTTTACTTTTGATGACTCAACCGCTATTTTCTCAAACTACCGGATACAATCCAAGTAGTATGAACTATATTTCAAGATATGTTGCATTAGAGGCGGATGATTTAGATTTTACTTTTACTTATATGCATCCGGGGTTTTATTATGTGTATGCAATCTACGATGCTAATAATGATGGGGTTTTTGGTTCAGGTGATTATATCAATTTTAACGAAAAGACTTTAAGTTTATCAGATAAAGGAAATTCAAATGCTACAGCTGTAATCAATTTTCAGATACCATAATTGGAGATTTTTATCTACATTAATTTGTCTTGAAAAAGAAAATGGCTTGTTTTGTGAATCTTTCTAGCTTCAATCTGCTTGGTTCCATATTTTCCAAGCTTTTAAGGCTTGTTGTTTCAACATTGTTTCCCCATTTAAAATTTGTGCTCCTGCTTGTTCACTTTTAACAAGCAACAGTGTTTTTTTGGGGTTGTAAATCAAATCAATTACTAAATGGTCAGAAGTTAAAATTTCAAATGGTAAATGAATACTTTCCTCTTCGTTGGGAAACATACCTAATGGTGTACAATTAACAATTAACTTACAGGCATTTAACATGTGTTCATTAATGTCATTATATGAAAATTGATTTTCGCCTTTTGGATTTCTAGAAATAAATATAGAATCAATTCCTATGTTTTTTAAAACATAAAAAATTGCTTTTGAAGCACCACCAGTTCCAAGAATGATTGCTCGTTCATGTTTATTTGTCAGAAAGGGTTTGATGGATTGATGGAAGCCGTAAGCGTCTGTATTGTGACCAATTGTTTTACCATTTTTAAACTCAACACAATTGACTGCCCCAATAGCTTTGGCTTCAGGAGAAAGACTATCCAAGAAGTCAATAATAACTTCTTTATATGGAATTGTAACACTTAAACCAGCTAAAGACTTCTCTAAAAGTGGTTTAATCTCATCTTTTGTTGCGAGTTCAAAATTGTTGTATGTCGCTTCAATGTTTTGTTGTTCAAATAAATCGCTGAAAAATGATTTAGAAAACGAATGTTTTAATGTTTTTCCAATTAGACCGTATTCCTTCATCCGTAGATTTATTTTTTTGAAACTTTTGCTTTAATGAATTCAAAAATAATTGGTAACACTGAAATCAAAATAATCCCAAATATTACAGTTTCAAAGTTGTTTTGAACAAACTCCATTCCTCCAAAGAAATAACCCAATAAAGTTAAGCCAACTACCCAGAAAAAACCACCAATTATGTTAAATCTTAAAAATTTTCCATAACTCATTTCTCCAATTCCAGCAATAAATGGAGCAAATGTTCTAACAATTGGAACAAATCGAGCAATAATTATGGTTTTTGGTCCATGTTTTTCATAAAAACTATGTGTCTTATCAATATAATCTTGTTTTACAATTTGTCTTCCTCTGATTTTCCATTGAAGCATTTTTAGACCTACTTTTTTACCTAAAAAGTAATTTAAAGCATCTCCAGCAACTGCAGCAATTAATAAGAGAATTAATACAATCCAAAGATTTAATTCTGCAGTTTGACCATCTTTTGTTATGCCAGCACAGAACGTACCAGCAGCAAAAAGTAATGAATCACCAGGTAGAAAAGGCATTACAACTAAACCTGTTTCTACGAAAATGATTAAAAACAAAATAGCATAAATCCAAACACCATAATTGAGTATCATTTCATATAAATGATCGTCTAAATGAAGAAAAAAGTCTAAAAATGAATGTATAAATTCCATGTTAAGTATTTAGGGGTTAGTCTATTATGAGTGATTGATCTACAAGTTCTTTCCAAGCACAAATTCCACCATCAAGTACGCAAATATCTGTCATTCCGTAATCAACTGATAATAAATTACCTAGTGCCGATGCTCTGCTTCCTGATTTACATAAGAAAACTAAAGTTTTGTCTTTAGGTAGTTCGTCTAATCGCTGACAAACTTCATTCATAGGAATGTTAATCGTTCGAATATTTGATAAATTATATTCATAAGGTTCACGAATATCAATTATGAAATAAGAATCATAGTTTTCCTTGACCTCAATTGCAGAAATAAGACGCATATCCAAATTTGTTTAAAGCAAAAGTAATTATTCTAGTGGATTTAAGCTCTAATTTTTAAAATCATTGATTAAGACCATGTTGTCAATTAAACGAACTTCACCACAATATGCAGCGACACAACATACTGCATTGGAATTCCAATCAGTTGACAATGATTCTAATGTAACAGGATTGACAATTTCTATATATTCTGTTTTTAACCCAGCTTCATTGATCAAATTAGTACATTCTTGAATGACTTCATTTGGAGTTAGTCGATTAATCGTTTCTTTTGCAAACGTAAGAGCTTTGTAGATAACAAGCGATTGTTGTTGTTCTAATTGAGAAAGTCGCATATTTCTACTACTCATAGCTAAACCTTCGTTTGTTCTGATTATTGGACATTCAATAATTTCGACTGGTAAGTTGAAGTAGTTAGTCATGAACTTGATGACAGCCACTTGTTGGAAATCTTTCTGTCCAAAAAAGCTAAAATCAGGTATGCAAATTTCAAAAAGACGTTTAACAACTTCTACAACTCCTTGAAAATGACCATTTCGAAATTTCCCTTCCATAACTTTATCAAGTATACCAAGATCAATTTCGGGTGACTTATAATTTTGAGGATAAATTTCTTCTACAGAAGGGTGAAAAATAAAATCAACACCGGATTCTTTCAATAAACTCAAATCTTTTTCAAATGTCCTTGGATATTTTTCAAGATCAGAAGAATTATTAAATTGCGTCGGATTAACAAAAATACTAACGATTGTATAATCACATTTTTCTTTTGATTGATTTACCAATGAAATATGACCATTGTGTAAAGCCCCCATTGTAGGTACTAAACCGATGGTTTGTTTGTTTTTTTTCAAAGAAGAAATTCTATCTTGCAATGCTGTTACCGTGCTGAAAACTTCCATTTATTAATTCTACAGTTTTGTCCAATTTGACAAAACTGTTTTTTTTTCTTGAAGTTCCGCATTTTTTTCTATATTTTTGTGGAGTTTTTTCAAAACCAAAACAATCCAATGGAGAAAAAGAAAATACTTTTTATTTCGCAAGAGATAGCACCATTCTTACCTAAGTCAGAAATAGCAACTACTGCTAGAAGACTACCACAGTCTATACAAGAATCAGGAAAAGAAATCAGAGTTTTTGCACCACGATTTGGAAGCATTAATGAAAGAAGACATCAGTTACATGAAGTTATTCGTTTGTCAGGTATGAACATTGTTATCGATGATAATGACCATCCTTTAATAATAAAAGTAGCTTCAATTGCTCAAGCGAGAATGCAAGTGTATTTTATTGATAACGATGAATACTTTAAAAGAAAAACCAACGTTTTAGATGATAATAACGTTGAGTTTAAAGATAATGATGAACGATCAATCTTTTTCTGTAGAGGAGTTTTGGAGACGGTTAAAAAATTGGGATGGCAACCAGATGTGATACATTGTCACGGTTGGATGACGATTCCAATGGGATTGTATTTGAAAAAGATTTATAGTAAAGATCCTCATTTTGCTGAGACTAAAGTTGTATACAGTATGTATAATAACGAGTTTAACAAAAATTGGGATGAGAGATTGTCTGAAAAACTTAAATTTGACGGAATAGACAAAGAGTCTTTGAGTGATTTTGACAAAACAGATTTTTATTCTGTAACTGAAAACATGTTGAAATATGTTGACGGAGTTAATGTTGCTTCAGAAAATCTTAGTCCTGAATTAAGAAAAATATTTGAAGGTCTTTCATGTACAAAACAAGATTTTGTGCCAGAAGAAAATCAAAACAAAGTGTTATCCGAATTTTTTGATAAAATAATTGAAGAAGTACTTATATAGTTTTATGTTTAAAAACATTTTTTCTAGGTGGCGAAAAGGTAGTGTCCTTTTCGCTGCTTTTTTGTTTTTGGCAACAATAACTTTCACAGTTAGTAGTTGCAAGAAAAAAGACAATTTACTAGGTGGTAAAGCGTACGATCAAGGTAGTTTGCTTAGTTCGGGCGGAATTGATACGTTTTCAATAAAAACGTATACCACAATCAATGACTCAATTAAAGCTTCAAATCCAAGGTATGGGTTGCTAGGGATTATTAATGATCCAGAATTTGGTATCGTTGATTTAGGTTTTTACACACAAGTTCGTTTAGCTGGACTAAATCCTAATTTTGGAAATATTGCAAATATTACAATTGACTCGTTTGTTTTGGCAATGGAATATGCTGGTAGTTACGGTTACAATGGAAAACAAACGTTGGAAGTTTATGAACTTGATGAGCGAATGTATGCGGATTCAAGTTACTATACAAGTAAAGATTTACAAACTAAAACAGAAAATTGGGTTAATGGATCAGGCTATTTGGATATAAATCCAAATGGAATTACTGTTATTGGCTCTGATACTGTTGCAACTCAATTAAGAATTCCATTAAAACCAGCTAAAGCATTACAAATTATTCAAGATGCAACAAATTTTCCTGCTGAGTTTGGGAATAACAATTTATTTTCTTCAAATTATTTAAAAGGATTATATGTTAAAACGAATGGAGTTGCTCCAGCTGTGGGAAGTGGAATGGTAGGCTATTTTAATTTATTGGATCAAGATTCACGAATTATTATCTATTACAAAGAAGCTGGTGAAAGCCGACCTCCTTTTAGTCTTATCTTTAATAATGATTGTATTGATTATAATAGATATAAAATCAATAATTCAGGTAAAAGAATTGCTTCTGTTCTGGCCGATGCTAATTTAGGACAAACAGAATTTTATGCACAATCTGGTTTATATAGTGGAGTTGTTGAATTTCCAACTTTAAATCAATTACCTAAAAATATTGTTATTCATTCAGCTGTTTTACAGTTGCCAATACAATTTTTAAGCGGATCAAAGTTCACCTACGCACCTACAATTATCTTGTCAAACAATTCGGTAGATTTATTTGCAAATTATGATCCTTATATTAAAGGATATACAGTGAATTTAAAAGGTTTTGTACAGGATTATGTGGTTGGTGTACAAGATGATCCAGTGTTTAAAGTGTCACCAGGTAATTTTATATCTTCTCTTGATAGGGTTGTATTTAACGGACCTTTATCGGACAAAAAAGTAAAACCGAGATTAATAATAACTTATACTGAATTTTAATTATGTGTGGAATTGTTGCTTATATTGGAAAAAAACAGGCGTACCCAGTTGTTGTTAATGGACTTAAACGTCTAGAATATCGTGGTTATGATAGTGCTGGGATTGCACTTTTAAATGCTAACAATGATCTTAATATCTATAAGAGAAAAGGTAAGGTGGCTAATTTAGAAGAGTTTTCTGCAGATAAAGATATTACAGGAACAATTGGTATTGGTCACACTCGTTGGGCTACTCATGGTGAACCAAATGATGTAAATGCACACCCACATTTTTCAGGAGATGGTTCTATCGCTTTAATTCATAATGGAATTATTGAGAATTATGATGTTTTAAAGCAAGGACTTGTTAAAGCAGGATATGTTTTTAATAGTGAAACAGATACAGAAGTATTGGTTCATTTAATCGATGATATTAAAAAGAAGACAGATGTTTCTTTAGCTGAATCTGTAAGATTGGCATTAGGACAAGTTGTTGGAGCATATGCTATTGTTGTACTTTCTAAAGACAATCCAAATCAATTGGTAGCTGCTAGAAAAAGTAGCCCTTTAGTTGTTGGAATTGGATCTGATGATGATTTTTATTTAGCATCTGATGCTACACCAATCGTTGAATACACGAAAGATGTTGTTTATCTTAATGATAAAGATATTGCAATTATTGATCGAAATGAAGGATTAAAAGTTTATAACATTGATAGTAGCGAAGAAAAAATACCTTACATTCAACAATTAGAACTTCAATTAGAAGCCTTGGAGAAAGGTGGATATGAGCACTTTATGTTGAAAGAGATTCATGAGCAACCTCGATCAATTCGTGATTGTTTCAGAGGTAGATTAAATGTTACTGAAGGTTGGGTTTCTCTTGGAGGAATTAAAGATTATGAAAATAAACTGATTGCAGCACCTCGATTAATTATGGTTGCTTGTGGTACTTCTTGGCATGCTTGTACAGTTGGAGAATATTTAATCGAAGATTTGGCTAGAATCAACGTTGAAGTTGAATATGCTAGTGAGTTTAGGTATAGAAATCCGATTATTAATGAAAATGATATTGTAATTGCAGTATCACAATCTGGAGAAACAGCAGATACATTAGCAGCACTTGAATTAGCAAAATCAAAAGGTGCTACCATTTTAGGAATCTGTAATGTTGTTGGTTCTTCAATTTCAAGAATTACTGATGCAGGATCATACACGCATGCAGGACCAGAAATTGGTGTAGCTTCTACGAAAGCTTTTACTGCTCAAGTAACAGTTCTTACTTTGTTGGCGTTAAGATTAGCTCATAAAAAAGGAACAATTAGTGAATCTCACTATCGAACATTATTAGCAGAATTAGAAGCAATTCCGGATAAAGTACAACGTTTGTTAGATTCTTCAGATAAATTGATTCAAGAAATAGCGTCTATTTATAGTAATGCATCAAATGCACTTTATCTAGGTAGAGGAAATTGTTTTCCTGTTGCATTAGAAGGAGCACTTAAATTAAAAGAAATTTCTTACATCCACGCAGAAGGATATCCAGCAGCAGAGATGAAACATGGTCCAATCGCATTGATTGATGAGGAAATGCCTGTTTTTGTAATTGCAACTCAAGGTCATTCTTATGAAAAAGTTGTTTCCAATATTCAAGAAGTTAAAGCTAGAAAAGGAAAAGTTGTAGCAATTGTTACAGAAGGAGATGTACAGGTGAAAGCAATTGCAGATCAAGTGATTGAAATCCCTGCTTCAAATGAACATTTAGTTCCACTTTTAGCAACGATTCCTTTACAACTATTGTCATATTATATTGCGATAATGAGAGGTTGTAATGTTGATCAGCCTAGAAATCTTGCGAAGTCAGTAACAGTAGAATAGATAATCTTGAAATTAAATGAAAAATACACCGATTTTTATGAAAAGGTGTATGATATCGTTCGTCTTATTCCAACAGGTCGAGTTACTTCGTATGGAGCGATTGCAAAAGCATTAGGAACAGCCTCTTCATCACGAATGGTAGGCTGGGCTATGAATGCTTGCCACGGGCAGAAAGATATACCAGCACATCGTGTTGTGAATCGAAATGGTGTATTGACAGGGAAGTTTCATTTTTCTGAAATTGACGAAATGCAAAAATCTCTTGAGAAAGAAGGCTTAATTATTAAAGATGATAAAATTTTGAATTTTTCTGATGTTTATTGGGATCCTTTAACTGAAATAGGTCTATAAATTTCTCATAATCGATACTTTTTTGAATAAAATTTAAAAGTATTTTCAAAATTTCATTTAAATGTCTATGCTTTATTATCTTTGTAAATTATGCGTAATCTCATTGCTTTTTTAAGACGATTTCAAATCTTTTTGGTATTTGCTATTCTGCAATCGATTGCACTTTCTTTGTATTTTTCTTTTTTCTTCTATCCTCGTTCTCAGTACTTAACAACTGCTTCTGCGATGAATTCAAAAATTTGGGAGGTTAGATATTCCTTGACAAAACAATTGAATTTAAGCCATACTAACGATGTACTTCAAAAAAACAATGCTGAGTTAATGTCACAGTTACCACAAAGTTTTATTCACGAAGGCAAACGTATTTTTAATATTAACGACACACTTTACAAACAAAAATATGATTACATACCAGCTGAAGTGATTAATTCAACAGTTGAAAAAAGAAATAATTATTTCACTATTAATGCAGGTACAGTTCATGGTATTGAAAAAGGTCTTGGTGTAATTTCTGATAACGGTGTAGTAGGTGTAGTTCATAGATGTAGTGAATATCATTCTATTATTAAATCTGTTTTAACCAAAGACATTAATATTAGTGTTATAGTTGATGGAATGGGGTTATACGGACTTTTAAAATGGGATGGAGTAGATCCAAGAAGAGGTTCAGTTTCTGGTATTTCAAATGATTTGGAGATTAAAAAATGGACAAAGATTATAACAAGAGAAGGTACAGGTTTGTTTCCTAAAGGCATTCCTGTTGGAAAAGTTGAAAAATTAAAAAATGTAGAAGGAGAAGCATTTTGGGATGTTTCTATCCTTTTTTCTGAAGATTATAGAAGATTGCAAAGAGTTTATGTCGTAAGAAACATTTTAGCTGAAGAACAAAGAAAACTTGAATCTTTAATACCCGAAGATCCTAAATAATGAAAATATTTTTAATACATAGTTTACGATTTGTACTCTTGATTTTACTTCAAACACTTGTTTTTAATCAACTTGAAGTAGGATTAGGAATTCATCCTATGATTTACCCCATTTTCATAATGTTATTGCCTTTTAATACAAATTCAGTTTTATTATTGGTCTTAGCTTTTATTATGGGAATTTCGATAGATATTTTTTCAAATACAGGTGGATTACATGCCTCAGCATTGTTAATTTTTGCGTTATTCAGGCCTATTATTTTTAAATTGTTTAGTCCAAGAGATGGATATGATCCTTCAAAAGAAGGTTCAATCTATGTAATGGGACAACTGTGGTTTTTCTATTGTTTTGGTACACTTCTGTTAATGCACCATCTTTGGTTCTTTTTTATGGAAGTATTTAAATTTAGTGAGTTAGTATATGTACTTAGAAAATTAGTTTTATCAGCCCCGATTTCTTATTTACTTGTTGTATTACTTCAATTTTTATTTCTCAAAAAAAGAGCAATTAAATGAATTTCGACAATCGAAAATATGTCATTACAATTTTCATTTCCATTATTGGAATTGTTTACATCTTGCGTCTTTTTCAAATGCAAGTTGTTGATGAACAATGGAAATTAAGAGCTCAAGAAATTGCTGAAAAAAGAAGACTTATTACACCTCCTAGAGCAGCAATGTTTGATAGGAATGGTAAAAAAGTCGTATCGAATAAAGCATATTACAACTTAAAATTCATTGAAAAAGAAATTGTTGATTTAGATACATTAGAATTTGGGAAGCTTGTTGGAATGACTGTTGACCAAGTTAAACAACGATTTGAAGAGATTAAAGTAAGAGAAGGATACGATAAAAATCCTAAAACAGGTATTAGAGACGTTCCCAGATATCGAAGAGAAAGACCATATGTGTTTTTAAAAGAACTGACAGCTGAAGAAATCGCTCATATAGCACCTCATTTAGATCGTTTTCCTGGGTTCTATGAAGAAGTAACCAGTATGCGAGATTATCCTTTTTCAGGTGGCGCTAATATTTTAGGCTATTTAGCTGAAACAAATCAATCCGAAATCGAGAAGGATCGTTTTTATCGTTCAGGGGATAACATCGGTAAAGCGGGTGTTGAAAAATATTACGAACGAGAATTACGAGGAAGAAAAGGTGTGCATTATATTGTAACATCTGCTTTAAATAATGTAATTGAATCATATGCAGGTGGTAAATATGACACGACTGCAATTCAAGCTGATCCATTAACACTTGGAATGGATATTGATTTACAAGTATATGGCGAACAATTAATGAAAAACAAAATGGGATGTATTGTTGCTATTGAACCATCTTCTGGGGAAATTTTAGCAATGGTTTCGGCTCCTTCTTACGATCCTAATTTATTTGTTGGTAAATCAAACATCGCAAAAAATTATCCAATTTTAGTTAATGATCCTAAAAAGCCTCTTTTTCCTCGGCCTTTACAAGCAGAGTACCCACCTGGTTCAATCTTTAAATTAACTCAGGCTTTAATAGGTATGCAGGAAGGTGTTATTGATGAAAACGCATCTTTCCCATGTACACAAAGTATGGTTGGTTGCCATTCACACCCAACAGCAACAAGTGTAGCAAAAGGAATTCAGATGTCTTGTAATCCCTATTTTTATTATGTTACAAGAAAAATTCTTCAACAAGGAAAAAGTAAAAATGCATTTGTAGATGCAGAAATTGGTTTAACCAAATGGGCAGATTATTTACATAGTTTTGGTTTGGGTGAAAAATTGGATTCAGACATTGCAGCTATTCGCCCTGGATTAATTCCAGATCCAAATTATTACAATAATTTATTTCCTTCGAAAAGGAGACCTTATGGTCGCCATCAATGGGCCTTTTCCACTATTCGTTCTAACTCTATTGGTCAAGGAGAAGTAAAACTTACACCATTACAAATGGGTAATTTAGCAGCTATTATGGCGAATAGAGGCTGGTACATTACTCCACATATAGTCAAATCAATTGGTGACAATGGACCGTTAGAGCAATTTAAAGTAAAACATTATACAAAAGTAGATTCAAAATATTATAGACCAGTTGTCGAAGGAATGAGAATGGCTGTTAATGAAGCTGGTGGTACGGCACGTAGAGCGAAAATTGAAGGAATAACAGTATGTGGAAAGACTGGAACAGCTCAGAACCCCCACGGTGAAGACCATTCTGTTTTTATCGCTTTTGCACCAATGGATAATCCTAAAATTGCAATAGCCGTGTTTGTTGAAAATGCAGGTTTTGGTGGAACCTGGGCAGCTCCTATTGCAAGTCTCATGATGGAAAAGTTTATTAATGGTGAGGTCAAAGATACCGAAAAAGAAAAAAGAGTATTAGAAGCAGTTCTTGATAAGATTAAGTGATGAGAAAAGACGAAAAACTTACTAGTAATATCGATTGGCCAATTTTATTAGCTTTTTTCTCTATTCTATTTATGGGATTAATGACAGTATATTCTACTGCCTATGACAAAGACCATCCAAGTATTATAGATTTTTCCATGCTGTATGGCCGCCAAATAATGTGGATTGGAATTGGATTGTTTTTAGGTCTTGTCGTGTTTTTAATTGATTCTGAAATTTATCGAAAATTTGCAATACCAATTTACATAGGAACATTATTACTTTTAATTGTCGTACTTTTTACACCACCAATAAATGGTGCCAGAGCTTGGCTAGGTGTTGGTTCGTTTGGTATTCAACCTGCCGAATTTGCAAAAATAGGAACGGCTTTATTACTAGCAAGTTATATTAATCAGATTAATATTAAACAACAAAGTATTACGAATGTATTGGTTTGCCTTGCTATTATAGCAATTCCAATGATTCTGATTATTCTTCAGCCAGATGCTGGAACCTTTGTTGTATATACAGCATTCTTTTTTGTCTTGTATCGTGAAGGAATAACATTTGATCCAATTGTCTTGTCATTGGTCAATTCCATACCAGGTGTTAAGTTTAAAAAAACATGGCTTGGAACACATTTCATTCCTTTGCTATTTGTATTAATAATTTTATCTGTTCTAACATTACTGTTGAGTAAGTCAACCTTTGATATGGCATTTTTAGGGCTTTACGAAATCCCGGCTCTATATGCTATTATCGCATTTTATTTTATTCTTTCTTTACTTTTTTATGTTATTGGAAGAAGAATTGTAGGGAATAGAAGTGGAAGGAAATTACTTTTAGTAGCAGTTTTAATGTTTGGAGTGTTTTCACTTTTATCAGCCTCAATTTCGACAGTTTTTTCTTCTTTGAAGTCTCATCAAAAAAGTAGAATTGAATTACTCCTCGGATTAAATGAAGAAGATCAACGTGATGGTGAAGATTACAATAGGAACAGAGCTATGACAGCTGTTGGTTCTGGAGGATTGCTTGGAAAGGGTTATAGAAAGGCTACACTTTCCTCTGTTGAATCAAATCATGTTCCTGAGAGTGAAACAGATTTTATTTTTTGTCCATTTGCAGAAGAATGGGGTTTTTTAGGCACATCTGTTTTAATGGGGCTTTATCTTTTTTTATTATTAAGAATATTGCATATTGCCGAACGACAACGAACTGTTTACAATCGAGTGTATGCCTATTCTGTTGGAATGATATTATTTTATCATTTTGCCATTAATATTGGAATGAATATAGGATTTGTTCCTGTAATTGGTATTCCTCTTCCTTTTTTTAGTTATGGAGGATCCTCTATGATGTCGTTCTCTGCGATGTTTTTCATCCTGTTAAAATTAGATAGTCAAAGACGAGATACTTTGTTTTAGCATGTTGAAATACATGTAATTAATATTTAATTGTTAACAAGTTATTCTATTTAGGTTTTATTTAAGCTAAATACTAACGAATTTTAGAAAGTTTTTTAAGATGGTTTTTTACAATTAATCTTTTAAACTATTAATTATATTAATTCGTTAAACATTTGCTCCATGAGAAATACTGTTTTATTTTTAATGATCTCTGTTATCTTTTATTCATGTGTACCTTCTAAAAAATACAATGAATTACTAGAGCGTGAAAAAAAATGTAGTGAAGAACTAGAGTCGTACAAAAGCAGAACCATTACAAGCGAAGGAATGGTTGCTGATTTGCAAACAAGAAAAGATATTTTGACGAAAGAAGTTGATAAACTTAAAAATGACACAACACTTTTAGGAAATAATTATAGAGAACTACAAAGTCGTTATGATAAAATGGCTTCTCATCTTGGCACACTTGAAACAGAATTTGATAAATATCGTTCGTCAGGCGAAAGAAAAACAGCAACCTTACAAGCAGATTTAGACGCTAAAAGTTTGGAATTGCAAAGAAAACAAGACGAGTTAACCAGTTTAGAAAATGAACTTAAAAATAAGCAACAGCTTTTAGTAGAAAGAGAAAAAAGAGTTAATGAACTAGAAGAAATGATTGCTCGTCAAGAACAAGCTGCTAAAGTCTTGAAACAAAAAGTTGCGAATGCTTTAAAAGGATTCGAAAACAAAGGATTGACAGTAAAAGAGAAAAATGGAAAGATTTATGTTAGTTTGGAAGCAAAACTTTTATTTGCATCTGGTAGTACTAAAGTCGAAGAAGAAGGTAAAAAAGCGTTGATTGAATTATCTAAAGTTTTAGAAAATGAAAAAGATCTCGAGATAATTGTAGAAGGCCATACTGATACTGATAAATTAACTAGCGCTTCACATCCAAAGAACAACTGGGAATTATCAGTTTTAAGATCTACTTCAGTAATCGAAATTTTATTAGCGAACTCTAAAATGAATCCTAAACAACTAATGGCTGGCGGTAGATCAGAGTTCATCCCTGTTGATCCAAATGATAAAGCGAAAAACAGGAGAATTGAAATAATAATCTCTCCAAATTTAAATGAGCTTTTTGAATTGATAAAAAACTAATTTCATTTAAATCATTGTTTTATTGGATGTTAAGTCTTAATGTGTTTTGATTTGCTTGCCAAGTAATAAAAAAACTTAAAAAAAATTATTTTTTCTCTTGCAGAAATAGAATTCTTATGTATCTTTGCAAACCGATTTGTGAAAATTGGTTTTGAAAGTTCTTTAAGTATTGAAAATGTTAAAATAAGCCGATGTAGCTCAGCTGGCTAGAGCAGCTGATTTGTAATCAGCAGGTCGTGGGTTCGAGTCCCTCTATCGGCTCTTATTTTATACACTATATTTTTTTGGGAGGATACTCAAGCGGCCAACGAGATCAGACTGTAAATCTGCTGACTATGTCTTCGCAGGTTCGAATCCTGCTCCTCCCACCAAAAAAAATACAAGCGGGAGTAGCTCAGTTGGTAGAGCGTCAGCCTTCCAAGCTGAGGGTCGCGAGTTCGAATCTCGTCTCCCGCTCAATATACTTAAATCGCTTTTAAGGCCGGTGTAGCTCAGGGGTAGAGCGCTTCCTTGGTAAGGAAGAGGTCACGAGTTCAATTCTCGTCATTGGCTCGAGAGTTTGATTGATTTTCATCCAATTGTTGGGTGAATTTTGGTATATATAATGGATTGTTTTTTTATTAACTAAGTAACAAATAAATAATGGCTAAAGAAAATTTCGACCGTTCCAAGCCACACGTAAACATTGGAACAATTGGACACGTAGACCACGGAAAGACTACTTTGACTGCTGCTATCTCTAGCGTATTGGCATCTCAAGGTTTGGCTGAACAACGCGATTTCTCTTCTATTGATAATGCACCAGAGGAAAAAGAGCGTGGTATTACAATTAACACTTCTCACGTTGAGTATCAAACAAAAAACCGTCACTATGCACACGTTGACTGTCCTGGACACGCTGACTATGTGAAAAACATGGTAACTGGTGCTGCTCAGATGGATGGTGCTATCTTGGTTGTTGCTGCAACTGATGGACCAATGCCTCAAACTCGTGAGCACATCCTTTTAGGACGTCAAGTAGGTGTTCCTAGAATGGTTGTATTCATGAACAAAGTGGATATGGTTGATGATTCTGAATTATTAGAATTGGTTGAAATGGAAATTAGAGAGTTACTTTCTTTCTATGAGTACGATGGTGATAATACTCCAGTTATTCAAGGTTCTGCATTAGGGGCTTTAAATGGAGAAGATCAGTGGGTAGCTACAGTAAACGATTTGATGGATGCTGTTGATACTTGGATCGAATTGCCTCCACGTGAAATTGACAAGCCGTTCTTGATGCCAGTTGAAGACGTATTTACGATTACAGGTCGTGGTACAGTTGCAACTGGACGTATTGAAACTGGTATTATCAATTCAGGAGAATCAGTTGATATCTTAGGGATGGGTGACGAAAAATTAACGTCTACTGTAACTGGGGTTGAGATGTTCCGTAAAATTTTGGACAGAGGTGAAGCTGGTGATAACGTAGGATTGTTATTACGTGGTATTGATAAGTCTCAAATCAAAAGAGGGATGGTTATCTGTAAACCAGGTTCAACTAAACCACACAAAACTTTCAAAGCTGAGATTTATGTTTTGAAAAAAGAAGAAGGTGGACGTCACACTCCATTCCATAACAAATACCGTCCTCAATTCTATTTCCGTACAACTGACGTTACAGGTGAAATCATCTTAACTGACGGACGTGAAATGGTTATGCCAGGTGATAACGTTTCAATCCAAGTAAACTTAATCGTACCAGTTGCGATGGACAAAGGATTACGTTTCGCTATCCGTGAAGGTGGTAGAACTGTAGGTGCTGGTCAAGTTACTGAAATCGTTGAGTAATACTCAATAACTTATAAAGAGGAAGTTTCGACTTCCTCTTAATTATACACGGGCTTAGCTCAGCTGGTAGAGTAGTGGTCTCCAAAACCATTGGTCGTGGGTTCGAATCCTAC
>DAIOWV010000011.1:0-41178 GCA_036758285.1 Taishania sp. | reverse complement strand
CTCAGCTGGTAGAGTAGTGGTCTCCAAAACCATTGGTCGTGGGTTCGAATCCTACAGCCCGTGCAACTTTAAAATCAAACAAGGGTGTCAAAAGTAAAAAATTATATTAGCGAGACAGTTACCGAAATGGTACATAATGTAACGTGGCCAACATGGAAAGAATTACAAAGTAATACAATTGTTGTTGTAATCGCCTCTGTCATATTTTCATTAATAATATTTTTTATGGATTATGCGTTTGGTATTGTTCCACAATCAAATGATAATACATCATTTTGGAAAGGTCTTCTTGGTTTCATTTATAGTGGATTCTAAAATATTTCTTTAAAATGGGTGAGATCAAAAAACGTTGGTACGTTGTAAGAGCTGTAAGTGGTAAAGAGAAAAAAGTTAAAGAATATCTAGATCTTGAAATCTCTCGTTTAAAATTAGGAGATTATGTTGATCAGGTATTGATTCCTACTGAAAAAGTTTTTCAAATGAGAAACGGGAAAAAAATAAGTAAAGAACGTGCTTATCTTCCTGGATATGTCTTAATTGAAGCTGCATTAGTGGGTGAGGTATCACATGTTATTAAAAGTATTCCCAATGTTATTGGGTTTTTAGGAACTGAAAAAGGTGGTGAGCCTGTTCCTATGCGTTTAGCAGAAGTAAATCGAATCATTGGTAAAGTTGATGAGTTGTCAGAAACGGAAGAGGAAATGAAAATTCCTTACGTTATTGGTGAGTCTGTTAAAGTTATCGATGGACCTTTCAACAATTTCTCTGGTACAATCGAAGAAATTAATGAAGAGAAAAAGAAACTTAAAGTTATGGTGAAAATTTTCGGTAGAAAGAATTTGCTAGAACTTAGCTATATGCAAGTTGAAAAGGAAATATAAATAAGTTTTTTAACCCGTAGGAGTGAGTAACGACTAAAGCTTCCCGTTAATACTCATGTTTGACTACATAATATAAATACAATGGCAAAAGAAGTATCAGGCTTGATTAAATTGCAAATCAAAGGTGGTGCTGCCAATCCTGCTCCTCCAGTTGGACCTGCTTTAGGTTCTAAAGGGGTAAACATCATGGAGTTCTGTAAGCAATTCAATGCTAGAACACAAGATAAGGCAGGAAAAGTAGTTCCAGTTGCTATCACTGTTTACAGTGATAAATCATTTGATTTTGTATTAAAAACAGCGCCGGCAGCTTTTCAAATTCTTGAAACTGGTAAGTTCAAAAAAGGATCTGGAGAACCTAATCGTTCTAAAATCGGATCTATTTCTTGGGACCAGATTCGTACGATAGCTGAAGACAAATTACCGGACTTAAATTGTTTCACAGTTGATTCAGCAATGTCTATGGTTGCAGGTACTGCACGTAGCATGGGAGTTACTGTTAAAGGTGGTGAAGAACCTAAATCTAAAAACTAGTAGTTATGGCAAGAGTATCTAAAAAAAGAAAAGAGATTTTGGCGAAATATGATTTCAACAAATCTTACGCTTTAGCTGACGCTAGTAATTTAGTTAAGGAAATTTCAACTACTAAATTTGATGCGTCTGTTGATGTATCTGTTCGTTTGGGTGTAGATCCTCGTAAAGCAAACCAAATGGTTCGTGGTACGGTTGCTCTACCTCATGGTACAGGAAAAGATGTACGTGTTTTGGTGTTGTGTACTCCTGACAAAGAAGCAGAAGCTAAAGCTGCAGGAGCTGATCACGTTGGATTAGACGATTATATCGAAAAAATCAAAGGTGGTTGGACTGACATCGACGTTATCATCACTGTTCCATCTGTAATGGGTAAAGTAGGGGCTTTAGGTCGTATTTTAGGACCAAGAGGTTTAATGCCAAATCCAAAAACAGGAACAGTTACTATGGACGTAGCTAAAGCTGTTGAAGAAGTAAAAGCGGGTAAAATTGACTTTAAAGTTGATAAATATGGTAATATCCATGCTGGAATTGGTCGTGCTAGTTTCAGTGGTGATAAAATCAAAGACAACGTTAATGAGTTGATTCAAACGCTTATTAAATTAAAACCGTCTGCTGCAAAAGGAACTTATATCAAGAGTATTTACTTGAGTGCAACAATGAGCCCAAGTATACAAATTGATGCTAAGTCTGTTGTTGCTTAAAACTGATTTATAATGAATAGAGAAGAAAAAGCAAAGTATATAGACGAATTAGCGGTTCAGTTAAATGACGCTAATGTG
Organism: Taishania sp.; assembly: GCA_036758285.1. Classification (GTDB taxonomy): domain Bacteria; phylum Bacteroidota; class Bacteroidia; order Flavobacteriales_D; family Crocinitomicaceae; genus Taishania. Next base: position 38,987 of record DAIOWV010000011.1, on the reverse strand, counting down.
ATCTATCTGGCGGATACAGCAGATTTGACAGTTGAAGTTATCAATCAGTTAAGAAGAAAATGTTTTCAGCAAAATATCGGTATTCGTGTTGTAAAAAACACTTTACTAGCTAAGGCATTTGAGAAAGTTGAAAGTAAAAACTTTGGTGATTTACCAACAGTTTTGGCTGGATCAACTTCTGTCTTGTTCGCTGAGGTAGGAAATGCTCCTGCAAAATTGATCAAAGACTTCCGTGCTAAAAACCCTAAACCTATGTTGAAGGGTGCTTACATCGAAGAAGCAATCTTTATTGGTGACAACCAATTGGATGCGCTTGTTGCGATTAAGAGCAAAGAAGAAGTTATTGGCGATATCATCGGGTTGCTTCAAAGTCCTGCTAAAAATGTTATCTCTGCTCTTAAAGGGCAAGGAGGTAAGATTGCTGGAATCCTTAAAACGCTCGAAGAAAGAGCATAGTTTTATTAAATTATTATTTGAACCTTTTTAAAATTGTATAAAATGGCAGATTTAAAACAAATCGCAGAAACATTAGTTAACTTAACAGTTAAAGAAGTTAACGAATTAGCTACTATCTTGAAAGATGAGTACGGAATTGAACCAGCAGCAGCAGCTGTAGCTGTAGCAGCAGTTGGTGGAGGTGCTGGTGATGCAGCAGCTGAGCAAACTGAATTTACTGTTATCTTGAAATCAGGAGGTGCTAACAAATTAGCTGTAGTTAAATTAGTAAAAGAATTAACTGGTCAAGGTTTGAAAGAATCTAAAGAATTAGTTGATGGAGCTCCTGCTACATTGAAAGAAGCTGTTTCTAAAGATGAGGCTGAAGGTCTTAAAAAATCTTTAGAAGAGGCTGGAGCTGAAGTTGAGATTAAGTAATTTTTACTTTATAACACAGGAAGGCGTCCCGATTTTTCGGGGTGCCTATTCCTATTTTAATGCGTAAACTACGCTAAAATGCCCATTTTCATATACAAAAACGTTTGACATTGGCAACATCAAGTAACATATCAACAAGAGTAAACTTTGCTTCTGGCAAAGCTCAATTTGATTATCCTGATTTTTTGGATATTCAGTTAAAATCTTTCCAAGAATTTTTTCAGTTGGAAACAACTCCAGAAAATCGTGAAAGTGAAGGATTATTTAAAGTATTTGCAGAAAACTTCCCAATCACTGATACTCGTAATCAGTTTGTTTTGGAGTTTTTGGATTACTTCATCGATCCTCCAAGATACACTATTGAAGAGTGTATCGAACGTGGTTTAACTTATAGTGTTCCGCTTAAAGCGAAATTAAAACTATATTGTACAGACCCTGAACATGAAGATTTTGAAACGATTGTTCAAGATGTATATTTGGGTACGATTCCCTACATGACTCCTAAGGGGTCTTTTGTTGTTAACGGTGCTGAACGTGTAATTGTTTCTCAATTACATAGATCTCCAGGAGTATTCTTTGGTCAAAGCAGACATGCTAATGGATCAAAATTATATTCTGCTCGTGTAATTCCTTTCAAAGGTTCTTGGATTGAATTTGCAACAGACATCAACAATGTAATGTATGCTTATATCGATCGTAAGAAAAAGTTGCCTGTTACAACTCTTTTCCGTGCGATTGGTTATGAAAGCGATAAAGATATTTTAGAAATATTTGGTTTAGCGGATGAAGTTAAAGTTTCAAAAGCTGCACTAAAAAAATTAGTTGGTAGAAAACTAGCTGCTCGTGTATTGAAGTCTTGGATTGAAGATTTCGTAGATGAAGATACAGGAGAAGTTGTTTCTATTGAAAGAAATGAAGTTCTTTTAGATCGTGAAACAATCTTAGAGGACGAACATGTTGACTTGATTATTGATGCTGGTGTTAAAACGATAATTCTTCATAAAGAAGATGCGAATAGTACTGATTTTACTATTATATATAACACTTTACAGAAAGATACTTCAAACTCTGAAAAAGAGGCTGTTGAACATATCTACCGTCAGTTGCGTAATGCAGAACCACCTGATTATGAAACTGCAAAATCTGTATTTGAAAAATTATTCTTCTCTGATACTCGTTATGATTTAGGAGAGGTTGGACGTTTTAGATTAAATAAAAAATTAGGTATTAGTGATTCAGAAGAATCAAGAGTACTTACTAAAGATGATATCATTTTAATCATTAAATATCTTATTGAATTAATCAATTCAAAAGCAGATGTTGATGATATTGACCACTTATCTAATCGTCGTGTTAGAACTGTTGGTGAACAATTATATTCTCAGTTCGGTGTAGGTCTTGCTAGAATGGCTAGAACTATTCGTGAACGTATGAATGTTCGTGACAATGAGGTCTTTACTCCAATTGACTTGATTAATGCGAAGACTCTTTCTTCAGTTATCAATTCATTTTTTGGAACAAACCAATTGTCTCAATTTATGGACCAGACAAATCCGCTATCTGAGGTAACTCACAAGCGTCGTTTGTCTGCACTAGGACCTGGTGGACTTTCTCGTGATCGTGCAGGGTTTGAGGTTCGTGACGTTCACTACACTCACTATGGACGTTTGTGTACTATTGAAACACCGGAAGGACCAAACATTGGTTTGATTTCATCTTTATGTGTATTTGCGAAGGTTAATAAACTTGGTTTTATTGAAACTCCTTATCGTTCAGTTGATAAAGGTATAGTTAACTTAAAAGAAGAGCCTGTTTATTTAACTGCTGAAGAGGAGGATGAAAAAACAATCGCTCAAGCAAATGCTGTAGTTGATGAAAAAGGTCAATTCTTAACTGAATTTGTTAAAGCTAGATATGAAGGTGATTTCCCACTTGTTAATCCAGAACAATTAAGTTTGATGGATGTAGGTGCAAATCAAATTGCTTCTATTGCAGCTTCTTCTATTCCTTTCTTAGAGCACGATGATGCCAACCGTGCATTGATGGGATCTAACATGCAACGTCAAGCTGTTCCTTTGTTGAAACCAGCGTCTCCAATTGTTGGAACTGGAATTGAGCGTTTGGTAGCAAGAGACTCTAGAGTACTTGTTAACGCTGAAGGTTCAGGTGTTGTGACATATGTTGATGCGAATGAAATCGTTATTACATATGACTGGACTGAAGATGATAAATTAGTAAGTTTTGAAACTGAAGAAAAACGTTATCAGTTAACTAAATTCCAAAAAACAAACCAAAGTACTTGTATTAACTTGAAACCAATTGTTAAAACTGGTGATCGTGTTGAAAAAGGACAGGTTTTATGTGAAGGTTATGCTACACAACAAGGGGAATTGGCTTTAGGTCAAAACCTTAAAGTAGCTTTCATGCCTTGGAAAGGTTATAACTTTGAGGATGCGATTGTAATTTCTGAAAAAGTTGTAAGAGATGACGTGTTTACTTCAATTCATATTGATGAGTATACATTAGAAGTACGTGATACAAAGAGAGGAATGGAAGAGTTAACTTCTGATATTCCAAACGTTTCTGAAGAAGCTACTAAAGATTTGGATGAAAACGGATTGATTCGTATTGGTGCTGAAATTAAAGAAGGTGATATCCTTATTGGTAAGATTACTCCAAAAGGTGAAACTGATCCTTCTCCAGAAGAAAAATTATTAAGAGCAATCTTTGGTGATAAAGCTGGTGACGTGAAAGACGCATCTTTGAAAGCTGGACCATCATTAAGAGGTGTTGTTATTGATAAAAAATTATTTTCAAGAGCTGTAAAAGATCGTAAAGCAAAAGCTCAAGATAAACCAATTTTGGAAAGTCTTGATACTGATTTTGACAAAGATTATGCTGTATTGAAAAAGCAATTAGTTGATAAATTATTGAAAATTATTGGTGAAGAGAAATCTGCTGGTGTATTCAATAATTTCCGTGAAGAAATCATTAAAAAAGGATCTAAGTTTACTGAAAAGAACTTATTTGCTATTGATTACACGATTATTAACCCAACTAGTTGGACTGCAGATGCTCGTTTGAATACATTGATTGGTCGTGTTTTGCATAACTTTACAATTAAATCAAATGATATTCTAGGAACTTATAAGCGTAAGAAATTCCATATTTCAGTTGGAGATGAACTTCCAGCAGGTATTATCAAAATGGCTAAAGTTTATGTTGCTAAAAAACGTAAATTGAAAGTTGGTGATAAAATGGCAGGACGTCACGGAAATAAAGGAATTGTTGCAAACATTGTTCGTCAGGAAGACATGCCATTCTTAGAAGATGGAACACCTGTTGATATTGTATTGAATCCATTAGGGGTACCTTCTCGTATGAACCTTGGACAGATATATGAAACTGTTTTGGGTTGGGCTGGTGAAAAATTAGGAGTTAAGTTTGCTACTCCAATTTTTGACGGTGCTCATCCATCAGAAATTGATGAATACTGTGATAAAGCTGGTATTCCTCGTTCTGGAAAAACTTACTTGTATGATGGAGGTACGGGAGACCGTTTCCACCAACCTGCAACTGTAGGTATCATCTACATGTTGAAATTATCTCACATGGTTGACGACAAAATGCATGCTCGTTCTATCGGACCTTACTCGTTGATTACTCAACAACCATTAGGTGGTAAGGCTCAGTTTGGAGGTCAGCGTTTTGGAGAAATGGAGGTTTGGGCACTAGAAGCATTTGGTGCAGCAAACATCTTACAAGAAATATTGACAGTAAAATCTGATGACGTAATGGGTCGTGCAAAAGCGTACGAAGCTATCGTAAAAGGAGACAATATTCCTGAACCAGGAATTCCTGAATCATTTAATGTATTATTACATGAATTGAGAGGATTATGTCTTAACGTATCATTGGATTAATTTTGAATTAAGAAACAAGCATTATCATGGCTTTTAGAAAAGAAACACCAAAAAAACAAAGTAGCTTTAATAAAATTACAATTTCATTGGCTTCGCCTGAAGTAATTTTAGAGCAATCTAGCGGAGAAGTGTTAAAGCCGGAGACGATTAACTATCGTACATACAAACCGGAACGTGATGGTCTTTTCTGTGAACGAATTTTCGGACCAGTTAAAGATTATGAATGCCACTGTGGTAAATACAAAAGAATCCGATACAAAGGAATTGTTTGTGACCGTTGTGGTGTAGAGGTAACAGAGAAAAAAGTACGTCGTGAACGTATGGGACATATTTCATTAGTTGTTCCAGTAGCTCACATTTGGTATTTCCGTTCACTTCCAAACAAAATTGGTTACTTATTAGGGTTACCAACTAAGAAGTTAGATCAAATCATTTATTACGAGCGTTATGTGGTTATTCAACCAGGATTAGCGTCTTCTGTAGATGGAACTTCTTTACAAAAAATGGATTTCCTTACTGAAGAGGAATATTTAGATATTCTAGATTCTCTTCCGAAAGAAAATCAATATTTAGAGGATGCAGATCCAAATAAATTCATCGCAAAAATGGGAGCTGAGGCTCTTTATGATTTGTTGAGATTGATGAATTTGGAGCAAACTTCATATGATTTACGTCACCAAGCAAATACTGAAACTTCAGTTCAAAGAAAACATGAAGCTTTAAAACGTTTGCAAGTTGTTGAATCTATGCGTGAGTCTCAAGAGCGCATTGATAACCGTCCTGAATGGATGGTTGTAAAAGTTGTTCCTGTTATTCCACCAGAATTAAGACCTTTAGTTCCACTAGATGGAGGACGTTTTGCGACTTCAGATTTAAATGATCTTTATCGTCGTGTAATTATTCGTAACAATCGTTTGAAGCGTTTGATTGAAATTAAAGCTCCTGAAGTGATTTTACGTAATGAAAAACGTATGTTACAAGAGGCTGTAGATTCATTATTTGATAACTCAAGAAAATCTTCAGCGGTTAAAACGGAATCAAATAGACCATTAAAATCACTTTCAGATTCATTGAAAGGTAAGCAAGGTCGTTTCCGTCAAAACTTGTTAGGAAAACGTGTGGATTATTCAGCTCGTTCGGTAATTGTCGTTGGACCTACATTGAAATTACATGAATGTGGTTTACCGAAAGATATGGCTGCTGAGCTTTACAAACCGTTTATCATTCGTAAGATGATTGAGCGTGGTATTGTTAAAACAGTTAAGTCAGCTAAGAAAATTGTAGATAGAAAAGAGCCTGTAGTTTGGGATATCTTGGAGAGTGTTTTAAAAGGACATCCAGTATTACTTAACCGTGCTCCTACTTTGCACCGTTTGGGTATTCAAGCATTTCAACCTAAATTAATTGAAGGAAAAGCGATTCGTTTACACCCATTAGTAACTACGGCATTCAACGCGGATTTCGATGGTGACCAGATGGCTGTACATTTACCATTAGGTAATGCAGCAATTTTGGAAGCTCAGTTATTGATGCTTGCTTCACATAATATTTTGAATCCTGCAAATGGAGCTCCAATTGCGGTACCTTCACAAGACATGGTTTTGGGTCTTTACTATATCACTAAAGGTAAAAGAACTACAGAAACTGAGATAGTGAAAGGTGAGGGAGGTATTTTCTATTCTGCTGAAGAAGTTATTATTGCATACAATGAAGGTAAATTAGATCTTCATGCTTATATCAAAACAAAAGATTACGATTTAAATGAAAATGGTGAATCTGAGTTGATGATGATTGATACAACTTGTGGTAGAGTATTATTTAACCAAGTTGTACCAAGAGAAGCTGGATTTATCAATGATGTAATGACTAAAAAAGCATTAAGAGATATCATTGGACATGTATTAAAAGTGTCTGGTACTTCTCGTGCTGCAAGATTCTTGGATGAAATCAAAGAATTGGGTTATGACATGGCATTTAAAGGTGGTTTGTCTTTCAATTTAGATGATATTATTATCCCTAAAGAAAAAGTTAAGTTAGTTGAAAAGGCAGAAGACGATGTTAAGGAAGTTATGACTAACTATAACATGGGTCTTATTACAAACAACGAACGTTACAATCAAATCATTGATATTTGGACACATACAAATTCTAGATTGACACAAACACTGATGGATCAGTTGAAAAGCGACCGTCAAGGATTTAACTCAATTTACATGATGTATGATTCTGGAGCTCGTGGATCTAAAGAACAGATTCGTCAGTTATCTGGAATGCGTGGATTGATGGCAAAACCTCAAAAATCTGGTGCTACAAGTCAGGAAATTATCGAAAACCCGATTCTTTCTACACACGGTGCTCGTAAAGGTCTTGCGGATACAGCCTTGAAAACGGCCGATGCGGGTTATTTGACTCGTCGTTTGGTGGATGTTGCTCAAGATGTTGTTATCAATGCTGATGATTGTGGTACTTTGAGAGGATTACATGCAACTGCATTGCGTAAAAATGATGAAATAGTTGAACCATTATATGATCGTATTTTAGGACGTACTTCTGTTCATGATGTATATGTTCCTGAAACTGATCAGTTAATTGTTGCTGCTGGAGAATTGATTTCTGAAGATGTTGCTGCTGCTATTGATAATGCAGGAATTGATGAAGTGGAAATCAGATCAGTATTGACTTGTGAAATGAGAAGAGGTGTATGTTCTAAATGTTATGGACGTAACCTATCTACTCATAGATCCGCTCAACATGGAGATTCTGTTGGTGTAGTTGCTGCTCAGTCAATTGGTGAGCCAGGTACTCAGTTAACACTTCGTACATTCCACGTTGGGGGTACAGCTTCTAATATTGCTGACGTTTCAGATTTAAAAGCTAAAATTTCTGGTAGATTAGAAATTGACGAATTAAGAACTATTTCTTCAGTTGATGCTAATGGAAATAAAGTTGAAATCGTTGTGGGTCGTTCTGCTGAATTGAGAATCATTGATGAGAAAACAGGAATTGTAGCTATGCATGCAAATATTCCTTATGGATCTGAGATGAAAATCGAAAGCAACACTAAGGTTAAAAAAGGTGATGTTATCTGTAAGTGGGACCCTTATAATGCGGTAATTATTTCAGAAGTTCCTGGTAAAGTTGTATTTGATAGTATTCAAGAAGGTATTACTTTCCGTGAAGAGGTCGATGAGCAAACAGGATTTACTGAGAAAGTAATTACTGAATCTAGAGATAAGAAGAAAAATCCAGCAATTCATATTATTGATCCAAAAACGAAAGAAATTTTAAGAGAATATTCTTTACCAGTGGATGCTCACATTTCAATTAAAGAAGGTGAAGTACTTGAAGCCGGTAAGATTCTAGTAAAAATTCCTCGTAAAGCGGGTAAAACAGGGGATATTACAGGGGGTCTACCTCGTGTTACCGAGTTATTCGAAGCACGTAACCCTTCAAATCCAGCTGTTGTATCTGAGATTGATGGTATTGCAGAATATGGTAAAATTAAGAGAGGTAACCGTGAGATTTCTATTACATCTAAAACAGGTGAAGTACGTAAATATTTGGTTTCTCTTTCTAAACATATCTTAGTTCAAGAAAATGACTTCGTTCGTGCTGGTCAAGCATTGTCTGATGGTGCGATTACACCGAATGACATCTTAAATATTCAAGGGCCTACAAAAGTTCAAGAGTATTTGGTGAATGAAATTCAAGAGGTTTACCGTTTACAAGGTGTGAAAATTAATGACAAACATTTCGAAGTTATTGTTCGTCAGATGATGTTGAAAGCTGAAATTATTGATGCTGGAGATACTCGTTTCCTTGAAGGTCAATCAATTCATAAAGCAGATATCATGGAAGAAAATGATGCTATCTACGGAATGAAAGTTGTTGTTGACGCAGGTGATTCTACAGAATTGAGAAATGGTCAAATAATTTCTGCTCGTAAATTGAGAGATGAAAATTCACAATTGAAACGTTCAGATAAAAAATTAGTTGACGCTAGAGATGCAGTTCCTGCAACATCTACTCCTTTATTACAAGGGATTACAAGAGCATCACTTCAAACACAATCGTTTATTTCTGCGGCATCGTTCCAAGAAACAACGAAAGTATTAAATGAAGCTGCTGTTGCTGGAAAAGAAGATCATTTATTAGGATTGAAAGAAAACGTTATCGTTGGGCATTTGATTCCTGCGGGAACAGGTGTTAGAAGATTCCAAAAAATGGTTGTAGCAGACAAAGAACAATTAGAAGAGATTTCTAAGAAATAATCTTTACTGTTTATAAACTTAAAAAGGTCGAAAGTTAATTCTTTCGACCTTTTTGTTTTATTGCTTTTTACTATTTTAAAATAAATTATTTATAAGCGAATCGTCTACTAATTCAGGTATTGTCACTTTTAAATTTGGTTCAATTTCCATTGCTCTTTTAATGGTTGAGATTGCACCTTCATTTCTTGCCCAATTTCTTCGTGCAATTCCATTATTTACATCCCAATGAAGCATAGATTTGAGTTTTCTTTCAGCATCATTTGAACCATCTAATAACATTCCAAAGCCACCATTGATTACTTCACCCCAACCAACTCCTCCACCATTGTGGATGGAAACCCAGGTTGCTCCTCTGAATGAATCACCAATTACATTTTGTATAGCCATATCAGCAGTATAGCGAGATCCGTCATAAATATTAGAAGTTTCTCTATATGGAGAATCAGTTCCAGATACATCATGATGATCCCTCCCTAGTACAACGTCTCCAATTTTTCTTTCGCGAATTGCATCGTTAAATGCTTTTGCAATTTTCATTCTCCCTTCGGCATCTGCATATAAAATACGTGCTTGTGAACCTACTACAAGTTTGTTTTCTTGTGCACCTTTTATCCATTGGATATTATCCGACATTTGTTGACGAATTTCTTCCGGACTATTTTTCATGATATTCTCAAGTACTTCGCAAGCAATTTCATCAGTAATTTTAAGATCTTCAGGTTTTCCAGATGTACAAACCCAACGAAATGGACCGAATCCGTAGTCAAAACACATTGGACCCATAATATCTTGTACATAAGAAGGGTATTTGAAATCAATGCCATTTTCAGCCATTACATCTGCACCTGCTCTAGAGGCTTCTAATAAAAAAGCATTCCCATAGTCGAAAAAGTAGGTACCTCTAGCAGTATGTTTATTTATTGCGTTTACGTGTCGAACCAGTGATTCTTGAACTTTTTCTTTAAAATCAGCTGGATTTTCAGCCATTAATTTATTTGCTTCTTCAAAAGATAATCCAACTGGATAATATCCACCAGCCCAAGGATTATGAAGAGAAGTTTGATCTGATCCTAGATCAATGTGTAATCCGGTTTCCGCAAATTTTTCCCATACATCAACGATATTTCCTAAATAGGCAATGGATACGATTTCTTTATTCGAAATTGCATTTTTAACTCGTTCAACAAGTAAATCTGTCGATTCAATTATTTCATTTACCCAACCTTGTTCATGTCTAATTTTAGTGATTTTTGGATTTACCTCTGCACAAACAGTAACACAACCAGCAATCACTCCTGCTTTTGGTTGAGCACCACTCATTCCACCTAATCCAGATGTAACAAATAATCCACCTAAAGTTGGTTTTTTTATTTTTCTAAATCCATTCAATACAGTAATCGTTGTTCCATGCACAATTCCCTGAGGACCTATGTACATATAAGAACCTGCAGTCATTTGTCCGTATTGGGTAACTCCTAATGCATTGAACTTCTCCCAATCATCTGGTTTGGAGTAATTAGGTATCATCATTCCATTTGTAACCACGACTCTTGGAGCATCTTTATGAGAAGGAAATAATCCCATTGGATGACCAGAATACATAACAAGTGTTTGCTCGTCAGTCATTTCAGAAAGATACTTCATTGTTAATCTATACTGTATCCAGTTTTGAAAAACAGCCCCATTTCCACCATAAGTTATCAATTCATGTGGATGTTGTGCAACGGCATAATCTAAATTATTTTGAATCATTAACATGATTGCTTTCGCTTGCTTAGATTTACCAGGATATTCATCAATTGGACGAGCATACATTTTATAATCTGGTCGATATCTCAACATATAAATTCTTCCAAACGTTTCTAGTTCGTCAGAAAATTCTTTAGCTAATTCAGAATGTTGTTCTTTTGGAAAATATCTTAAAGCATTTTTAACTGCAAGTTTTTTCTCTTCAATACTTAGAATATCTTTTCGTTTAGGAGCATGATTTATTGTTGAATCATATTCTTTTCGAGGTGGAATATTAAGCGGAATACCTTGTTCAATATCACTTTTAAATTCTTGTTGCGTCATCATTTATTACTTTCAAAATCGATAATCAACAAAGATAAAAGATATTTTTTGTCAACTTAACAAGTTAGCATGGAAGATCGTAATTTGTGGGCTTTATTTAATAAAATCTTATTTGATTAATCTATTTTACGATTTTCAATAATTTAAAAAGTTTAGTAACTAAAGGAATTATTAAAAAAACCATAATTGGTACTACAATTATCGTTGTAAGCATTGTTTTAAAAACAAAATGCCAATCTTTAATAAATGGGTGCAAGATTGTTGAAACTAATAACAAGACTGGGTATAGACCTGTCCAAATGATTACAGAAGTGATGAGTTTTTGACGCATTGTAATGTAAATAAGAATGAATTGGTAAAATTATATTGTTACTGTCTTGATTACCCACATTTTCCGCAACCACAATCATCTTCCTTTTTTTTACCAAATTGTTTTATCAATTTAGTTGATAGGTAAAAAACAGCCCCGGAAATAATCAATATAACAAGAATAATTTGCATTTATGATAATAATTGAAATGATAAAAACGCACCAAAATAAGCCAAAGCTCCAAATACAAATAATTGGATAAAAGTCCACTTCCAGCTTCCTGTTTCTCTTTTCACTACTGCCATTGTTGCCATACATTGCATAGCAAACACGTAGAATACCATAAGAGAAACACCAGTTGCAAGCGTATAAACTTGTGTGCCATCGGCTCTTTTTTCATTTAATAATTTTTCTTTTAATGGCTTATTTTCTGCACCATCATCGTGAACGGAATAAATTGTTGCTAGTGAACCTACAAATACCTCTCTTGCAGCAAAAGATGTAATTAATGAAATTCCCATTTTCCAGTCATATCCTAATGGGCTAATAAGAGGTTCAATAGACTTCCCCATAATTCCAATATATGAGTTTTCTAATTTTGTACCTGCTACTAAATCTGCTAATTCTTCCTCACTTAATGAATTTTGTTCACCATATTTTTCAGCAGCTACTACTGATTTTTCAATTCTGTCGCTAGGTCCATAAGATGCTAAAGCCCATAAAACGATTGAAATTGCTAGGATAATTTTACCAGCATTGATGACAAATAACTTAACCTTTTCCAAAACAGTTATCCCAACATTTCCCCATCGAGGTTGTTTGTAAGCAGGCATTTCCAACATCAAATAGCCTTTACTTTTTGATTTAACAATTAGTTTTAAAACAAAAGCGACACCCAATGCTGCAACTATTCCAAGCAGATATAATCCAAATAATACAAGTCCTTGTACATTTAGACCAAATACTTTCGATTTTGGTATCACTAACGTAATTAATAAAGTATAAACAGGTATTCGAGCCGAGCAACTCATCAAGGGAGTAACAAAAATTGTTGTCAATCGTTCTTTCCAATCGGAGATCGTTCTAGCCGCCATTACACCAGGAATTGCACAAGCAACACCTGACATAAGTGGAACTACACTTTTCCCATTTAAACCAAAAGGACGCATTAATCTGTCCATAATGAATACTGCTCTGGCCATATAACCTGTTTCTTCGAGCACAGCTAAAAAGAAAAACAATATTGCAATTTGCGGCACAAAAATTACTACACCACCTATCCCTGGAATGATACCTTGTGAAATTAGGTCATTCAGAACACCTCCAGGAAGACTTGTTGATACCCAACTTGCTAGAGCTCCAAACTGAGCGTCAATGAAATCCATTGGAATACTTGCAAACGAAAAGATAAACTGAAAAATTGTCATCAAAATTCCTGCAAAAATTAGATAACCAAAAATAGGATGAGTTAGAATCTTATCGAGTTTAGTACTTTTTGTTTCTCTAATTTTATTTTCAGGTTTTTGTGTAACGATTGTATCAATTACAGAATCAATCTTAGAAAATCGCTTTTCTGCTTCTTCTTCTTGTTTACTTTTATTTTCAATTTCAACCATTTTTTCTCCATCAAGAAATGGAGTTCTATCGTTGGATGATTGTACAGATTGAATTGCTTTAATAATTCGATCTTTTCCTAACTTTACTCTTGCATTACTTGCAACAATTGAAGCTTCTGGGAATAATTGCTGAAGTTTTTCGATTGATATTTCTAATTTGTCTTTATCAGCAATATCAATCATGTTCAATACCATAACTGTTGGAAGACCTAAATCGTAAATTTGAGTAAATAGAAACAAATTTCTTCGAAGATTTGATGCATCTAGAACAACAATTGCGACATCTGGATAATCAGTATGATTGGGAGATGAAAGTACATCATAAACTACCTTTTCATCTTCTGAATGAGGATAAATACTGTAAGTTCCTGGGAAATCGATAATTGTATGATTTTCATTCTCAATTTTTAAAGTACCCGTTTTTTTATCAACTGTTACTCCAGGGAAATTTCCCACATGTTGACGTAATCCTGTTAAAAGATTAAAAATTGAACTTTTTCCTGTATTGGGATTTCCTAATAGGGCGATTTTCATTTCTTAATTTTTTGAAATAGTTAGAATTGCATTAAGCAATAACCTGAATTAAACTTGCTTCTGATTTACGAAGGGATAATACAAACCCTTCTACATCAACTGCAATAGGGTCTCCAAAGGGAGCTGTGTATAAAATACGAAGTGTGCTTCCAGAAGTAATTCCAAGTTCTAATAATTTAGATCGCAATTCATCACCCTCAACCATTTTGACTTTTACATCAATTCCCTTTCCAATTTGCGTTAACTTTTTTGAATTCTCCATATTTAATATTTGAAAACACCGTAAAGTTAACCTTTTTACTCAAAACAAAGGTCTTATTTAGAAAGATTATCAATTAGTGTGTGAATGCAAATCTATTTTGCAAGCCATAAACTTGGGTTCAAACTGGTAACATTCGATCCAACAACTTGATGAATTTCAAAGTGAGCATTTGAAAGCGATTGATTTTCACTTGAAGTAAGTGACCCAATTACTTGTTTGGTTGTGATTTTTGATCCAACACTGACAAATGAACTTTGTAAATTACTATAAACTGTTCTGTAATCTCCATGTTTTACAATAATAACTTTTCCAGCTCCTGGAATGTTCATTACAGAAGTCACTTCTCCTTCAAAAACAGCTCTTACTTGAGCATTTTTAGGTGCTGAAATGTCGACACCATTATTATTGGTAAATAACCCAGGAATTGTTGGATGTGCATTTTTTCCATAACCTTCAGTTATATTTCCCTTTTCTACTGGCCATGGTAATTTACCTCTATTCCCTTCAAAACTCTTACTCAAAGCAGCATTTTCCTTAGTTTCAGGTAATTCAACTGTTTTTGTTGGTGTTTCTACATTGCTACTTGTAGTAGTAGTTGTAGAAGGTTTTGGTGGGTTTTTCTTTTTTGCTTCTGCTTCTGCCTTCTTACGACGAGCTTCTGCATCCGCAATTTCCTTTTTGATAGCAGCGTCAATTTGTACTTTTAAGTTAGCACGTTTTCGCTCTTCTTCTTTTAATTTAGCAAGTATTTGACTTTCTTGACTTTTTAAATCTTGATAAATGAGTTGTTGTTTTTGCTGATCGACAAGAATTTGTTCACGTTCAATTTTCTTTTCGTCTAATACTTTTGATTTGTACTGTTTTTCTTTTTCGATATTACTTAATTCTTCAGAAATCAATTTTTGATGTTGTTCAATTACGAGAAATTGTTTTTTGACCAGATCTTGTATTTTCTCTAAATATTTTGCTCGTTTTACAGCTTCATAATAACTTTCAGAAGAAAAAATGTACATCATTTTCCCATACTTATTTCTGTGTTTATAAGCGTAGAGCAATAATTTTTTATATTGTTCTTTCAAGGTTTTTATTTCCTCGCTAAGTTCTTCAATTTGATTTTGTTTTTCTTTAATTTTTAATTCGGCACCACGAATTTGATTGTCAAAATTTTGAACTAATTTTTCTCTATAACTAATCTGATTATTTAAAAGTTTAAGTTCATTAAATGACGATTCGGCACTTGACTTTGTTTTGTCAAGTAACTGCTTTGTATTTGCAATATTTTTTTCTAATTGCTGCTGTTCTTTTTTTAACTTTTCGCTTGTCGATTGAGCAAAAACCTGAGAAGAAAGAACAATAAATAGTCCAATGATGATTTTACTTACACCTTCCATATGATTCAGGGATTACAATTATGAGTTCTTTAGGCTCGTTTAATTCAACTTTTTCATATACCATTGTAAGTTTCATTTCATTTTTTGGAGATTTAATTTCTACATTGATATTTTTAGGGGAAGAAAATAGTGGATCAATAGTAAACAAGGGATAAGAAATATTTATTGTCACTTCATCTTTAAAGGAAATAATTTCAACTCTTTTTAAATGTTTCAAATCTTCACTTAAATAATAAGTAAACAGTAATTTACCTTCATCTTTACTTTCTTTTTGAGTAGAAACAACATAATTGTATGGATCTTCAATTACAAAGTATTCATTTTCAATATTAAAATTGACTGGTCGACCTAAAAGTAATTCTTCTAAATTTGAATAACTGAAATCTATTCCGAATTGTGTTTTGAAAAAGTTTAGGTCTTCTAGAATGTAACATTTTTCCTTTTTATTTGAAATCTTCACGGAATCGGTTGTAATCATTACGGTTATGATCGGAATTCCAGCAAAGGAAATAAGTGCATTTGTAGCCGAATCTTTTTGTATTTTCAAGGAAGTTTTGAAACTCAAGTTTTGTTTATTATCGCTATATTTAGTATCAATTTTTGAAGACAAAAAGCTAGGTGTCGATTTACTGATACTATCTAAAACATGGATTAACCGCTCTTCTTCTAAATTAGGAAGATTGTCTGGTTGAATAGCTTTTTTACTTCCACAAGACTGAATACCGACAATGATACAAATACCAAAAAATAAATTAATCCACGTCTTCATGATACATTTGTGTCGAAATTTTCTTTTCTAATGAACTTCCTTTTGAGCCTAATTCAAGTGCTTTTTTCCAATATTCAACTGCCTTTTCTTTTTTATTCATTTTTGAATAAACATCTCCAATGTGTTCAGCAATTGTTGCTTGAGTATTATCCATTTCAAAAGCTTTTAAGAAGTCAGCTAATGCGTCATCATATTTGTTTTGCTGAAAATTAATCCAACCTCTTGTGTCGTAATAATTAAATTGTTGAGGCGATTTTGTAATAGCTTGATTTACTAAACTTATAGCAAGTTCTAAATCAGTTTTAGATGTAGCTAAACGGTAAGCAAAGTTATTCTTTAGTAAATTACTTTCTGGATCTAATCGCATTGCATCTTTGTAAAATTCTTTACCTTTTTCTAAGTTCTTACCTGTAAAATAAGCTTCTGCAATTTGTCCTAAAAATTCAGCTTCCAGTTTTTTATCATTAACAATCATTGATTTTCCAATTGTTAAAGCATCAATTGCCTCATCTGATTTTTTTAATTGGATTGCACTTACACCATTTAACAAATAGACTATTGGCATTGTCGTGAAATAGTTTAGACATTCTTTACTATCGTTGTACAGAAGAGTCCAATCAGAAAATTGATATTCTAAAAGCATTACTTGATTCCAGATAGGAAATTGTTTCTTTTCGAATTCCAATGCTTTTTTATAGTTAACCAATGCTTCTTTTTCATCTTCTTTTGCCATCAAATAATCTCCTTTGATAGAATATGATTTTGCATCATTTGGATGAGCTAACACCATTAGTTCAATTAATTCAAGAGTTTCAGGTGCTTTTGCTAAAGCTGTTTCTTGTAAACTAATTAACAAGCTCATTTTTGTATCAACATCTATATCTTCCGATTGAAAAGCAGCTTTATATTCTTTAAAAGCATCTGTATTTTTATTTTTTTGACGATAGATTTCCCCTAAAGCTAAATGAGCTCTTCCATTATCTGGATCTGCTTCAACGAGTTTTTGTAGAAAAACAACTCCTTTATCAATGTCTCCTTTTTTGAAATAATGATCGACTATTGTAGCAATAATTTGTGGTTCTTTCGGATATTCTACAAGGATAGATTCTAATTCATTTAATGCCTCTTTTTCTTTTTTAAGTGACATATAAAGACTGTATTTTTCCATTGAAAGACTTGGGTTTTTCCCCATTACGTCTTCAGCTTTATTCAACACCGTAATTGCTTCATCTACTTTACCACTTCTAAGTAAACAATCGCCATAACCATACAACCAACTTAAATTCGTAGGTTCATGTTCCACTAATTTTTTGAAAAATGGGATTGCTTTTTGAAATTGTTGTGTATCGTAATTTAAAATTGCTAATTCTTCTGTGTACCAAATGTTTTTTGGGTCGATGTTAGATGCTTTTTCAATTAATTGTTTTGCTTGCTCAAGATCTTTTTTCTCTGTATATAATTGAGCTAAAGCGTAATAAACAGCATCGTCATCTTGTCTTATAAGTAGACATTTATTGAATGCTTCAATTGCACCCTCTTTGTCACCTTTGATTTTCAACCTCATTCCATTGTGAAAGGCTTCAATATATGGGAAGTTTGCTTGAGAATGGATAGGGGTTGTTGTTCCTTTTCCTTTGCTGGATTTGGAAGCATTCGTTTCAGTAGCCGATTTTTTTGTTCCACAAGAACTTAAAATCAGACTTAAGACAAGTATTATGACTGTTAAAATTTTCATCCTTTGATTGTTGTATAATCTCCAATGCTCAAATCTTGAGCCACAGATTCGAAATGTGCGTTTGAACCAATCATTGAATCTGAAACAATGGCATTTGTGATAGAAGAATTATGTTGAATAATCGAATTTTTGACAACAGAGTTTGAAACTTTTCCGTTATTTCCAATTGAGACATGTGGACCTACTACTGAGTTGGTAATGATTACATTTTCTCCAATATAACAAGGTTGAATGATTGTTGAATTTTCAATTTTTGAAGTAGAAGCAGTAAATAATGTTTTTTTATCCTTGTCATATTCCAAAACACGTTGATTTGTGAAAACTGTAACTTCTTTGTTTCCACAATCCAACCATTCAATAACTTCACCTGGTTTGAATTTATATCCAGCTTCTGTCAAACGACGAAGCGCGTCTGGAAGTTGGTATTCTCCTCCCTTGATAACATTATTATCAATCAAATATTCTAATTCTGTTCTTAGTCGTTCACCATCTTTGAAATAATAGATACCAATCATAGCCAAATCTGATACAAATTGTTTTGGTTTTTCTACAAAATCAATAATTTCTCCTTGTTCGTTCATTTTAATTACACCAAAAGCAGAAGGATCTTCAATTTGTTTTACCCACAAAATTCCATCATCATTCGGATCAATTTTGAAATCAGCTTTAAATAATGTATCTGCAAACGCAACCACTGTTGGACCAACAAGATGTTCTTTAGCACATAATACTGCATGTGCTGTACCTAAAGGTTCTTTTTGGTAATGGATAGAACCTTTTGCACCTAATTTTTCTGCAACAACGATCAGTTCTTTTTCAACTTCAGATCCAAAATCACCAATGATGAAAGCAATATTTTCAATTTTACCAGATAGTACATTTGCTATATCTTCAACTAATCGATGAACAATTGGTTTTCCACCAACTGGCACCAATGGTTTTGGAACTGTTAACGTATGTGGTCTAAGGCGGCTTCCTCTACCAGCCATTGGTATAATGATATTCATGTTTGTTGTCTTATTTGTTGTCAACTATTCGGTATTCTCCTTCAAATATCGAATTTTCTAATTAAAAATCAGTTGATTTATGTTTTACTGAAATTATTATTTAACTCCAGTACTTCCAAAACCTCCAGCACCTCTTTCAGTTTCTGAAAGTTCTTCAACTAATTTAAACTTTACTTGTTTGTATTTTGCAAAAACCAATTGCGCAATTCTTTCACCATCTTCAATGATAAAATCCTCCTCAGAAAGGTTGATTAGTAAAACACCAACTTCACCTCGATAATCTGCATCAATTGTACCCGGAGAATTAAGAACAGTAATTCCTTTTTTATAAGCCAAACCACTTCGTGGACGAACTTGACATTCTACACCTTCAGGAAGTTCTAAAAACAATCCTGATGGTACTAACACACGCCCTAAAGGTTTAATAACAATAGGAGCGTCTATATTTGCACGGACATCCATACCAGCAGAAGAAGATGTTTCATACTGTGGTAATGAATGTTTCGATCGATTGATTACCTTAACTTTCACGATTATATTGTTTGTCTAAACAAACAAATTTATAAAAACAAAAGGCATATAAAATGCCTTTAATTGAAAGTTGTTACTGTTTATTTGTTAAAAAGTAATAAACAAAGCAAGAAATAATTGATTTTATTCAATTGACTCTTCGAGCTGTTCGTTTGAAAGTCTGATGGTAGCAATGCGATCATAACTTCCCATGACTTTCACCTGTGTTAGAATCATTAATCCATTATCTTCTGTTGAAACTAAATCACTTATAGTATATGGAGTATTTTTACCGATGTATTTTTTACCTTTTAATGCTCCGCTATTCGCATCAAAAAAACAAAGTAATAATTGATTACTTCTTGTAGAAGCTGCTAACGTTACATAATTTGTACCTCCAACTTTTACAGCTCGAATAATAACTGGTTTATCTGGGTTTAATTCAGACATTCCATTTGCAGAAATAGATTCAGTAATATCAATCCCTGTTGGATTTAAGTTTGTTGCAGGGTTCATATACAAGTTGTCAAAAGAAAAACGAGCTACTGAAAACTTAGATCCACCCAATGGAAGTAATGAACTGACCCCCCCATTAAATCCAGCACCATTATATACCCCTGTGAAAAGAAGATTTGGGTCTAAAAAGATCAATGAAAAGCTATAATTATTAAATCCATTCATGATAATATAGTCATTTTCAGGAGTAGTGCTAATGAAGAAAGGCATACGTTTGCCAGTATACATAATGTGTCCGACAACTTTATCCTCTACATCGGTTAAAATATTTACTTCTCCAGAATTAGCGATACTTGTTAGTGAAGTACTTAATTGATGGATACCTGTTTTAAAAGCTAGGCGATCATAGTTTTGAATATAAATAGCAGAACCATTACTGAATGCTGCCGTTGGGTATAAAATTCCAGAGAAATTTTGAATTTGATTCACAGAACCAGCTCCTTCATCAATATTCATTAAATAGGTAAATAACCCAACATTATCCATACAAACTAAATAATATTTGTTGGCATATTTTAGAATGTTAGGTGTTGCATTTACATAATTTGACGGAAGATTTGTACTCCACAATAAGCTACCTTCTTTGTCAATTTTCATGACATTTATTCTCCAACCATTAAAAGCGCTTAGTATCAAAAAACCCTGATCTGATGTTTGTTGAATTCCTAATGGGGTATATTTTTTATTTCCTTCAGAATCATTGTAAATTTTAATATAAGATTCTTCTGGTTTAAAGTCATCTTTTTTACAACTCATTAATAATGATGTAGATAATAAAGATAAAAGTGCGAAAGTGCGAAAAAATGAATATTTCATCGTTTGATTTTTAATATTTTGAACGTCTAAGAACATTTAAACTTAACGAATTGTCAATAGGGAATAATAGCGTAACTTGAAAGTTTAAATTTCCAAGTTTCATCTGGTCTAATACGTCTAAATACTGTGCAGTAAATCCAGAAATATCAGAATAACGATTACGATCATTTACTATATTTGAAAAACCATATCTGTAGTTACCTTCAATTCCGATTACAAAATATTTAGCATAATAAGAGACACCTAAACCAGCGGTTACTCCAAAATTAAATTTATTAAAATTAGGATTTACCAGAGTGTTGTTTGTTGTACCACTAGCTTTCTTTTCATCTACTTCTCCATCTATTGTAAAGTCATGATATACTGATTTGTATGCTCTGTGACGAAAGTCCGTAAAAACTCCAGCTTGTATATATGGAGAAATTTGATTTGTTGTAAAATCCCATCGAACAGATAAAGGCAGAGAGAATGTCGAAATTGACTGTACATGTTTCATTTCTTGTGTGAAATTCATTATGTCTACAGTATCAATCCATGTATAGTTTGTCAAATATTTGAACTTATAAGTATAGTAGCTAGGTTGAAAGACTATTGAGAAATTTCTGTCTATACTATAAGAAAAATACAATCCAAATTGTGTTGAATTATTTTGAAATAACTTTTCATATTCTTTTTCCTCCCCACTTGATGATAAATCCAAAGGAATTAAAACATTATGATGTTCTTTTACTGTTGGTAAAGTATAATTCACTCCACCAGTTAGTCCAAGAAACATTTGTTTTTTTCTAAACACATGAAACTGCTGTGCATTTGCTATTGAGAAAAAAGTTGTAACTATTAAAGCTAATAGTAAGTTTTGTTTGTTTTTAAAAATCATCTGTTTAATATCACTTTTTGAGTTACTGTTGCATTATCGTTTACAATTAAAGCCACGATATACATTCCATTTTTAAAATTTGAAAAATCATAATCAAAACTGTATTCTCCTTCTGCAGAGTTTCCAGCTTTTACGAGTGCTAATTGTCTTCCACTTACATCGCGAATCTCTATTTTAACATCAGCTTTATTATGTAAGAAATAGTTAATTGTTGTGTTGCCTGTTGTTGGATTTGGATGGCATTTCATCCACAGTTTTTCTTTGAATAATTCTGTTAATCCAAGCTCTTTACAATTAATAAAATCAACTCGATTATCTACGAAGTTTTCAAATTTAACATGTTCAATTGCTTGATCAGAAGCTCCAAACCAATCTTTTACTACAGATGTAAACACTTGTCTATAATCATGTTGCAGTGGAATATTTCCACCAGCTAGATTTGTAAGATCAGGATTTGAACCATATACACCTGGATTTAAACATGTTCCAAAAATTAACATTGGTGCAGCATTTCCGTGGTCCGTTCCATAACTTGCATTTGACGCAACTCGTCTTCCAAATTCAGAGAAAGTCATGGTTAATACCTTGTCTGCTAAGCCAAGATTTCTCAAATCATCATAAAATGCTTTTACAGCAGATGAAATGTGATAAAGTAACGCTGCATGTCCTCCCATTGAAGTGTCATTATTCATTACTTGATTGGCATGCGTATCAAATCCTCCAATTCTACAAATAAATACTTTTGTTCCAATTCCCCCACTTATCAAACGTGAAACAATTTTTAATTGAGGAGCTAAAGGATTATTTACAGCACTACTTGGGGCAATAAAAGGATACATATCAGGATATACTGTTCCTGAGTTTGTTCCAGCATTGTAAACATCTCTCAATCTTTCAGAATAATTATTTGATTGACGTTCAATTTGCATGATGTATTCAATTTCATCACCAGCATGCGTATCTGGAAGATTAATTGGTAAATCACCACCAACACTATTTATTAGGTTGTAAAATGCATTTGGATTTTGAACGGAAAGTCCCATGGGAATTCCTTCATTTCTATGAAAAGCTAGAGAAACACCTGTCCCAATTTCAATAGCTAAAGGATCTGGCATTTGAGGACTTGGGTAACCTGTTGGATAATTAGGGTGATAATGTTCCAAATATCTACCCATCCAACCAGAACTATGATATTCATTGTAGTCACCTCCCATAAACCAAATATCTCGACTTCTGAAATGTGAACCATTCATGTTTTCATACGAAACATTTTGAACAATAGCCAAATTTCCTTCATCATACATCGCTTTTGCAGCAGTCATGTCAGGGTGTAAACCAACTTGCCGATTACTTGGTAAACTTGGGTCTAATGTAATGTATTTTCTTGCTCCTGTCTGTGCAATTGCAATATTTGGACGATGATTATAATAATGCCCATATCCATCAATAGGAATGACCATATTGAGTCCATCATTTCCTCCGTGTAATTGGATTAACACCAGTATACGATCATTTGTACTAGATTTTGCTAAATTCTTCAGGAAGTAATTATCTTCCATTGCATGGAGTTTAATTCCATTTAAACTTAATAGTAATCCTGACCCCGCTAAAGATGTTAGTCTTAAAAAATCTCTTCTTTCCATAGTATGCGTAGGTTAATAAATTTGATATTCTGGAGCTTGCATCATTGCTGTAGCTAACGATTCTAATTGTAATCTTACGTTCATATCGTTATTAGAGCTGATATAATTATTCCATTCATGTAGCCAATTTGTCTCTGAAAGTTGATCAAGTAATACATCGTTTTTGAAATAATTAAATCGGTCTGTATCAATCGTAATTGGAAATAACCATTCAACTAATTCCTGCATTAAAAGAGTCGCATTTGAAGGGTCTGTACAGTTATCTCTAACAAACTGAACAATATCAAGTTTTACCAATTCTGTACCATTCGAAGAATATCCATTGATTAAGTATTCAATGAATTTATATCTGTTTGCCAAATAGTTAGATGAAATCCAATATCTTTGAAAATCAGGAACTTGAAAGTAAGCGTCGTGACCAGCAACATCATACGGTTCAAATAACTCTAAGCCTTGTAAACTAAGAGAATTGATTAATTGTTGGTGCAAGTTATAGTTATTGACAAGGTCGGTATCTCTATCAGGTACACTTAATTCAAATAATCGAAGTGTTCCGATAACTAAATCCATTGGTGATTTGATGATTGCACCTATATTGTGATTGCTTGTTTGTGGAGTATCTTCATCATAAAAATGTTCACTTTGAAATAGGGTTTCAAAAACGCTTTTAATTTCGTAATTATTTGCGATGAGAATATTCGCCAACGGTTCGATGATATCAGTTTCAATTTCTGGAGTAATGTCGAAGTAAACAAACTCTCGGTATATTCTTCTGCACAAATTTTTTGCAGTATTTGGAGAATCAAAAACCATTGTTAAGAACTCGTCCAATTCATCATGAACAGATTGAATTGTTGTATTCGTTCCGACAATGTTACTCGTTTGAATGACTGTATTATTGAAAGCAGATGAGAATGTTTTAGGATTTACATCGTGTTGAGAAGAGTTGGTACCATCATTTGATTTCACCTTACCTGAAGGTAATCCAGTAATAGGATCTATCGTTTGGTAAGTCGTATCGACTCCCCATCCAGTCAGCACTTTCGTTGCCATTTGAACATCAGCCTCTGTGAAATTAGTGTAATTTCCGACCCCAATTTCATCTCCTTTTCCTACAGCAAATAACTCTAAAAACTCTCTAGCAAAATTTTCTTGAGGGACACTCTTAATATTTAAATGCCCGTCTAGATGTATCAACATTGCATTATCAATACACATAGCTCTTGTTAAATCTTTAAAATTACCTAAAGAATAATAGCGTAAAAGTCTTAAATAATCGATTGGAAGTTGTGGTCTCGATTCTATTCTAGACATGATGACAGGGAAATGTGTATAATAAAACCAGATCATTCGTCCAGTCATATTTACTCCAGATCCTCTCATGTTTTCCATCCACCAGCAACTAGTATACGTTGACAAGGTTGAAGAAAAGGTGTCTGGATGAGCTGAATTTGGATGAATCCAATCAGAGTTATTCATTGGATCCAATGGCAATTGTGGGTCCAGATCTGCCAGAAAAAGATCTGTTATTGCATCTTGGGCTGTCAGATTTGCAAATGTGTCTATGCTAGCTTTATTGGGACCTAAAGTAGCTCTTCTTAGTAAGTGAGAAGCTCTTTGAGGGCCTAATAAACCAGTTACCGGATTTAGAGAAGCCATAAGTAAGAGTTGAATTGTTTCTCCAAATGTAATTTTTTTTACCGTAAAATCATTAAAAAAATGAATAACGAAATAAAAAAAAGTGATATCAAATTTTTTTGTGTAGTTTTTATTGACATTTTCCTTGTTAATAAAATTCAATTTACTATATTTGCACCCCCTTTCATCTTGGGAGGGGTAAATTGTCTTATTATTTAAAAGTAAAAATTGTGGATACATTAAGTTACAAAACTATTTCCGCTAACAAAGGAACCGCTGATAAAAAGTGGTATGTAGTGGATGCTGAAGGCCAAACTGTTGGTCGATTGGCGAGTAAAGTGGCAAAGGTTCTTCGTGGAAAACACAAGCCTAATTACACGCCTCATGCAGATTGTGGTGATAACGTTGTTGTTATCAATGCTGAGAAAGTATCTTTTTCAGGAACGAAATTGGTTGATAAGGAGTACATCCGTTACACGGGTTACCCAGGAGGTCAACGTATTCTTTCTGCTCAAGAGCAATTAGAAAAGAATCCTTCTCGCCTTATCGAAAAAGCTGTTAAAGGGATGTTGCCTAAAAATACTTTAGGTCGTGCTTTATACAGAAATTTGAAAGTTTACACTGGAACAGAGCACAAACAAGAAGCTCAAAAACCAGAAGTATTAAATCTTGATACATTCAAATAATCGCATGGAAGTAATTAACACATTAGGAAGAAGAAAAACAGCTGTTGCTCGTGTTTATTTAACACCAGGGAAAGGTAACGTGACTGTTAACAAGAAGGATTACAAGGAGTTTTTCCCTGTAGACGTTCTTCAGTATAAAATTGAACAACCATTCAAATTAACGGAAACTACAGGTCAATTTGACATCACTGTAAATGTTGCTGGAGGTGGAATCAATGGTCAAGCAGAAGCAGTTCGTTTAGGAATTACTCGTGCTTTGATTGAGGTGAATGCTGAAAACAAACCGTTGTTGAAAGAAGAAGGATTGACTACACGTGACCCACGTATGGTTGAGCGTAAAAAACCGGGACAACCGAAAGCTCGTAAGAAATTCCAATTCTCTAAACGTTAAGAATGGATTTGGTTCCTTTTGGGAACTAAAAAAGAAAATAAGTTGTTTAGTATCCAAACCCGAAAGTACCTTTCAAGGAATGAACCCTTTCTGGTTGAACTACTAACGGAACGTAAACACTAAAAAAAATTAAAATGTCAAAAGTAAGTTTTGAAAGTTTATTAGAAGCAGGTGCACATTTTGGTCACTTGAAAAGAAAATGGAATCCGGCGATGGCTCCGTATATCTTCGAAGAGAAAAAAGGTATTCACATCATCGACCTTAATAAGACAATTGCTCAATTGGAGGTAGCATCGGCTGCTGTAAAGCAAATTGCCAAGTCTGGAAAAAAGATTCTTTTCGTTGCAACTAAAAAACAAGCAAAAGAAATTATTGCTGATAAAGTAGGGGCTATCAATATGCCTTTCGTTACTGAGCGTTGGACAGGTGGTATGTTAACAAACTTCCAAACGACTCGTAAATCAATCCGTAAAATGGCTAACATCGATAAGATGAAAGTTGACGGGACTTGGAATACTTTAAATAAAAGAGAACGTTTATTTAAAGATCGCCAACGTGATAAATTAGATAAAAACTTTGGATCTATTGCTGATATGACTCGTCAACCAGCTGCACTTTTCGTAGTTGATATCTTGAAAGAGCATATCGCTGTAGCTGAAGCTAAAAAATTGGGTATTCCAATTTTTGCAATGGTAGATACAAACTCTAACCCCAAAGCGGTTGATTTCCCAATTCCAGCAAATGACGACGCAACAAAATCTATTTCTGTAATCTTAGATGCAATTACTGGTGCTATCAAAGAAGGTTTGGAAGATAGAAAAACGTTGAAAGATAAAGGAACTGAGGAGGAAGGAAAAACTGAAGCTAAAAAAGCTGAAGTTGCTTCTGAAGAAACAAAAGAAGATTAATAATTTTTATAAAAATTCTATAAAATGGCAATTACAGCATCTGATGTAAATAAATTGCGTCAACAAACTGGAGCAGGAATGATGGACTGCAAAAATGCGTTGGTAGAAGCAAATGGAGATTTCGAAGCAGCAATTGATATCCTTCGTAAAAAAGGTCAAAAAGTAGCAGCAAAAAGAGGTGAGAACGAAACGAAAGAAGGTTTTGTTTTAGCTCAGGTTACTGGTGACAATTCTACAGGTATCGTTTTTGCTTTAAATTGTGAAACTGACTTCGTAGCTAAAAATGATGGATACAAAACGTTGGTTGAATCATTAATGAAAGTTGCAATTGATAACAAACCTGCTACTGCAGAAGAGTTATTAGCATTGAATTTTGATGGTAAATTAACAGTTGCAGAAAAAATCACAGAGCAAATTGGTGTTATCGGAGAGAAATTGGAAGTAACAGGTTACGGAATCATCAAAGGTGATGGAGTAGTTGCTTACAATCACCCAGGAAATCAATTAGCTACTTTAGTTGCTATTAATAACGGTGCTACAGACGCTATCGAAGCTGGACGTCAAGTTGCAATGCAAGTTGCTGCAATGAACCCAATCGCTTTAAATAAAGATGGTGTTGATGCTCGTACTATTGAACGTGAAATCGAAGTAGGAAAAGAATTAGCTATCCAAGAAGGTAAACCAGCTGAAATGGCTGATAAAATCGCTCAAGGACGTTTAGCGAAATTCTTTAAAGAAAATACATTGTTAAGCCAAGAATTTATTCGTGATAATAAATTAACGGTTGAACAATTCTTAGATTCTACAGTGAAAGGTTTGACAGTTTCTGACTTCAAACGCACATCACTTAGTTAATAGAAAAAATAAAAAAGGAAAGACCAATTGCTTCTGCAGTTGGTCTTTTTTGTTTAAAGCAATTATTGTTTAAAAAAATGTATCTTAGAATTGTGAAATAACTCTTTTACAATGAAATTTGGGCTGATTTTCTTATACATTTTCTATTCATTTATTTCCGTTGGGCAATCGGTCAGTTCTCCATCAAAAACACGTTTTGCATATATCGTTCCTACTGGAGTTTCAGGAGGAATTGTTAGTTTAGACAATATTTGGATGCAATTAGGATATGGTGTTTTAGAAAATAAAAAAATGATTTCTGTTGAATTGGGAACTATTATTTATTCTCCAAAATCAATAGGTGAAGGACTTTATTGGAGTAATTTATCGCAACAAAAATCCAGAGGTATTACACTATCATTTGAATACAAATATTTTATGACAAATCGATTTTTCTTTTCTGGAAATGTATATTATCGATTTATGAAAACAACAAGAGAAGAATTTGTATTGTCAGATATAGATTATTCATTAATTCATAATTATTATGATGTATTAAGAAACGAAGTAGGTTTTATTCCCAAAGTTGGGATTGCTATTTATCAAAATAATAAATTATCTTGTGATTTCTCATTTGGCACAGGAATCAGATATGTGCATAGTAGTCCAAATGGAAAAATTCATACAGAAGGTAATATGACAAAAGAATATTTTACCAATAAACCATTTGATGCTGGAGGGAAAATCGCCCAACGAATTGCATTACAGATTAATGTTGGTTATGTGTTTTAAACAACTGAAATAGTTTTGGTATTTTTTGAAATGCTTTATTTTTTTTAGATAAAAACGTATATTTACAACCGCAACGACGAAAAACACCATGAAATATAAAAGAATCCTTCTGAAATTAAGCGGAGAATCCCTAATGGGGAACAAACAGTTTGGAATTGATAACAACCGACTTAGTGATTATGCAATTGAAATCAAAGAAATTTGTGATTTAGGTGTTGAAGTAGCAATTGTGATTGGAGGAGGAAATATTTTCCGTGGAGTTCAAGCAGAAGAAGGTGGGATGGATCGCACGCATGGAGATTACATGGGGATGTTGGCAACAATGATCAATTCTATGGCTTTACAAGCCGCTTTAGAAGCAAAAGGATTAGAAACACGTCTTCAGTCTGCAATTGAAATGAAAGAAATAGCAGAACCTTATATCCGTAGAAGAGCTGTTAGACACCTTGAGAGAGGTCGAGTGGTTATTTTTGGTGCGGGAACTGGAAATCCTTATTTCACAACAGATTCGGCAGCTTCTCTAAGAGCTATTGTAGATGGAATTTACACAGCCGATCCTGAAAAAGATCCTACAGCAATAAAATATGACAACATTACTTTTGAAGATGTTTATTCAAAAGGATTAAAAGTAATGGATATGACAGCTTTTACATTGTGTATGGAAAATGATTTACCAATTATCGTATTTGATATGGACACTGTTGGTAATTTGAAAAAATTGATTGCTGGTGATAAAGTAGGAACAATCGTTCATAATTAATCACTTCAATAAGCTTTCTTTTATAATCATTGAAATTAATATATATTTGCACAGCAATTGAAAAACAATGACTGAGGAATTAAACGAAATATATAAAGAGTTAAGAAATTCGAATAATAAAACGATAACTCATTTAGAAAACGAATTAATTAAAGTTCGTGCTGGTAAAGCGACACCTTCAATGTTACATGGTGTGATGATTGATTATTATGGTTCCCCAACTCCGTTACAACAAGTGGCGAATGTAGGAACTGTTGATGCACGTACGATAACTGTTCAACCATGGGAGAAATCAACGTTGAATGATATCGCTAAGGGGATAATGAATGCAAATTTAGGATTAAACCCACAAAATAATGGGGAATTAATTCTAATTGCTGTACCACCTTTAACCGAAGAACGTAGAAGGGATTTGGTGAAAAAAGCTAAGTCTGAGGGAGAACATGCAAAAGTAGGTGTTCGAAACAATCGTAAAGATGCAATTGATTTTGTCAAAGAGCTTAAAAATGATGGTTTATCAGAAGATTTTGTTAAAGATGCAGAATCTCAAATTCAAACAATTACAGATTCATACGCTAAAAAAGTAGACGAATTAATTGAGTTGAAAGAAAAAGATATTATGACGATTTAATAGGTTGTATATATAAAGTTATTGATGCTGTATGGATTTGTTTCATGCAGCATTTTTTATTCTTTATCAATTATTGGTGGGTGTTCTAATACGTTATCTATAAAAGACTCTAAGGTTAAAAATAATATAATATCAGGATTATAACTTTCGATAATCTCTTTATTAACCCCATACTTCCAACCATCAAAAATATATAAAGTTTCACTGAATGTTTCGTTAAAAAATGGAATGATAAATTCCCCAAATGAATCCCTTATTATTAAGACTTTCTTTTTATTAAGAGCTTTTTCGTTGGTGTAATGAATTTCATAATCCCAAGGATATGGAAATCCAGGAGTTGGCTTGAAATTAAATCCTTTACCTTTTTTGGCTTCCGATTTTGGGAAGTTTGCCTGGTAAAATGTTTCAGTTAATTCACCATGTTTGCCAATAAAATTTAAAAGATTTCCTCCATTAGAAGTGGTTTCTTTCCATTGAAAGTCCTTTTCAGATAAAGATTTAATTGATTTATCGTTTTTTCTTATAAGTTCTAAAAATTGTTTGTATGCGACAAAACCTCCTTTGTTTGTCCAGTGATTATCGTGTTTAAAATAAGCATATTCTTTATTTTCTAATAGTGCATTTAATGAATAGATTAATTTTGATGGAAATTGTTGCTCAAAAAAATCTTTAAAAATTAACGTTCTATTTTTGTTTTTTTCTCTATAACCAATCGGCAAATACTCTGGATAAACATGATGTTTATTTGGAGCAATTAATAAATAATAATCAAGGTTTTTAGATTTGAAATATTCATTTCGGATTTGCCAAATGTTTAATAATGAATCTAATTTAGTTTTATTAAAATCAAACTTTCCTTCATATATTCCCTGATCTTTCTGAGCAAGAAATAAATGGCCGTTTCTACCGACAATAACATCTTGTATATTTGGAGATATACCCATATTGAATTTATATGAGTGATAAGCATTTAAAAAAGGAGGTCTGAAAGTAAAATTATCATTTAAGTAAGTGTCAAATTGAGATGGGTAGTCATCTAGTTTATTGACATTCATACTAGGGAATTTACTTAATTCACGATTTTCTGTATCTGTTTTAAACGTTTTCCACTGAAAAATTTGATTGAAAAACATAAAATAAATGAATCCAAAAAAGAAAACAGGCAGTATAAAGTAGCTGAGTTTTTTCATTTAAAATCGGAAATAAATAAATGGATTATAAGTCGATCCACAAAGGACCATTATCGCCATCAGAAATAAGATTGGAATTAAAATATTTATTTTCACAAATGAGATTCCTTGTCCAAAAATGTTATTTGTAGTGTTAATTTTTTGAGATAAAACACGATAGATAGGTGTTGCAAAAATAATTCCAACGATCAATATCCATATTTTTTCAATGTCTATATTTTCCAAAAGTGTAATGCCTTCTGATTTGAAAGAAAATAGAAGCTTACTATACTTAAACGCTTCGGGGAATGATTCGATTCGAAAGAAAACCCAAGCAATGATAACAACAAGCATAGTGTATAACCAGCCCAAGAAAGAAGGTATCTTTGTAAGAGCTTTTCCTAAGAATAAACGTTCAATAATCATAAAAAAACCATGAAAAGCACCCCAAAACATAAAACTCCACGTTGCTCCATGCCAAAATCCCGTTAAGATAAATATGATACCTAAATTGACATAGGTTCGTACATTTCCCTTTCTATTTCCTCCCAATGGGATGTATAAGTAATCTCTAAACCAAGTAGATAAAGAAATATGCCATCTTCTCCAAAACTCTTGAATACTTGAGGCAATATAAGGGTAATTAAAATTTTCAGGTATTTTGAATCCTAACATAGAACCTAGACCAATTGCCATGTCAGAATATCCAGAAAAGTCATAGTAAATTTGTAAAGTGTACGCTATAATTCCCAACCAAGCTGCAGGAGAACTTAAATCATCAGGATTTACATTCATAATTTGGTCAGCTAACGCTCCAACTGTATTTGCAATTATTACTTTTTTAAATAAACCAATAATAAATCGTTGGACTCCCTCATTCATCCCTATAAGAGTGATTGTTCTTGTACGGATTTGATTAATAATATCATGATAACGAATAATTGGACCAGCAACTAATTGAGGGAAAAAACAAATATACAGAGTTGTTTCATCGAGTCGAATAAGCTCTTCTTTTTCAGATCGGTAAATGTCTGTTAGAAAGGAAATTCCATGAAATGTAAAAAATGAAACTCCTAAGGGCAGAGGTATTTTTGCTAGCGGAATGTCAAAATTGAAAAATAAATTAATGTTTTCAATCAAAAAATCAAGATACTTAAATGTAACGAGAATCAGAAGATTCAATACAATTCCAACAATTAACCAAGGTTTTTTATGCTTTCTTACTTTCCTTCCAATGAAAAAATTCAGTAGAATGGAGAGGATTAAAACAATAGAATATGAAACGCCACCCCAAGCATAAAAGATTAGGCTTGTTAGCATTAACATTGAATTTTTCCAACTATTACTACCTTTTGAGCATAAGCAAAAAACAATGGGTAGGAATACAAATAAGAAAGTTAAGCTACTGAATAACATCTACGTTGTTTGGCAACAAATATAATCGAAATCAAAGTAAAAATGTAAAATGACTTGTAAATTTTATTGTGGATTTTCATAATATATTTGAATAAGAATAAAGCACTTAATTTATATATAAAAATTTTGAGTTACCTTTGTTAGTTATTGCCCTAAGGTAACTTTATTTTAATCTATGAAAAACATTCGAAATTTCTGTATTATCGCACACATTGACCATGGTAAGAGTACTTTGGCCGATCGTTTGTTGCAAACTACTGGTACTATTGCTGATCGTGATATGCAAGCACAAGCCTTAGATAATATGGATTTGGAACGTGAACGAGGAATTACGATAAAATCACATGCAATTCAAATGAATTATAAGCATGAAGGGCAAGATTATATTTTAAATTTAATTGACACTCCGGGACACGTCGATTTCTCTTATGAGGTATCACGTTCAATCGCAGCATGCGAAGGAGCGTTATTGATTGTTGATGCGTCTCAAGGCATTGAAGCTCAAACGATTTCGAATTTATACCTAGCATTAGAGCATGATCTTGAAATTATTCCAATCCTTAATAAAATGGACCTTCCAGGTGCAATGCCTGAAGAAGTTTCAGATCAAATCATTGATTTAATAGGTTGTAGACAAGAAGATATTATCCCTGCTTCTGGTAAAACAGGATTGGGTGTAGAGCAAATTTTAGAAGCAGTAATTAGTCGAATTAAACCACCACAAGGTGATGAAGATGCTCCATTACAAGCGATGATTTTTGACTCTGTTTTCAATCCATTTAGAGGAATTATCGCTTATTTCCGTGTGAAAAACGGGGTAATGAAAAAAGGACAACGTGTAAAATTCTTGAATACAGGACGCGATTACAATGCGGATGAAATTGGAATTCTGAAAATGGATTTGGTTCCTAAAACAGAAGTGCGTGCAGGGGATGTTGGATACATCATTTCAGGGATCAAACAAGCAAATGAGGTAAAAGTAGGTGATACAATTACGACAAAAGATAATCCATGTACAGATGCGATTAAAGGGTTTGAAGATGTGAAACCAATGGTATTTGCGGGAATCTACCCTGTAGATACAGAAGATTATGAAGAGTTACGTTATTCAATGGAAAAATTGCAATTAAATGACTCTTCGTTGGTTTTTGAACCTGAATCTTCACAAGCTTTAGGTTTTGGTTTCCGATGTGGATTCTTAGGAATGCTTCACATGGAAATTATCCAAGAGCGTTTGGAAAGAGAGTTTAGAATGACAGTTATTACGACAGTTCCAAACGTATCTTACCACGCTTTCATGAAAAGAGATCCTGATGAATTATTGATTGTAAACAACCCTTCTGAATTGCCTGATCCTTCAGGAATGGATCGAATCGAAGAACCTTATATCAATGCACAAGTTATAACCAAAGCCGAATATGTTGGTTCGATTATGACTTTATGTATCGAAAAACGCGGTGATTTGAAAAACCAAGTTTATTTGACTCAAGATAGAGTTGAGTTGACTTTTGAAATGCCTTTGGCTGAGATTGTATTCGATTTTTACGATCGTTTGAAAACAGTTTCTCGTGGTTATGCATCTTTTGATTACCACCCAATCGGATATAAGCCTTCTGATTTGATTAAAATGGACTTACTGTTGAATGGAGAACAAGTAGATGCACTTTCTGCATTGGTTCACCGTTCAAATGCTTTTGATTTAGGAAAGCGTATTTGTTTGAAATTAAAAGATTTAATACCGAGACAACAATTCGAAATTCCTATTCAAGCAGCAATTGGTGCAAAGGTTATTGCTCGTGAAACAATTAAAGCATTGAGAAAAGATGTGACAGCAAAATGTTATGGTGGAGATATCACTCGTAAACGTAAATTGTTGGAAAAACAGAAAGAAGGTAAGAAAAGAATGCGTCAGGTAGGTCGGGTAGAAGTACCTCAAGAAGCATTTTTAGCTGTTTTAAAATTAAATGATTAAAATCCTTTTTGAAATATATGTAAACTCCGTCTCTAAGGCGGAGTTTTTTTGTATATTTATTTCAAAGGAATGAAATGAATCAAGAACAAGTGTATTACAGGCATAAATCACGTGAAAGTGTTGTTTCTAAATTAGTTAAACGATATCTTATTTCGACAGATAGAAAAAATTCGTTGCTTAAAATTTTTGAAACGAAAGAATTTAATAGATTACCAGCACCAATTCCTAAATCATTAATAAATCTGTGTCGTATTGATGAGGTTTTAGTTCACAATAGAACTGTTTGGAAACTTACGCCTAAAAAGAAGTCATCCCAAAAAGTAATCTTTTATTCTCATGGCGGAGGCCATATGAACAACATCATCTCTTTTCATTGGAAAATGATTGAGTATTTGATTAAGAGAACAGGGGCAACATTTATTGTTCCAGATTATCCGTTGTTACCAGAATACAATTACAAAGAAACATACGAAATGGTCGAAGAAGCCTTTCGAACCATGGTTGAAGGGATTGATTCAAAAGATTTAATTTTTTTGGGAGATTCTGCTGGAGGTGCAATCTCATTTGCGCTGGCTCAATTACTTAGAGATAAAAAATATCCGATTCAGCCATCTCAATTAATACTCATTTCACCAGAATTAGATGCTTCGAAACTTCATGAAGACATTCCTCAATACGAACCATTTGATGTAATGTTAACAGGTGAGATTTTTAATGTGATTACTCCATACTATGTTGGAGATTGTCCAAGAGATCATTTTCTGGTTAGTCCAGGTCTAGGTGATTTAGAAAATTTAGGTGCAATATCCATTTTTGCAGGAACTCATGATATTTTATTTCCATATGCATTAGATTTGAAAAAACGTTTAGAAAATGAAAATAAAATATTTAATTTCTACGAATATCCAAAAATGATACATGTCTGGGCTGCAATAACGATTATGAAGGAAGCACGCTCAGCATTGAATCAAATGGTTGTATTGATTAATAAAGTAACATGAAAATATACACGTCTAAGATTGGTTATTTAGTCATATTAATTTTTATCTTTTTTATAGGATTTACATTATTCTCGATAGTTTTAAAGGGATTTGTTTGGACCATTTTTTTGGTAAATTCATTCGTTTTAATGTTTTTATTTAACATTACATTCAGTATAAAGTATATTATTAATGATAAAATCCTTATAATTAAAGGTGGGCTTCTTTACAGAATGAAAATTGATATTTCGTCAATTAAAAAAATAGAAGAATCGAGGAGTTTATTGAGTTCACCTGCACCGTCTCTGGATCGTTTGGAAATTATTTACAATAAATATGATAGTATCTTAATTTCTCCAAAAGAGAAAGAAGATTTTATTAATGAAATTCTGAAAATCAATCCAGATGTTCGTGTAGTTTATCGGAAAAAATAATAATTTTCAATCCTATTTCACAGTTTAGGTTCAATCCTTATTTGTAATTTTGTACTCTCAAATTTGTAGTTGTTATCTACAAATTATCTATTTGTAATTCATAGCATGGAAGAAATCGAAATATACGGAGCACGAGAACATAACCTCAAAAATATAGACTTAAAAATACCTAGAAATCAACTTGTTGTTTTTACTGGGTTGAGTGGAAGTGGTAAGTCTTCATTGGCATTCGACACTATTTTTGCTGAAGGACAACGTCGATATATGGAAACCTTCTCCGCTTATGCTCGGCAGTTTTTAGGTGGAATGGAACGTCCTGATGTTGATAAAATCGATGGATTGAGTCCAGTAATTGCAATTGAACAAAAAACGGTTTCTAGAAGTCCACGTTCAACAGTTGGTACGATAACTGAACTGTATGATTTTCTGCGTTTGTTGTATGCTAGAATAGGAACTGCTTATTCTTATGTTTCAGGTGAAAAGATGGTTAAATATTCTGATGACCAAATTGTTAATCTGATATAACGGAAAAAAAGTAGTTTTATTAGCTCCAGTAGTCAAAGGTCGTAAAGGACATTATCGTGAGTTGTTTGAGCAAATTCTGAAAATGGGTTTTACAAAAGTTCGTGTCGATGGCAAAGTACAGGATATCGTGAAGGGAATGAAACTTGACCGATATAAAATTCACGATATTGACATTGTAATTGACCGCCTGGCAATTGATCA
Source organism: Taishania sp. (assembly GCA_036758285.1). Lineage (GTDB taxonomy): Bacteria > Bacteroidota > Bacteroidia > Flavobacteriales_D > Crocinitomicaceae > Taishania. The sequence goes on along the minus strand of DAIOWV010000011.1, from coordinate 2,524 downwards.
AAAAGATAAAAAGAGAATTTACGACGCTGTGATTCTATCAATGAAGCATGGAAATAAAGAAATGATGGTAATGGATTTCGAAACGGAAGAAGTTCGTCATTTTTCCCGTTTGTTGATGTGTCCAACCTCTGGGATTAGTTACCCAGAACCTGAGCCTAGTTTATTTTCTTTTAATACTCCATACGGAGCATGCCCACATTGCAATGGTTTAGGTTTAGTATCTGAGGCATCTTTGGATAAAATTATTCCAGATCCAGAAAAAACAATTCGTCAGGGGGGATTAGCACCACTAGGAGAATATAAGAGTAGTTGGATTTTTGATAAAATAGAACAATACTTGCAATCTGAAGGTTTTTCAATTAAAACACCATTAAAAAATATTCCAGAATTAGTGATGAACGTAATCCTTTATGGAAATTCTGACATGGAAATCATTGGAAAAAACACAGTGAAATTTGATGGTATTGTTAGTGTTATTGGTCGTCACTCAGAAGAAAGTTCTGCTGCGATTCAACGATGGGCACAAAGTTTTATGAATCAAGTGGAGTGTAACTCTTGTAAAGGTGCTAGGTTGAAAAAAGAGGCGTTGTATTTTCGTATTGCAGATAAAAATATTGGAGAATTAGCAGCTTTGGATTTATCTGAACTAGAAAAATACTTTCAAACAGTTGAAAAGTATCTTACAGAAGATCAACAATTAATTGCGACCGAAATTCTGAAAGAAATACGATCCCGATTAGGATTTATTCTAGAAGTAGGTTTGGAATATCTGACTCTGCACCGTTCTTCAAAATCATTATCTGGTGGTGAAGCACAACGCATTCGATTGGCAACACAAATTGGTTCTGAATTGATGAATGTGTTGTATGTTTTAGATGAACCTTCAATCGGTTTACACCAACGTGATAATACACGATTGATTAATTCACTCAAACGTCTACGTGATACTGGAAATTCTGTAATTGTAGTAGAACATGATAAAGAAATGATTGAAGCAGCAGATTTTGTTGTGGATATCGGACCAGGAGCAGGAAAACATGGTGGAGAAATTCTAAATGCGACAACGGTTGATAATTTACTTGCAGTAGATTCTTTAACAACACAATATTTAAAAGGAATTAAAAAAATTGAAATTCCAAAGGAAAGAAGAAAGGGGAATGGGCAGTTTTTAGAATTACTTGGTGCAACAGGACACAATCTGAAAAATGTAAATCTGAAAATTCCATTAGGAACGTTTACTTGTATTACAGGAGTTTCAGGAAGTGGAAAATCTTCGTTAATCAATCAGACTTTGTATCCTATTTTATTAGCCGAAATATATAATGGCGTAAGAAAACCTTTGCCTTATAAAACGATTAAAGGGTTAGAACACTTAGATAAAGTGATTGAAATAGATCAGACACCAATTGGTCGAACACCTCGTTCAAATCCTGCAACGTACACAAAAGTTTTTGATGAAATTAGAACACTTTTTAGTGCATTACCAGAGGCGCAAATTCGAGGTTACAAACCAGGTCGTTTTTCATTTAACGTAGCTGGAGGTCGTTGTGAAACCTGCAAAGGAGGTGGAATGAAGTTGATAGAAATGAATTTTCTACCAGATGTATATGTTGAATGTGAAACGTGTAATGGAAAGCGTTACAACCGTGAAACTCTAGAGGTTCGTTATAAAGGAAAATCAATCAGTGATGTATTGGAAATGACTATTGAAGAAGCTGTTAAATTTTTCGATCCGGTTCCAAAAATTCATAGAGTATTAGAGACATTACATTCTGTTGGTTTAGGATACATTGCAATTGGACAGTCATCAACTACTTTGTCGGGAGGTGAAGCTCAACGTATTAAGTTGGCATCTGAATTATCTAAAAAAGGAACAGGAAAAACCATTTATATACTAGATGAGCCTTCAACAGGTTTGCATTTTGAAGACATTAATAATTTGTTGGATGTATTGCAACGATTGGTTAATGAGGGAAATACTGTTTTAGTTATTGAACACAACCTTGATATAATAAAAGTTGCAGATTATTTGGTAGATGTTGGTCCTGAAGGTGGAAGAGGTGGCGGACAAATTATTGCCGAAGGAACTCCAGAACAAGTCGTGAAAAAAGCAAAAGATAAATCTCATACTGCGAAATACTTGGCTATGGAATTGTAATAGTTAGACGATTTGAATATCTTCGTTTATTATGAACAGATTTCTGTATAGCTTGATTATTTGTTTAATCTCTACAAATCTTTATTCACAAACACGTGATGAATTTGTTCCGTTTTCTGAAGTCAGAGAAGATGTAGTTTCTGAAGTTGATGTCGCTTCTGTCATAGTTTTTCCTCTAACTATTTGCTTGCGATAGTTATTTTTCATTAAGCTCTTGATTAACTTAAAATAAATAAGGGAATTACTATGTTAATTATTTGCAGAGTAATTTTAATTTATTATCTTTGCACCCTTGAAATTTTAATTAAATTATTATTTATTATGAGTTTTTACGAAACTGTTTTCATTTTAACTCCCGTTTTGTCT
>DAIOWV010000010.1:47229-67147 GCA_036758285.1 Taishania sp. | reverse complement strand
GGTACATTCTAAACCCATCTTTAATAATAAAATCATCTCCCATGTGTCGACCTTTGAATAGTTCGGCCTCTGGTCCCATTACGTCATTTCCTTTTGGGAAATTATCTTCATGGTGTACACAAAACAAGAAAGGATCTTGTGTTTCCCATTGAAAACCTAATGGGAATTGGTGTTTGATTGCATTTAATTTTTCAGTGTTTTTTTTCGATTCTGATTTTTCTTCTTTGTCATTTTTCATTTGGACCAACCAAGGTAGTGTAATAATTCCTGCAGATGCAGCAACAAGTCGTTGGACAACATTTCGGCGTGATACTTTACTCATTTCAAAAATTTATCTAAAATATATTCTACCAAATTTACGCTTTTTTATTACTCAAAAAATTATAGATTTGTTAATTAATTACCCTTAAAACAGTTTCTAATGCTAAAAACATTAATCATTCTATTGCTTTTCATTCCAGTCATTTTAACGGCACAAAGTCAATTAATCCCTTATCGTATTGGTAATAAATTTGGATTAATTAATGAGCAAAAAAAAATAGTCTTAAAAGCAGATTATGACATTATTGACTTTTTAAATCCAAACGCTAATGTTTTTATTGCATACAATAACATTAATAATGAACAACAACCTGTTTCTTCATTGATTAAAAATGGAAAGGTGATCATTAAACCAAATCAAGCAAGAAATTACTTTATAAGAGGAGATTTTTTCGTTTCAGAATATTACACTCAAATCAACGAAAAAAAAGATGACCTAAATGAGCATAAGAATTTATACAGTTCGAATGGGAAATTACTTTTAGAAAATAAAAAGGAGATTAATATTGTGAATGTTAGAGAGAATGAACAAAATATGGAAGATGTTTTAATTCATTCTATTGATCAAAACAATCTATTTTCAATTTCCTTATTCAACAAAAAGCAACAAAAAATAACTTCGACTTTACTGAACAACATTGAACTTAAAGAATTCAAAGCATCATTTTTTAACGATGACGATGACTTACCAAAAGACGAATTAATTTACATTTATTACACTTCAGATAAAAAAATCCAACAATTAAACATTCAATTTGATGAGAAAACATTTAAAATCAGTTATCATGGAGATGTTACAATAAAAATGAACTTTAATAGTGAAGAGAGCGGTTATTTTATGATGCCTGAGGGAGACAGCTATCCATTTAAAGAAAAACATATCAATCCAGAATATTTGAAAAACACAACTTCATCTATACCTGTTATTCGTTCAACAAATACTAAGTATTATTCAAATAAAAATATTGAAGAAATAAAAATAGGTGAAGTAAATATAACGAGAGATAAAGTTTATGTAGTCTTAGAAAATGATAAAAAAGGGCTAAAAAACATTAGAAACAATCAAATTCTGACACCTATCATATATGATAAAATTCTAAAATCTACTGTTAATGAATTTGACCAATACGTATTAGAAAAAGATGGGAAATACGGTATTTACTACAACCTTGGGAATGAGCCGAAAACAATAGATCCAATTTTTGATTATCTATCAATAATTTATATATATGAATTTGGCAACAAAAAAGAACCTCTGATTAAATTGTATGACAAAAACAATAAATTTTTCAGTTATGCAAATCAAAATGGTGAGGTGTACTACCAAAAATAAAGCTTTTAACCCTTTGTTTTTACCACTTTATAATGTTCGACAACTAATAAAATAGACACAAAAAACACAACGATTAAAAGCCCCGTTTGAGATGGGTTTTTACCACCCAACAATTCTCCTGTCAAATGTGAAGCATGTGCAAAAGCATACAGGAGACTTATTCCAAACAAAGAAATTTTCATCCAACTTTTAGTTGCATATAGTACAAACACAATCCATAACATAGGTAGATGATAAAAAAGTGTGCGAATAATAACTAAACTCATTGGTTCTTTACCAGTTGCATCGGGTCGAACAACATCAATACCATAAAAAATTTCACCAATGTGATAATTAAAATGTAAAATCATTCCGATGATTGTAAGCATCCAAAGTGTAATCAATTTTACTTGTGAAGTCATCTTTTTTCCACTAAAGTACTATTTTGAATCAAAGAGATTAAATAATTGAATCATTTTGGTACTTTTAGGGTATAAAAATCACTGTAAAAACTAATATGAATCCAGATATTCAAAAATACATCGAGAATCTTTCAGAAGTTGATAGAGAAATCGGTCAATTACTCGCAAATCAAATACTATTAAGTTTGCCCAATGCAGAAAATAAAATTTGGCATGCTCACCCTGTTTGGTTTCTTGATGGCAACCCAATTGTTGGATTTAGCAAATTAAAAGACTCTGTACGATTATTATTTTGGAGTGGGCAATCATTTGAAGAAATTGGACTGAAGTCGGAAGGAAAATTCAAAGCAAGTGAAATTCGATACACCAGAACAGAACAAGTTAATCTAGATGATTTAAAAAGGTGGTTAATGAAGTCAGAAAGTATACAATGGGATTATAAAAACCTTGTCAAAAAACGTGGTGTTTTAGATCGACTTTACTAGTAGTAAAGCAATTAACTTCAAAAAACAGTATAATAATTTAGAAAAATTTTGACTATCTACCTATTTTATTGTAGTATTGGAATCTAAACTGAAATATTGACTCTTAATTAAAAAAAATGGCAAAGAAAAAAATTGTCTCCGCTGAAGGTGGAACACCAACAAATCCAACCAACACAGACAGAGAAAGAACTGTTTTCACACCGACAAACGAAGCAAAAGGAAGAGCTTCTCAATTACGTTTAATTGCTGTCATATTATGGGTTTTAGGAATTGGGGCTCAAATTGGAGCCATTGCTTTATTGTTTAAACCACCAGTTAAAATGTGGTTAATCATTGTTTTAATTGTGATTGATTTAGCATTAGTAATCACAGGTTCAATGTTATGGAAAAAATCAAATCGATTGGATCCTGCTTCTGAGAAAAATAAATTTTTATTTTTCATCCAGAGTCAATTGGGTATGATTACTGCTGTTGTAGCATTTTTACCTTTGGTAATTTTCATTTTAACAAATAAGAATATTGATGGAAAACAAAAGGCAATATTAGGAAGCATAGCTGGTGTTGCTCTATTAATTGCTGGAATTTCAGGTTATGATTTTAACCCTCCCTCAGTTGAAGAATATACGAATCAAATAAATGAAGTTGAAGACTTAAACCATGGAGAAGATTTGGTTTTTTGGACTAAATCGGGAAGCCGTTATCATTTATCAGACTCCTGTTCTTACATTAATACCAATAGAACTGACGAAATTATTACGGGTACAGTTGCTCAAGCAAGAGAATTGAAAAAAATTACTGAATTATGTAGTCTGTGTAAATCTAGAGCTGTGAAAGCTGGTGAATTAGATTTCAATAAAGAAGCTATTAACGATGGAGCTGAAAAATTAAAAGAAGTCGTTGAATAATTCAAATAATAATAAATTAAAAAAGTCGGATTTCATATGAAATCCGACTTTTTTAATTTTAGTCACTTATTAATTCAAAATAACTATTTTTTTAGTATATAACTGATTATTTACTTTGAAATTCATCAAATAAACACCTCCCAAGCAATCTTTAACATCAAAAGATTGATTAACAGGTTTAAATGAATATGCCTGTTTTCCATCCAATGAAATTAATTCGACATAATCATCAACATCTACACCAATATGAGTAATATTTTGAGCTGGATTAGGATAAACAGCATATTCTTCATTTTTCACTTGGTCAACTGAGGCTGTTGAAAACTCTGTTACTGTAAAAAATCTACAACTGTAATTATTTAATAAATCTGATTCGACTATAGGATTTGTTGAGTTAACTGGAATAACAGACCAACACATATCTAAATTTAAATTTTGAGTTCCATTCATAAATACATACTGAAAGTTATGGATATACGTTTGACCTGAAGGGATAGATAGACCAGTTCTGTTAATATATTTCATTTGATTAGGTTCAAATGTCATTGTATCACCGTCAACTATTTGATAAAGTCGTAAAGTATCACTTGTAGTAAAATCTTCATTGCCGATATTTTCAATACTTATCGATAAATTCAATAAATCATTGATAACAACCGTTGTATCTAATTCAGGCTTAATAAAATTAACAGACAAGTCTATGTTACGTTGTGCAAATGAGTTTATAACTAAACTTGTTAAAAATAAAGTTGTAAAAATTTTTTTCATGATAATAGTTTTCAGTTAAAATATGAATTAATACAGAACTAAACAAATTTTTAATGAATATCATTCAATAAATGCTACCAAATAAATGGAAAAACTGCTTTTCTACTTTCTGGATAATCATTGAAATTCTCTTGATACCATTTATGATGAGACAAAGCTCTGGGGATAAGATTTGCAAATGTCCAGATAAAAAAAGCTAAACCTGGCAGGCTCCAAGTCAAAATAGCAAAACCTAGCCATTCCAATGTCTCTCCGAACAAATTTGGACAACTGATATAGTTGAATAATCCCCCCTTAGGAATTTTATAACCTACTTCTCCTGGTTTTCTGAGATTAATTAAAATTGTATCTGATTGCCAATTGATAAACATTCCTCCAGCAAAAATGAATGTTCCAATGATAAATTGTGGAGATTGCAACCATTCTATTGAGTAAACCTTAAATTCTCCTAAATAATAACCTATTAAAAACCCGTTTATGAGATTAAAAAATAAAGCCATAAACATTATTGAAATAGGCATTTTTTTACCATTGGTTTTTATTCTCAATGGAAAGATAATACTTCTATTAACATAGTGAAGTACAAACATCCCAATGATAATATAATTCACAACAGACTGAATGTTTGTTCCATTATAAATGAAAAAAAATAAAACAACTAACACAAAAAACTCCATAATAAACCAGCCCAACTTATTGTCAATCAATGGCCCCCAAGTTATTTTTGTATGCCTGCCATAAGGTGCAGTAATTTTTAGCAATGCAATAAACGTAACAATTGCTACTATTATCCAACATGTTGTGAATAAAGTATAATTTTCATAGGTAATCATCTGTAATTCTATATTTTATTTTTAGCTTTAAACCATTCCATTGTATCTACTAAAGTTACTTCTAAATCTCGAACTTTATAATCTAGTTCAGTTTCAGCCTTTGTAGAAAGTGTTAATTTATTTCCATCTTGCAAAATATCAATATATGTTTTGTCATACAAAGGTGGCTCTTTTCTTAATAATGAATATAACTTAATAAAAGGTAATCCAATATAAGCGACAAACAAAGGAAGTTCAATCAATCGTTTTTTTGAACCTTTGGCTTTTAATACTAAATCAGAAAATTCTTTAATTGAATAATACTTGCCTCCCAAAATGTATGTTTCACCACTTCTTCCCTTCTTAAGTGCTGATACAGTACCAATTGCCATGTCTCTAACATCTGCAAAATCAAATCCTCCTTTCACAATTGCTGGAACATTGCCTTTATAAATATCAAGAATTGCTTTCCCCAATTTTGAAGGTTTGTAATCGTAAGGTCCAACTGCAGAAGTGGGGCAAACAACAACAACATTTTGCCCATTCTTAGCAGCTTCAATTGCTAGAAGATGTCCATCTCGCTTTGTTTGATCATAATATATTGATTTCTCATCAACAAACTTCCTGTTTTCATCGATTGGTTGATCGTATGGTTTGTGAGAAAATGCATGAATGGAACTAAAATGTACTATTTTATCAATTTGAAGCTCTTTACTTACTTCTAAAACATTTTGTGTACCAATAACATTGATTTCATGTAATTTTCTGCTAGGTTTATAGCTTAAATCAATTACTCCTGCCGTGTGAATTACAGCATCACATCCTTCTAGCAATTGAACCAATGAAGGTTTATCCAATACATTTCCTTTAACAATCGTAATTGGTAAATCCTTCAGAGCATTCACATCATTATAAACAAGTGCAACAACTTCATTACCTTGATTTATTAACTCACGACAAACAACAGAACCAATATGTCCGGCTGCTCCAGTAACTGCAACTTTCATAAAATATGAGCGAACTTATTATTAATAAATTTATTCTTTCGAAATAAACGAAAAAATAAATTTAAATGATAACTTTAGACAACAAATAGTTAATATGAGATTTTTTTGTTTTTTACTTATTTCAATACCCTTACTACTTATTTCTTGTCATACAAAAACAGAAAATAAGATTGATATTGACAAAAATCTTACAATTGAACAAACAGTTGAATCAATACTTTCTGAAGAATATAGCCAGTCCATTGGACTAGATGAAAAAGGACGACAGCTATTACATGATTTTTACAAGCAAAGAAATTTTAAGCCATTGTGGTCGAATAAAAAAGAATTAAATGAAATTGGAAGTGAATTAAAAAAACTGCTAAAAACTCCACTTCAATTTGGCCTATCCGACAAACGATTTGAATTAAAGTGGGAAACCCACCCAATTGTTGATGAAATCATTATTGTAAATGGATTAACACAATCGTACAATGATTTAAGGTATGGAATGCTCGATTCTTCTTTTAATAGTTTAAAATCAAACAATTACATTGATTTGATCTCGATGGACACATTGTTAGATTTTTCAAATAAAAACTATGTTAAAAAAATCATTTCCTGGGGTCCAAATGATTCAATTTATCAAATCTTAGCGAATGGATTATTTGAATTTGTTCAACAGAATCCAATCAATGAGGAAAAAGTTGAAATAAAAACAATTAAAGAAGACACCTTAGCTGCAATTTCAGGAACAAAAAAGCAACTAATTGCAAAAAAGTACTTGGATTCAGCTTTGGAAAACGACTCAACAGAATTTGTAAAAGCACTTAAACAATTTCAATCTGAACATTGGATTAATCCAAATGGAATAATTGGTACCAATACAGTGAATGCTCTGACCGAAACAAATCTTGAAAAAGCTCAACGCATCGCATGGGCAATGGAAAAACAAAGAAGGAAACTTAATTACCCTAAAAGACATATAAACATCAATATCCCTGAATACATGCTCCGAATGTACAATGAAGACACTCTTTGTTCAGAACATCGTATAATTGTTGGAAAATTTGAGAATCAAACTCCTGAATTAAAATCAAATCTTCATTCAATTGTAGTTTACCCATATTGGAATGTCCCTTATTCAATAGCCAGCAAAGAAATTCTTCCTGCAGCAAAACGAAATTCCAATTACTTTGAAAAAAACGACATGATTTTACTTCAAAAAGGTGATACAATCAATCCTACATCTGTAAACTGGAAAAAAATCAAGGAAAATTCATTCCCATATCGAGTACAACAAAAACCTGGGTATAAAAATTCACTCGGAATTTTAAAATTTGATTTTCACAATAAATACGATGTTTATTTTCACGATACACCATCGAAAGGATTGTTTAATACTGTTTCAAGATCATATTCTCATGGCTGTATGAGAACAGAAAAACCGATTGATTTGGCAAAAGTGATCCTAGAACTTGATGAAAATTTCATTACAAAAGATACGCTAGACACACTAATTGCCCACACTGGAATCAATTACAAAATCAAACTAAAAAAACAAATTCCAATTTCGATAGAATATAATTCTGTTATCGTAAAAAATCAGTCTATCGTAATTTTAAGAGATATTTACCATCGAGATGAAAAATTCATCAAAATAATGTTTGAAAAAAGTTAAATATGATTGCTGAATTAAAAGAAATTTAGAATTTTACAGAAAAATTAAACATGCAAAAGATATTCTTATTGTTCGTTATCTCAACCCTTTTAATAGCGTGTAAGGAAAAAGAAGAAATCGTAAATATGGATGATGTCGTGAAAAAAATAGACGATCCAACTCATACAACTAAAGATACCTTAGAACATAAAACTATTTTTAAGCCTTCACTAAATACTGAAATGTTGGAATCTGTTCAACTAAAATGGGATTCCGTATTGATCAATGAAGAATTATCTGTACCCGAACGTTTCAAGCCCACAAAAACTGAAAAATTTACTTATTGGAATGAAGGGAAATCAATTGATTATTACCGATGGACATTTACTGACTCTACAAAATCAATGAAAGCATTTTTAAATTGGATGAATTGTTATGGCGAACGTTGTTTAATGATTGATTTAAGAACAAACGTAAACATTCAACGAAATGCTGTGTTAATACTTCAAAATGATACTTCTATCGTTCAAATTCAATCTCCACATGTTGGGAATAATGAATTGAAAAAATGGAAATCGCTTTATTTAAATCCTGAAAAAATCAAATGGAACTACATTGTTTTTCAACCCAAAGGTGGAAAAGCAATTTGGAGTAAATTTGAAGATAAGGAAGAAATAGAATTCGTTCAATTAGAAACAAAATAACATGAAAATTGTAAATCGCGGATATTTAATCGTATCTCCTAATAAGCCTTTTTTTGATTGGGCTAATGACTTTGAAGAAGATATTTTCTTTGATGAAAATGATCAGGTTGAACCAACTTTATACCTCATCGACGAAGATTTTATTGAATCAGAGAACGTTATTAGAGATAATTTTAAAAAAATATTTTCTAATGAATTAAATATGGTCACTGAAAACACTGAAGATCATCCTAAAATCACTCAAGAACTTTTTCACCAGTGGTTTACAGTAATTGATGGAACAACTGTTTTTGATTTACAATCAAATGATCTTAAAAAAATAGATTTGGATTAATTTCTAATGAAATTCAATAACTTACACTTTTAAAAATGATGAAAAATTAAACTATTTTTCCTTTTTAAAAAAAATAAAAAACTTTTTGAACGTATTTCATCTTTGATTGTACAGCTAAAAAGAATAAACACAAAAACACATTGGTATGAAAAATGTTTTTAATAAAATAGCATTAATTATCTTTTCTTTCTTTTTACTTTCTGGTGGATGTGAAGAAAAAACAGAAAAGTCACCTGAAGAGTCACCATCAAAAGAAAAAACGATGACACCATCATTTAATTTTTCAAACTATGAAAGCAGTTGGAATACTGTTGATTCATTAGAGAATCAAGGACTTTCAAAATCTGCGTTGGAAATTGTAAACTTAATTATGGACAAAGCCATAATTGAAAAAAACCAACCAATGCAAATCAAAGCATTGATGTATCAATTAAAGTACAATCAAGAACTTGAGGAAAATGAATTTGTCTTGGCAATCAACAGAATTGATGATTTGAGAAAATCAAATGAGCAACCACTTCGCCAAATTCTAGCCTCTATAAAAGGCCAAATGATTTGGTCGTATTTAGAAAACAATCGCTACGAATTTTACAACCGTACCCAAACACAGAATTTCGATTTGGGTGATATCACTACTTGGGATTTGAAAACTTTAGTAAGCGAGTCCAATAAATTGTTTTTAGAATCAATTGAAAATCAAGAAAATTTACAAGCAATACCACTTAAAGATTATTCTTACATTTTAAATGGTACTTCTGAAATAGGATATGAAACTGCCCCAACATTATTTGATTTCTTAGCAAATACAGCTTTGAATCATTTCCAAAACGAAGAAACGGGGATAACACGTCCTGCTGCAAAATTTGCAATCAATGATAATCGATTTTTCGCAAGTGACCCTGTATTTTTGAGTATTTCAACAGAAACACAGGACACACTTTCCCAGCATTTACAATATGTAAAAATCATGCGTGAATTAGTTCGTTTTCACAGCAATAATAAATACCCTATTGCGCGCATGAGAAATGAATTAAATCGTTTATCTTTTGCTTATCAAAACACAACTCTAGGAAGTAAAGAAGAATGGTACAAAGATGCACTTATCCGTATGCAAAAGGAATATTCTGTATATCCTGTTGTAGGAGAAGTAAATGCAGGATTGGCATCACTTTATACTGAATTAGGGAATGTTGCTCAAGCTGGAACTCCTAATTACGATTTACTTAAAAAGGCACATCAATTATGTGAAGAAACAATTCAAAAATATCCGAATACATATGGAGCAAATCAATGTACAATTATCAAAAAAAGTATTGAGTATAAATCAATAGCTGGAGATATTGAACGTTATAATCCAACAAATCAATCGATTTTAGTTAGAACAGACTTCAAAAACTTAGATTCTGTATACATGGTTATCTATCAAGCAAAAGAAACTGAAGAAACAACCTATTATTACGAATTAAAAGAACGTTTGAAAGGTTTGAAACCAATTAGTTCTACAAAAATTGCTTTACCAAAAACAAACGATTTTCACAGTCACACAACAGAGTTTGCTATAAACCCATTGGCTTTAGGTAACTACTTTGTTTTACTTTCTACTGACCCTTCCAATTTAGAAGAAGGAAAAGCGTTGCATTGGATTGCAGAATTTCAAGTTACAAACTTGGCTTATTCAATCCGAAATTTAGGAGAAAATCAATCAGGATTACAAGTAGTTGAACGTTCTACTGGAGATGCAATTTCTAAAGCAACTATAAAGGTTTATGAAACAGAGTACAACTACACAACAAGAAAAAATACAAAAAAATTAATTGGAACTTATACTTCAAACAACGAAGGATGGGCTACCATTCCTCATATTGGAAAAGGCTACAATAATCGTACTATTGAAGTAATCAATGAAAAAGATAAATTGACTTCAAATGCAAATTTGGCAATCTACGAAAACAGGAACAAACCATTTCAGTCAGATTACTTGTTTACAGATCGTTCAATCTACCGTCCTGGTCAAACAGTTTATTTCAAAGGTATTCGCTTAGAAACTTTTAATAAAACAAGTAAAATTGTCCCAGGTAAAAAGGTTAATGTGACACTACAAGATGTCAATTACCAAGATGTCGCAACTTTAGAGTTAACAAGCAATGAATATGGTTCATATTCTGGCAGTTTCCGTCTGCCATCAACCGGTTTAACAGGGCAAATGCACATCGAAACGGAAAATGGTGGAGTCTATTTCTCAGTTGAGGAATACAAACGTCCTACGTTCAAAACTGAATTTGCAAAATCTACAGACACTTATAAACTTGGAGAGCGTATCACAGTGGAAGGAAATGCAACAGCTTATGCAGGAAATGCTGTGGACAAAGCAAATGTAAAATACGTTGTAAAACGAGGTGTTCGATTACCATATTGGAGAGCATATTATTTGCGTATTGCCCCAATCTCAACTTCAGAAGTGATTATTGCTGAAGGAAACGTAACAACTGACGAACAAGGTAAATTTGTCATTAATTTCAAAGCTGAACAAGACCCAACGCATCATTCTGCGTATACTTATACCTATACTGTTGAAGCAGATGTAACAGACATGAACGGAGAAACACGTTCGGCAACAAAATACATCAATGTCAGTGAAAGTGCATTGCAATTAAGTGTTTCAACAAAAGAATCGCTGGATAAATCAAATAAAAATAGCCTTTCTGTAAACACAACTAACGCTGATGGTCAAGCTGTTTCGGCTAAAGGAACAATTGTAATTTCTCGTTTAAAACCTATTGAAAAAATTACGAGAAGTAGAAATTGGGCAAGTCCGGACAAACCGCTTTTATCTGAATCTGAATTCAATAAACTGTTCCCCTATTTGGAATACAAACCTGTTGACAAAATAGATCGTGCGCTTGAATCAGCTGTTGCAACAATCAACTTTGACACAGAAAAATCAACAACAATTGATTTAAATACGAATAATTGGTCTACTGGAGATTACAAAATTGAAACGGCGACAAAAGACAAAAACAATGTTGAGGTGAAAGACATCCAATTTGTAACCGTAACGGATGCAAATACAACAAAAGCGCCATTCGAATCGGTTGTATATGCCTATGCTTTGAAAAATTCATATGAACCAGGAGAAACAATTTCAGTTCCTGTATCAAGTTCATTAAAAAACCAATTGGTATTAATGGAGATAAATGTGGATGACAAAATTGTTGAACGTAAGCATATTTTATTGAACAACAATCAAACGACTATTTCTTTCAAAGTGGAAGAAATACATAGAGGTGGATTAAGTATCAATCTATCATCTGTAAAATTTGGGAAAGAATATTCAAAAGCTTTACAATTTAACGTTCCTTATTCAAACAAAGATTTACAAGTAAGTTTTGAAACTTTCCGTAATAAATTATTACCTGGTGAAACAGAAGAATGGCGTTTACGTATTACTGGCCCTAAAAAGGAAAAAGTTGCTGCAGAAATGTTGTTAACAATGTACGACGCTTCTTTGGATGCTTTCCAATCACACAACTACAACTTCAATCCATTTAGTCAAAATGCTTCAGCATCGTATCGTTCATTTACAGGTTTTGGTAATTCGTATGGACGTACACATGGTTATGATGAATATTGGGGGTCAGTTGATGAAATTACTATACCACAACTAAATTGGTTTGGATACAACGTTTATAACCGAAATCATTTTGGAGGTTATTATAACATGCGAGGATCTGTGATTAGCAAATTTGGAGAAGATAGAATGGAATTGGAAGAAGTAAGTGTTTCAAGTCCAAAAGGGTCTAGAAAAGAAATGTCCCTATCAGTGCAGTCTAACCAAGTTGTTAATGCAGATGAATCTAAAGTGGAAGGTTTGAATGCAAATGCTGGAGACAACAAACCTGGTTCAAAAAACAACAGCGATGCAAACGTTCCGCTTCGTTCTAACTTCAACGAAACTGCTTTCTTCCTACCACAGTTGAAAACAGATACCAATGGTGATATTTTGGTTTCGTTTACTGTTCCTGAGTCGTTAACAAGTTGGAAAGTCCTTGGTTTGGCACATACGAAAGACTTGGAATTTGCATTGGTTCAAAACGAAGTGGTAACACAAAAAGAATTGATGGTACAAACAAATGTTCCTCGTTTTATCCGCAATGGGGATGAAGTTGTGTTAACTGCAAAAGTCAGTAATTTAACTGAAAACGTATTGAACGGAACAGCAAATATTCAATTGTTTGATGCGTTGACAATGGAAGAGGTAAGCTCGTCTTTCAAATTGGTAAGTTCTACTCAATCATTCTCTTCAGAAGCAAAACAAAGTTCTGTTGTTTCATGGACAATTAAGGCTCCTGAAAACATCAATAGTTTGGTAATTCGTGTAACTGCCAAAGCAGCAAACCATGCAGATGGAGAAGAATTAACCGTCCCTGTATTGACAGACAAAGTATTGGTAACAGAATCAATGCCGATGACAAACAACGGAAAAGGAGCTAAAGATTTTGTTTTCTCTAACTTGGTTAATAGTAAAGAATCAGGAACGTTGACACATCATTCAGTAACGTTGGAATATACTTCCAATCCTGCATGGTACGTAATTCAGGCATTACCATACATGTTGGAATACCCATACGATTGTTCGGAGCAAATCTTTACACGTTTCTATGCGAATGCAATTGCGAGTAACATTGTTCGCTCTTCTCCAAAAATCAAAGAAGTATTTGACCAATGGAAAAACAGTAGTCCAGATGCATTCTTGTCAAATTTGGAGAAAAACCAACAGTTGAAATCTGTGATTTTAGAAGAAACTCCTTGGGTTTTACAAGCAAAAGATGAAACTGAGCGTAAAAAACGTGTTGCCCTATTGTTTGATTTCAATAAAATGGACAATGATTTGGCAAAGAATCTCAATCAACTGAAAGAAGCACAAGTGAGTAATGGTGGGTTCCCTTGGTTCCCTGGAATGCGTGAAAGCCAATACGTGACACAATACATTGTGAGCGGAATGGGCCATTTGAATCAATTGGGTATCGTTGCAGTTAAAGAAAATAAAGACGTTCAGAAAATGATTCAAAAAGCTGTAAAATATTTGGATGCACGTATGTTGGAAGATTACAACGATTTGAAAAAACACAAAGCGTTGACAAATGAATATTTCATTTCTCAATATCAAATTCAATACTTGTATGCACGTTCATTCTTTACAGACATTAAGCTGTCATCAGATGAAGAAGTTGCATTCAAATTCTTCAAAGACAACGCAGAAAAACATTGGTTGAAATTAAACTTAAACAATCAAACAATGTTTGCATTGACTTCTCATAGAAATGGAAATACAGTTATGGCTGAGAAAATCATGAATTCGGTGATTGAACGTTCGATTACAACGGAAGAAATGGGAATGTATTGGAAAGAAAATGAACGTGGATATTACTGGTATCAAGCACCAATTGAAACACAAGCGTTGATTATTGAAGCGTTGAATACCATCAAAAAAGACCAAAAAGCAATTAATAATGCTAAAATCTGGTTGTTACGCAACAAACAAACATCTGATTGGAAAACAACAACTGCAACAGCAAACGCTGCTTATGCCTTGTTGATTGGAGGAAGTACTTTCACGCAACAAAGCGGAAATGTGAAAATTGAAATCAATGGAAAAGAAATGAAACCAGAAGATTTTGGTGCACAGGTAGAAGCTGGAACAGGTTATTTTCAAAAAACATGGACAGGAAAAGAAATCTCAGCTGATCTTGGCAAAGTGAAAGTTACTCGCAACGACGAAGGATTTAGTTGGGGAGCAATGTACTGGCAGTACTTTGAATCAATGGACAAAGTGAAAAGTGCGGAAACAAACCTGAAACTGAAAAAACAATTGTTTGTTGTTCGTCAAACTGGTTCTGGAGAAGTAATTGTACCTGTAAAAGATGGTGAAAAGTTAAAACGTGGCGACAAAGTGCGTGTTCGCATCGAATTGGCAACAGACAGAAACATGGAGTTTGTTCACATGAAAGATTTCCGAGCAGCTGGTTTTGAACCAATCAATGTATTGTCTAGCTATAAATGGCAAGGAGGTTTAGGATATTACGAAAACACACGTGATGTTGCTACACATTTCTTCTTTGACTATTTACCAAAAGGGAACTACGTTTTTGAATATGATTTGCGTGTAAGCCACAGTGGTGATTTCTCCAATGGATTTGCTACAATTCAATGTATGTACGCTCCTGAATTCACTTCGCATTCAAATGGTGTGAGAGTGAAAGTGGATTAACTGATTAGATTTTAGATAATAAACTGAAGCTGTTCAATTTGGACAGCTTCTTTTTTATAAAACAGCTAAACATTAAATTGTCAATCAGTTTTATTTAACATGGCTGTCTTGGATAAAAGTTACACATCATATTCCTGATAATAAATTAAATGTCAAAAAGTAACGAAATTTTAAAAATTAAACATTGAAAACACCTCTATACAAATACCTTTTTTGAGGTATATTTGAAGATCTTTTATTTTTTGACAAATATTTAACCAACCTTTCGGCATAAATTTTGTTATTTTGCAAGCAATTTAGAATGATTTTAAATTGTTACATAAAAAAATTCAATATGATTTCAATTCCTTTTAACAAGATAATTTGTGCTTCAACAATCTTATTTTCCTCGGTTACTATATCTATTGCACAAAAGAAAAATGATTTAATTGATAGAAAATTTTGGAACGAAAAACCAACTTTAGAAATCGTAAAAAAGAAAATTGCTGAAGGTCATGATCCAATCGCTTTTGATGCCAATCAATTTGATGCAACAACTTTAGCCATAAATACGAAAGCATCGAATGATGTAATTTTTCATCTTTTAAGTTTGAAAGGCAACGATGCAAATAAAATTACACATGATGGTAGAACATATATGTTCTGGGCTGCGTGGCAAGGAAATTTAGAGGTAATGGAATATCTTGTCAAAAACAAAACAAATCTTAAACACTTAGATGAAAAAGGCCAATCGATTATGGTTTTCGCTACATTTTTTGGTCAAAAAGACACAAAAATTTTCGATTACTTAATCAAAAATGGAGCTGACATCAAAAATGAAAAAACAAAAGCTGGAGCAAACATCCTACATTTAGTAAGTCCTTACTTAACTTCAATTGAAGAAACAAAATATTTCACAAGCAAAGGATTGGATTTAACCTCTACAGACGACAAAGGATATAATGTTTTTGCATACGCTTCAAAACAAGGAAATCAGGATTTTTTAAATGCATTAATTAAAGCTGGGATTGATCCAAAATCCATTGCAAAAGATGGTGGAAATGCATTTATTCTTGCCTCACAAGGCACTCGTTTTCATTCCAATGATTTAAAAGCGTATCAATATTTGGAAAGTTTAGGAATTAATCCAAACACATCAACAAATGAAGGCAGAAATCCTCTACACCATTTAGCAAGAACAAATGATGCTGCAATTGTTGATTATTTTATTTCTAAAGGAGTCGATGTAAATCAACCAAATGAAAATGGAGACACTCCACTGATGTTAGCCGCAAATGGGCAAAAAGACATTGCCATTTTCACGAAATTCTTTGACAAAGGACAAAAATGGAATCATAAAAATAAAGAAGGACAAACTGCTTTGACTTATGCAATCATGGGTAATTCAACAAAAGTTTGCTTATTATTAATCGGTGCTGGAGCTTCTGGAACTTTACAAGACAATGATGGAAATAATTTGAGCTATTATTTAGTAAAGTACTATAAAAACAAAGAAGATTATGATGCTAAACTAAAAATGTTATTTACTTTCGGATTTAGCCACAACCAAATTCAAGGTAATGGAAATACGTTATATCACATTGCTGTAGTCAATAAGAACACGGAAGTAATCAACTCTATTTCAACGGATAAATCAATCGATATTAATTTATTAAATAAAGAAGGAATGAGCCCACTGCATTTAGCAGCTTCATCAGATGAAGATGGTACATTGCTAAATTTATTAATAAAATTAGGAGCAGATAAAACTCAAACAACTGAGTTTGGTGAAACAGCTTTTGATTTAGCTAATGAAAATGAATTATTGATTAAAAACAAAGTTGACTTAAATTTCTTAAAATAATACCGATGAACAATATCTTAAAATTTGGAAAACTAAGTACTATCGTACTTTTTACAATTGTTGGACTTTCATTTAACTCAAGCGAAAGTGATACAAAATACAAATGCATGATTCAAATGGTTAATTATATCGGAGAAAATGCATACGTAACGGTTTCATTAATAAAACCTGATGGTGGTTATGATAAAACAATTTATGTTGCGGGTAAAGATGACGAATGGTATCATGACATATTAAAATGGTGGGGACATCAGAAAAAAGCAAAAGATAAACTTGACGGAATTACAGGATCGTCTATTGCTGGAGGACAAAGAAGTATCGCGTTGATTAAAGTTCCAGCTGCTAAAATTGACAAAGGATATAAATTACTTTTCGAATCAGCAGTTGAAGGACAAACCTATCATGCAAAAGATATTGAAATGGATTTAACAACAGCAAACATTAATCAAAAAATTGAAGGTAAAGGATATATTCGTTACGTTCGATTAATTCCTGGATAATATTTTTAGAATAAATGACACGTTCTATTTGGAGATTAAGCCACCTATCACTCGCATTGGTGGCTTCATTATTTTTAATTCTCGCATCAATTAGCGGTATCTTTCTTGCTTATGAACCAATTCAAAAGCAATCAAAAGCAAATTTTAAATCAGAATGGAACAATGTTGAACTATCAAAAGTCATCGATTCACTCCAAACTAAATATTTAGAGGTAACAAGTATAGAAAAAGATCAAAATGGTTTTTTCATTGCCTCTGTTTTAACAGAAGAAGGTGAGTTTGAAACATTTCAAATCAATCCAATTACTGGAGAGAAATCTGGTGATATTATAAAGCAATCAAAATTTTATGAATGGATGACTACTTTTCATCGATCATTATTTTTAGATACTTTAGGAAGATTCTTTGTAGGAGTAACTGCAGTCATACTACTTCTAATATCCATTTCAGGAATAATACTTATTATTCAACGAACAAAGTCAATAAAATCACTTTTTGATAAAGTAGAAAAAACCTTAGGTGTACGTTTTTATCATATTGTATTTGGTCGTTTAGCCTTTATTCCTCTTCTATTAATTTCTATTACTGGAGGATACTTATTTCTACAGCGTTTTGACATTATCAAAAAAGAAGAAACACCAACTTTAATTGTCGATGTTGAGAAAAAAATATCAAATGCTGAAAAAATTGACTTCAATAAACTAAAAATTGGAGATTTAAAAAAAATAGAATTTCCATTTTCACCAGATGAAGAAGATTATTTTATATTTCAAACGTCTGAAAGCGAAATAGCTGTTCATCAATACGATCAAACAATTTTAGCAAAAGTTGATTATCCGAAAACAACAATCTTCACAGAATTAAGCTTAAACCTCCACACTGGAAGAACAAATAGTGTTTGGGCATTTATTTTAGGTTTATCCAGTATCAGCATACTATACTTTATTTATTCTGGAATCAAAATGTTCATTTTAAGTCTAAAAGGACGAATCAAAAATAAATTCAAAGCTGAAGAAAGTGAAATTCTAATTTTAACAGGTAGCGAAACGGGAAACACTTTGGTCTATTCAAAATTAGTATACAAACAATTGATTGACAAAGGATATAAGGTTTTCATCACTGAATTAAACCAATACAAACCCTCTGATTCATACAAACAAGTAATCATCTTTACATCTACTTATGGAAACGGAGATGCACCTAATAATGGGAATAAATTTCTTCAAAAATGGAAAAATCAACCTTTAAAACAAGATTTTAACTATTCAATAGTAGGATTTGGTTCATTAGCTTACAAGGAGTTTTGTCAATTTGCGAATGAAATTAACGATGCAATCAAAGTACATCCCAATGCACGAGAAATTACCCCACTTGTGAAAATTCACAATCAATCGTACCATTCTTTGAAAACTTGGGCACAAAATTGGAATTCAAAATCAGGCTATCATCTTGAATTACCCGTAAGTTTTGAATCTAAAAAATTACCTCTTAAAGATTTTATTGTACACGATAAAACAACCGTAAAAGAAAATGACAATGAGACTTTTACATTAAAACTTACTTTAAACAATAAAACATCATACCAATCAGGTGACTTAATTGTGTTTTATCCACCTAGTGATCCTTATGAACGAATGTATTCAATTGGAAAATTGAATAATGAAGAACTTATCATTAGTGTAAAAAAACATGAATTAGGTATTTGTAGTAATTACTTGGATTCACTGCAAAAGAATCAAACAGTACAAGCAGCAATTAAACGAAATTCAGACTTTCAATATAACAATTCAAAACCTGCAATATTTATAGGAAACGGTACCGGTATGGGACCATTTCTTGGAATGATAACTGAAAATAAACACAAAAAACACATTAATCTATACTGGGGTGGACGAACTAAAGTCGCATATTCATTGTATGAAAACCATCTCAATAAATCACTTGAAAACAAATCATTAACTTCAATTAATATCGCATTATCAAGAGAATCGACTCGAAAAGAATATGTTGGAGATTTAATTCAACGTGATGGTAAAGAAATAATTAATCAGTTAAAACAAGGAGCAATAATTTATATTTGTGGCTCTTTGGCGATGCAACAAGACATTCTAAAAGAACTAGATACAGCTTGTAATCAATTCAGTAAAAAATCACTTAACTACTTTCAAAAAAAGAAACAAATAAAAATGGATTGCTACTAAGAGCATTTTTGGTTTGATTATTTCAACGAATTAAATTGACTTGTCCCTGAATTTCAGCACGATTATCTTTTTCAATCGTTTTGTATTTCATTACCCAAGTATAAACTCCATCTTGTGCATCTTTACCATTATACTGCCCATTCCAACCTACTGAAGCATCCATTGATTCCCAAACCATTTCACCCCATCTATTATAGATTTGAAATGTAAAATTAAAGATATCTATTCCGCTTGTAATTATTGGTTTGAAAAATTGATTATGTTCATCTCCATCAGGAGTAAAAGAATTGGGAACATAAAAAATCACTTCATTCGTTAAACGAATCAAAACGGTAATAGAATCAAAGCAAATATTTTGATTTGAAACAATTAATTTAATAGGATAATCACCTGGTTC
>DAIOWV010000010.1:7929-47219 GCA_036758285.1 Taishania sp. | reverse complement strand
AATCAAAGACAGCATCCTCAGTAACAGTCTGAGTACCATCATCAAAAATCCATAAATAATCAGTGCCACCAATACTATTATTTGTCAATGTTACCAAGGTTTCTCCTACATTTGGTAATAAAGATTGGGGATTAGCAGAAAATGAAGCACTTGGTATTTCAAAAACACAAATTTGATCAGAATGTTGTGTTGTTGAAGAACATCCATTCGTTAAATCCGTAACAGTAAGTTTAACGTCAAAACATCCTACATTTGAATATCGATTAATTGCATTTCCTGCAGCGCTCGTTTTCCCATCACCAAAATCCCATAAGTACCTCATATTTTGATTATTATTGGCAGGTGTAAAACGCACCTGCAATCCTCGACAACCAATTAACGTATCTTGCAGAAAAGTACTGACTGGAAGTGTGATATCTTCACTTACATTAACAGTTGATGTTTCTGTACATCCATTTACAAGGTTAGTCACTGTAACAGTATATGCACCTGGACCATCAACAACTACAGTAGAAGTATTTGCTCCAGATACAATACTTGGACCACCCCATGAATAATTTACATTCGATTCAGAAGAAGTAGCTATTAGCGAAACAGATGTATTAATACAGTCTAAAACTTGATCATTTCCTGCACTTACAGTAAAAGTTCCAGTATTCAAAGTTGCATTTACAGTAGATGTAGAAGAACACCCTGTCGTAGGATTTGTAACTAATAATGTATATGTACCTGGTGCATTAATAGTAGGTGTCAAAGTTGTCGCACCAGAAACAATACCCGGACCTGTCCATAAATAAACGCCTCCTGGTGTACTACTACTTCCTGTAAATGTTGCAACTGGATTAATACAATCTAAAATTTGATTCTGACCTGCATTTGCTACAGGTAAATCATTAACTACAATATTAGTTGAAGCGTAACACAATCGATTATTTTCTGTTGCTTGTACAACATAAGTATGTGTCCCTGGGGTCGTTGGTACTGTTACATTCATTGGATTCTGTTGATTCGACATAAAACCATCTGGCCCAGTCCATGAATATCCACTACCTGCCGTTGCAGTAGAAGTTAAATTTACAGTACCACCTGTATTTGCACAAAAACTAGCATTACTATTTGCTGCAGTTAATGTACATCCACAGTTGCCAACTGTAATTGTTAATGTAAAAGTATTACTTGAAGGACAAAGACTTGTCCCTCCACCTGTAGTAGCAGTATAAGTATAAGTTCCTGGAGCAGATGGCGGAGTAATCGTGACTGTAGCGCCTGTCGTTGCACTTAACCCTGTTGAAGTTGAAGTCCAAGTATAATTACCATTTCCTCCTGTAGCTGTAACAGTTACTGATTCCCCAGGACATATTGTAGTTGTTGGTCCTGTAGAAAAGTCTAAAGGCGTTAAAATCCCTGAATTAGCAGCAAATGTATAATCTGCGACATCACCAGAATTACCGTCAATCATAATATAATATGTTTGTCCAACAGTCAAGCCAGATGCTGAAACATTTTGAGGATTAGGTGAAGGAGCCATACTACCATTACAATAATAACGAGTCACATTTCCAGAGCAGTTTCCTGCAGAACTAAATATCATAATTTGAATTCCATATCCTAAAACAGAATTATAGACCCACACATCAAACGATATAGAAGTAGCTGAAGCAACAAATGATAAAAAAGAATTGTTTTCAATTGAACCACAAAATTCTCCCGACAATCCACAATTAAATAAGTTGAAAATACCACAAGGTGAATTCCAAGCATCGACAGTATACGAACTACTCGTTGTTCCACAATATCCATCCAAATTACAGATTGGTGTAGCTTGAATGCATGTATTTCCAGGCGCATCATTTGTTCCACAAGGTGGCTGAGCAAATAATGTGAATTGCGAAACTATTATTAAAAAACATATTATAAATATCTTCCTTGTCATGTTTTTATTGTTAATAAATTAAGTAAATCAGAATAAAAATAGGCTTTTCGAGGCCGAAATATTCCCTCCTTTTATCCCAATATCAAACTTGTTAAACATAACACTTCAATAATCCAAGAATACTAAAAATAGATTTTGATTTAAGCTAAGAATTAAAGTTAACATAAGTTTAATGCAAGTTTAATTAAAAACGTTAGATTTATTAAAGAGTTGCTTGAAAATATTTTCTAATTTATTACAATTAATTTTCCAAAAAAGATTAACTATTTCACCTTTAGAACAATTGAAACAACAATTTTATTTTATCATTTAAAATGAAAAGGCAAGCATTTAAATCAATAAAAGAGTATAATAAGATTTTAATTAACAGATATTAACTATTTAAGCATATATTTATGGTTGTGGTTTATAGTGTTTTGAAGAATCATTCATGTAAAAATAATAGTTTAAATTGATGACTATTTTGATTAAAAGACTCTGAAATCATTTGGGAAATAAAAAAGTTTTATAATTTTAACACAAATTTTATTTAATTATGAAAAAACTATTATACACATTTTTAGCTGTTTTGTTTACTGGTAGCTTTGCTTCAGCTCAAAACACTACATGTGCGACAGATCATTTTCATCGTCAATTAGTTGAAAAAGATCCTAGTCTAATGAAAGATTTGCAACAATTAATTGCAAATGGAACAGTTCAAAAGTCAGGAACAGACACTGCAGTGTTAATTATACCTGTAGTTTTCCATATCTTACATCAAAATGGTAGCGAAAACATTTCAGACCTTCAAGTTTTTGATGCAATAGACGTAATGAATCGTGACTATAGAAAAAGAAATGCTGATACAATCAATGTAATTCCAGCTTTCGATACACTTATATCTGATACTAGAATAGAATTCAGATTGGCGTCTTATGACCCATTTGGAAACTGTACTAATGGAATCGATAGAATTTATTCTCATGAAACGATGAGAGGTGATGAGTATGCAAAACTAAATCAATGGGATAGATCTAAATACTTGAACATTTGGGTAGTTAGAAGTATTGTAAGATCTTCTGGTGCAAATGTAGCTGGATATGCAATGTACCCAACTGCAGTAAACGGATTGAATTATTGGTTAGATGGTATCGTTGTTTTACATAGTCATGTTGGTCGAATCGGAACAGGTAGTGAGTACAACTCTAGAACTTTAACTCACGAGGCTGGACACTGGTTATCATTAGCTCACCCTTGGGGAAGTAACAATGAGCCAGGAGTGGCTTGTGGAGATGATGGTGTTGATGATACTCCTACTACTAAAGGTTTTGATTTATGGTGTCCAACAAATCCAAACCAAGCTAAAATTTGTGATACAACAGTTTTTGAAAACTACCAAAATTACATGGACTATTCTTACTGTTCATACATGTTTACGCCAGGTCAAACTTCAGTTATGAGACACACTTTACGTAATAGTGATGGTCTTAGAAATAACTTAATCACACCTGCAACACAAGACAGTACTGGAGTTAGTTTAACAACTCCTCCTGTATGTATTCCTAAACCTGAAATTATTGCAGACAAGAAAAATGTTTGTGAAGGACAGGCAGTTTCTTTTACAGATAAATCATTTAATGGTCCTGTGACCTTCAGAGAATGGACATTCCAAGATGGTAATCCTGCAACTAGTACTTCTGCAAACCCATCTGTTACATTTAGCTCTTACGGTAACAAAACAGTAACATTAAGAGTTGGAAATGCATCAGGAGAAGAGACTAAGGTTTTTCAAAACTTTATTGAGGTTCAACCAGGGTGGGCTGCATATACAGGACCAAAATCATATGATTTTGAATCAGGAACAGACTACCAACAGTTACACGTTGTAAATGATGGAAACAATTTTAGTACTTTCCATGTAGCAAACGTTGGATACAACAGCTCAAAATCTTATAAATTACAAATTTTTAAAGATGTATCAGCAGCTTTACCAGCAACAGAAGAATCTCGTTATTATGGAAATTTAGGTGGTCAAGTTGATGCACTTATCACTCCAACATTCGATTTAAGATATGTGTCTGGTATCACTTTCTCATTCGATTATGCATATGCAACAAACGCAGTAAGTACAGCAGACATGACTGAGAAATTAAAGGTTTATTACTCAAGAAACTGTGGTGAGACATGGTCTCCTCTAGGTTCAGATGCTCAAAGTACAAGAGAAGGTGCTGCATTAGTTTCTGCTGGTTTTGCTGGAAATGTAGATTTTGCACCAACTTCAAATAACGATTGGAAAACTTTTTCTAGACCGTTCAACTCACTTTCTTTAGATAGCAGAACTCGTTTCAAAATTGAATTTACAGCATCTGATTATTCAAATAATTTATTTATTGATAACATCATGGTTTCTGGAACTTTAGGATTACAAGATGAATTCTCAGCTGATCACGATTTAATTATCGCTCCAAACCCAGTTGTAAGTGGTAATGACTTGAATATTCAATATGTAGCTGGTAACGAACCTGTAACATTTACATTAAGAAATCTTCAAGGAGAAGCGATTAAATCAATAACAAGAAATGAAGTAAATGAAGCTGTATCTTTCGGATTTGAAATTTCTGAAAATGTAGCTGCTGCTTACTATTTCTTAGAAATTAAATCAGCAACTTCTTCTACAGTTAAGAAAATTGCAGTAATTAAGTAATCTAGATATTCTTCTGTTAGATATTACAGAAGCAAACTTTCAGACAAAACAGTAGTAACATTTGTTGCTACTGTTTTTTTGTTTTTATATTTGCTAAATTGGTTAAATAAATGTTAATGTAATAGCCTTTGGAACAAATATTGCGTCTCTATATATAAATTCATTCTAACTAATTAAAATAACATGAAAGCAATTCTATTTGTATTTTCACTTCTTCTGACAGTTCAATCATTTGGACAAAAACTAAAATTTAAAATAGTTGGTCAAGCTGACACAATAGTACACCTTGTAAAATACAATGGCACTAAGTTATATTATGCTGACACAGCTTTAATAAAAGGAGGAATTGTTGAATTTGATGGTGCTAAACAACAACCTGGAATGTTAGGTATTTTATTACCTGGTCAACAATTACTAGAATTCTTATACAACAAAGAAGAAGTACAAATAGAGACACAACTTCCTAATTTGGTAGAAGCCACAAAAGTGAAAAAATCGGAAGAAAATAGAATTTTCAACGAGTACATTAAGTTTATTTCCAAAAAACGAGAAACAACTCAAAAACTTCATGCAGAAATGCAGAAATTGGATAAAACAGATCCAAAATACAAAGAACTTGAAACTCAAATAAACACAATTAATAGTGAAGTTCTTGCCCATCAAAAAGAAATAACAAATCTACATTCTTCTAAGTTAGTGGGTAAAATGATAAAAATGACATTAGATATTGAAATTCCAGCAGCCCCTGTAGACAGTAAAGGAAATATTATTGATTCAAATTTTAGATACCATTACTTTAGAGATCATTATTTTGACAATATTGATTTTAATGAAGATGGGCTTGTTAATACAGCTGTTTTTGGATCAAAAATGGATTATTACTTTAGTAATAAAATGCTGGTTCAACATTGGGATACCATTTTAAAACATGCTTATAAAATAATCGATGGTATGGATCCTAAATCAAAGGCGTTTGAATATACTGTTTCTTATGTGACAAGTACATTTGGGAAAAGTAAACAAATGGGAATGGATAAAGTTTATACATTAATGGCTGACAAGTATTATTGCTCTAAAAATGCAGAAGGTAAGTCACCTGCATTTTGGATGACAGAAGATAAACTAACTGAATTGTGTGAAAAAATTGATGTTCAAAAACATTTAGTAATGGGAGTTAAGGCACCGAACATCATCCTACCCGACACACTAGACAGACCTTGGGATAAATTGAATTGGGTTAATTTATACAACATTAATGCTGACTATACCATTCTTTATTTCTGGGACCCTGAATGTGGTCACTGTAAAAAAATCACCCCAAAATTGGCCGAATTATATGATAAGAAATTAAAAAACAGAAACATTGAAGTTGTAGCTATCGGGAAAGCATCTGGCGATGATTATAAAAAATGGAAAGATTATATCGTTAAAAACAAATTAAACTTTATCAATGTCGCAGTTACTGAAACGATATTAAAAATTGGTAAAGATGATGCCAGACAATTGATTCCTAGATTTACAACATTAGAATCAATGAATATTCATTTAACATATGATATTTTCTCAACGCCAAGAATTTTTGTTTTAGACAAGGATAAAAAGTTTATTGCAAAGCAAATTTCAATTTCTCAACTAGAAGAAATGATGGATAGAATGCAAGGTAAAGCAGATTTACCTAAGCTATTCCCTCCAGACAAAGAAGAAGACGAGCAAATGACAAAATAAAAATTTAAAAGCAATCTGAAAGGATTGCTTTTTTGTTAATAATTACTTTACATTCAATTTAATGATTGTTAGGTTCTTCTTTTATACTTTTGTAAAGTATTTAATAAAATAAGAAATTATGAGAAAATTATTACTTGCATTTTTTAGTTTACCATTACTTACTTTCGGGCAAGGATTGGAAACATTTGATAATGCATCAACCCTTCCATCTACAGGAACAAGTTATGTAGATGGGTCTTTTACAGGTGAAGGAGGGATTGTTTGGTCGTTTGTACATAGTAGAAACGCAGATGGAAACACTCCTTATCCAATCGATGGAAATGGTATCTTGCTAAGACGCCCTAACGAACCTAGTAGCATAAGTGCTACAATACCTGGAGGAATTGGTAATATTTCTGTCGATACAAGAAAGGCATTTACAGGTGCTGGTGCTCGTCATCTAGAATTAGTAATTAATGGAGTAGCTCAAACACCAGTATTTTCTCCTTCATACGGAAGTGGTACACAATCTGGAGTTATAGTCTATTCAGTTTCCAATATTAACGTGGCTGGAAATGTTAATATTGAATTTAGATTGGTTAATGGTAGCTCTCAAATGACTTTGGACAATATTTCTTGGACAGGGTTTACTGCTCCTGCAACTAATTGTGGTATTACAACAGCAGACTTAACAGCTATTACATGCAACAATGCTGGTACTCCAGGCAATGTTACTGATGACTTTGTCACTTTTTCTTTGAATCCAACAGGTTCTTATTTAGGGGGTAATGGTTATACAGTTTCTGTTCCAACAGGTACAATAACTCCTGCTACAGGTGTTTATGGAACTGCTACAACTTTTACTCTACAAGGAGGTTCAGCTGGTGCTGGAGATGTAGTTGTTACATTAACAGATGCTGATAGTACTTCATGTTCTTTAAATGTTACGGTAACTGATCCAGGAGTGTGTTCTTCTTCTACTCCACTTATTACTGTTGCTCCTGCTAGTTTGACTACTTTTGACCATTATGTTGGAACTCCATCTGCTTCGCAATCTTTTACAGTAGCTGGAAGTAATCTAGACGAAGATATTACATTGACAGCTTCTACAGATGTAGAAATTTCTGAAGATGATATTACATTTGTAAATTCATTGGTATTACCCCATGTTGCAGGAGATGTTGTTACAACAACTCTTTATGTTAGAAGTATTGCAAATGTTGCTGGTGCATTTACAGGTAATGTAGTTGCTACTTCTTTAAATGCAACAAATGATACATTGATCATTAGCGGAACTGCTAATTTGTACATCCCATCAATTACAGTTACTCCTGCAACTTTAACTTCTTTTGATCATTATGTTGGAACGCCATCAGCTTCACAATCGTTTACAGTAAGTGGTAACGTTTTAGATGAAGATATTACTTTAACAGCTTCTACTGATGTTGAAATTTCTGAAGACGATATTACATTTGTAAATTCATTAGTATTACCTCATGTTTCAGGAACTGTTGTTACAACAACTCTTTATGTTAGAAGTATTGCAAATGTTGCTGGTGCATTCACAGGTAATGTAGTTGCTACGTCTTTAAATGCTACAAATGACACATTGATGATTAGTGGTACTGCTAGTTTATATATTCCTGTTATTACAGTTACACCTGCATCTTTAACTGCATTTGATCATTATGTTGGGACTCCATCAACTTCACAAACTTTTACAGTAGCTGGAAGTGCTTTAGATGAAGATATCACATTAACAGCTTCTACAGGAGTTGAAATCTCTTCTGACAATACAACATTTAGTTCTTCTATCGTTGTTCCTCATGTTTCTAATACAGTTGCTACAACTACACTTTATGTAAGAGCTAATGCAGCAACTGCTGGTGCATTTACTGGTAATGTAGTTGCTACCTCTTTAAATGCTACGAATGATACATTAATGATTAGTGGTACAGCTAGTGTACTTGTTCCTGTTATTACAGTTACACCTGCATCTTTAACTGCTTTTAATCATTTTGTTGGAACACCTTCAGCTTCACAAACATTTACAGTGGCTGGAAATGAATTGTCTGCAGATATTACATTAACAGCTTCAACTGGAGTTGAAATTTCTTCTGATAATACAACTTTTAGTACTTCAATTACACTTCCTCAAACTGCAAATACAGTTGCAACAACAACTATTCATGTTAGAGGTAATTCAGCTGTTTATGGTGCATTTACTGGTAATGTAATTGCTACTTCAACAGGTGCTGACAATGATACATTAGTTATTTCAGGGTTTGCAAATGATTATGTACCTTATACAATTGATCAAATCAACGGAGTTAATGCTAACGGTGTTGGAGATTCAGTAAACGTATTTGTTAGATTACATGGTGTTGTTCACTGTATGGATTTCAGAGCAAATGCTGGATATAACTTTATTATTATTGATGAAACTGGTGAAGGATTATATGTATTCTCTAGCACTGATGTAAATGGTTATACAACTCCAATGGCTGGTGATTCACTTGAAATAAAAGGTAAAATTGATCAATTCAATGGATTGTTACAAGTTGTACCTGCTCAAATTACAGTTTTAGAACAAGGTGTTGCTACAATTGACCCAGTAGTAGTTACTACTTTGGATGAAGCATCAGAATCTCAATACATTACTTTAGAAAATGTAACTTTTGTAACTCCAATTGCTACATTCCCTACAACAAATACAAACATCGACGTTACAAATGGAACAAACACTTTCCAAATTCGTATTTTAACATCTACGGATTTAGCTGGTGCTCCTGCTCCACAAGGAACATTCAATGTAACAGGAATTGGTTCTCAATTTGACTCTTCAAATCCTTTCACTTCAGGTTATCAATTATTACCTTGTGGTACAAGTGCATTTGAAGTTGTTTGTACAGGTTCTAACTTACCAAATGTTGCTACAACAACTTCTGGTAAGACTATTACTGCTACAGCTACAGGTATGACTTACCAATGGATTAATTGTACTACTGATACTCCAATTTCTGGTGCAACTTCAAGAACTTACACAGCTACAACTCCAGGAAGTTATGCTGTTATTGTAAGTAATGCGAATTGTTCAGACACTTCAGCTTGTGTTGTTTTAGACGATGCTTCAATTGAAGGTGTTGATTTTGGAAAAACAATCGTTGCTTATCCAAATCCAGTTAACGATCAATTGACTATTCAAAATTTCAATTCAAATACAGTTATCTTTAATGTAACTGATATCAATGGTAAAGTAATAACTGAAAACGTTACACTTACTTCTGTATCTGTTATAAATACATCTTCATGGAACAAAGGTATTTACTTTGTAAACTTTACAGGTGTGAATAAAGAAGCACATACTTTGAGAATAGTGAAATAATTTATTCTTAAAAAAATATTAAGAGAGGATGTTCGTTTTGAACATCCTCTTTTTTTATATTTGATTTTCTAAAAAAATTAAGATGACAAATGAATTAGTTGAAAAAGTTGCGAACTATGCACAAAAAGAATATTCGGATATCGCAACAGGTCATGATTGGCATCATATTGAACGGGTAAGAAAAAATGCTATTTTCATACATTCAAAAGAAGGTGGAGATAGAACTGTAATTGAATTAGCTGTGATTCTTCATGATATATCAGATTATAAATTCAACGGAGGCAATGAATTATTGGGAGGTGATATTGCTTTTGATATTGTTTTACAACAAGGTGGATCAGAAGAAATTGCAGATAAAGTAAGAACTATTGTAAATGGAGTTTCCTATAAAGGTGCTAATGTTGAAGATAAATCAAGTTCATTGGAAGCTCAAATTGTACAAGATGCTGACCGTTTAGATGCGCTTGGAGCAATTGGGATAGCTAGAACCTTTGCTTACGGTGGTCATGTAGGAAATCCTATATACAATCCAGAAAACACACCTAAATTGCATAATTCATTTGAAGAATATAAAAATGCTAAATCAACAACAATTAATCATTTTTACGAAAAATTGTTACTCCTAGAAGAGAAGATGCATACTACAACTGCAAAAGAAGTTGCAAATCAAAGAACTTTATTCATGAAAGACTTTTTAGATCAATTTTATTCTGAATGGAATTGTAATTTTTGATTATGAAAAATAGATATGCTTTAGGTATTGATATTGGAGGAACGAACACAGTATTTGGTGTCGTTGATGAATTAGGTAACATGCTATTTGAAGGCACAACACCAACAAAAACTCATATTGATCCACGTTCTTTAGTTGATTACATTTTTAATCAAGTAAAAGACCTTAATTGTTACTCAGAAATCATTGGAATTGGAATTGGCGCACCAAATGGGAACTATTACACTGGAAATATTGAGTTTGCCCCCAATTTACATTGGAAAGGTATTGTACATTTAGCAAAATTTTTCACTGATAAATTTAATTTAAAAACAATCGTCACCAATGATGCGAATGCTGCTGCACTAGGTGAAATGCTATTTGGATCAGCAATTGGTTTATCTAATTTTGTCACAATAACATTAGGAACAGGTTTAGGAAGTGGAATTGTTACAAATGGAAAAATTTTATACGGCGAAGATGGTCTAGCTGGTGAGTATGGTCATATTCGTGTAGTTGATAATGGACGCTTGTGTGGTTGTGGTAGAAAAGGTTGCTTGGAAACATATGTATCTGCCACAGGAGTTGTGAGAAGCATTTCTGAATTAAATTCTGAGAAAAAGAAAGATTCAAAATTGTTGAAAATAGCAAATCCAACGAGTAAAGATGTTGTTGAACTCGCCCATTCGGGAGATGAATTTGCTGTTGAAATCATCAATTTCACTGCAAGAGTACTAGGAAATGCTCTAGCTGACTTTTTATGCTTTTCGAATCCAAAAGCATATATCTTATTTGGTGGATGTGCCCATGCTGGTGAAAGCTTTGCTGGCAAAGTAAAACAGCACATGGAGGAAGCTACTTTAAAGATATATCAAAATAAAGTTGAAGTTAGAATTTCAAGTTTACAAGAAAGAAATGCTGCTGTACTTGGAACTGCTGCAATTGTATTGGATGAAAACAAATAAAAAAAGGAAGCCAAAATGACTTCCTTTTAGGTGGTACCCGGGGCCGGAATCGAACCGGCACGCCCGAAGGCACAGGATTTTGAATCCAGCGCGTCTACCAGTTCCGCCACCCGGGCAATTCAAAATCTGGGTGCAAAGATAACGTTTTTTTTACATCTTGAAGTATATTCTAAAGAAAATTGTATTCTAATTCAGAAAAAAAACACAACTAACTTATTTTCAAATTAATAAACGTTTAATTTATTTTGAATTATATCCAATAAAAAATATTAATCATATAAATGATACCTATTCCTATTAATATTTCCATTAAAAAATCGTTCACAATTGTTCTCTTTCTTAACGTATAAAAAGCACTTAGACCAATTAGAATGAAAAGTGTTGCAATATACTTAAGTGGAAAATTAAACAGACAGAAGAATGACATTAAAGTTGGTATTAGCCATTCTAATTTAAGTTGATGTTTTTCTTTATTATAGGTTAAACTTGCTAAAAACAAAGTTAATAAGAGCCATTTAATAATGTTTAGAATATCAAAAAGCAATAAATCATAAAGTGAATTCTGCTGTTCAGGAGTTAAAAATATTTCCGATAAAAATGGATGAACAATTACTCCAATAATTGAATAAAACAACAAAAAAAGATGCTTCTTTTCTAAACCTTTTCTATTTTGGATAAAAGAAGTAATAACAATTAAAAAAACAACTAATTCGGTGTAAGGAACGGGTACAATAAATTCTCCAAATTGAAAAAGATTAAACAATCCAAACAACAAATAGGATAATACAATGATTGCAGTTGAACGTTCTAACGGCATTGAAACTATTATTATTTTTTAGATAAAGCTTCTAAAATATAATCAAAAGTAGATAAGATGACCGGCTTTCCATCAACAACTGCAACATCATGTTCGAAATGTGCACTTGGTTTACCATCTGCTGTAACAATTGTCCATTGATCATCAAGAAGTTCAACCTTCTCTGTACCAACATTTATCATAGGTTCAATTGCAATTGTGAGTCCATTTTCGATTTTCTTTCCTCGACCTCTCCTACCGTAATTCGGGACTTGTGGATCTTCATGCATTTTTTTACCTAAACCATGTCCAACTAAATCACGGACAACTCCATACCCATTGTTTTCAGCATGTGTTTGAATCGCCCAACCGATGTCTTCCATTCTATTTCCGACTCTTGCTTGTTCAATACCTAAATACAAACATTCTTCGGTAACTTTTAATAATTTTTTCTTCTCTTCTGAAACTTCACCTACTGCAAATGTGTATGCATGATCTCCATAATATCCTTTGTAAATGGCACCACAATCAACAGAAACAATATCACCTTCTTGAATTTTACGATCTGTAGGTAATCCGTGGACAACTTGCTCGTTAATTGATATTAGAAGTGTACTTGGGCAACCATACAATCCTTTGAATGCAGGAATTGCTCCTTGAGAAAGAATATATTCTTCAGCCAAAACCTCCAAATCATTTCCAGTAACTCCTGGTTCTAATTTTTCCGCTATTTTTCCTAATGTTCTACTAACGATTTGTGCGGCCTCACGCATGATGGCAATTTCTTCTGCTGTTTTGTAAATAATCATATTACGACGAAATAATTTCATTGAGAATACAAAGGTACATTAAAATTGGAAGATTGACAAGATGGACAAAAAGGAAGATTGGAAAGAAGGAATATTAGAAAATTCAATTTTTTTGAGGGGAGATAAACAAAAAAGGTTGCCAAAACTGACAACCTTTTTCAAGAATATATTTTTGAGAGTTATTATTTAACTCCGTGCATCATTTGACTTAATTTCTTAGATAAAATTAACATCAACGCACCTAATCCAATTACAAACATCGCAATTGATACGAAAATTGTCCCAGCTCCTAATTGTTCTACATATGCTGCAATAAAACCTCCAATAATATTCGCAACAAATGATGACAACATCCAAACTCCCATCAACATCGAAGCTAATTTAACTGGAGCTAACTTCGTTACAACTGAAAGTCCTACGGGTGACAAACATAACTCACCAATTGTATGGAAAAAGTAAGTTAAAACCAACCAAGATAAAGCTGCTTTTTTCAAAATTTGTTCTTGCCCTCCAACTGTATCAACACTAACTGAAAAAGTAGCTATATACATGAATAAGAATCCTATTCCTAATAAAATCATTCCTAAAGACATTTTTACAGGAGTTGTCAGACGACGTCCATATTTAGAAGACCAAAACCATGCAAAAACAGGTCCTAATAATACAATAAATAAAGGGTTTACTGATTGAAAGTATGTTGTAGGAATTGTCCAACCAAATAATTCACGGTTGATATATTTATCTGTATAAATAGTCATAGATGAACCTGCTTGTTCAAATCCTGCCCAGAAAAAGATAACGAAGAATGTCAAGATAACAATTACCGCGATTCGCTGTTTCTCAATAGTTGTCAATGGTTTGTTGGCTACCTCAGTTTCTACTTCAACAGTTTTAACTTCCTTAGCCGGTGCCTCCCCTATTTCCAATAAGTATTTCTTAGCAAGTAAGTTAAATGCTAATTGACCAATCCCCATACCAATAGAAGCTGCTAAAAATCCATATTTGAATCCATAAGATAAGATTTGTCCGTCTGCACCTTTCACTGCAAACCATTCTTCAGCCAAAGTTCCACAGATTAATGGAGCAATTAATGCACCTGCATTGATACCCATATAAAATATTGAGAATGCAGAATCTCTTCTATCATCACCATCTCGGTATAAACGTCCAACTAAAGTTGAAATATTTGGTTTGAAAAAACCATTTCCAATTATCAATAGAATTAGACCAATTGCTAATCCAACATGTGAGTTCAAGGCAAACAATACAAACTGACCTACCATCATTGTAATACCTCCGATCGTGATTGCTTTTCGTTGACCTAAATACTTATCAGCAATCCAACCTCCTATAATTGGTGTAAAGTATACAAAACCAGTAAAGAATCCATAAATTAATGAAGCGTTCTTTTCGGGAATATTCAAACCATTTTCAGACCATAATTTAATCATGTATAACATCAGAATTCCTCGCATACCATAGTAGCTGAATCGTTCCCACATCTCTGTAAAGAACAATAGATACAACCCCTTAGGATGTCCTAGAATGGTTCCTTGACGCTCAACTCGTGAAATTAATTCGTTATCACTTGAATTATTAGCTTCATTCATTTCATTATAATCATCTAATACTTCAGATTCTAAATTTGCCATATTTTATATTTATTTAGTCGTGAATTTATATATTTTTAACTTATTCGCAAGAAAAAATAAAAAAAGGATTGCATTTTTAACAACCCTTTATCTTTTTATTATTTTATTCCGTGCATTAATCGTTTGATAATCGGATGCAAAAGCATAACCAAAATCGCTACTACTAAAGGAATCGCTGTAAATAGCAAAAAGAAATGTGCCAATGAATATTCTTCTTTGATCACTTCGATTTCTCCTCCTAACTTTGCTGCAATTTTTTGAGCAATGGCAATTGCCAAGTACCAAATTCCAAACATAAATGCCATCATACGAGCAGGAACCAACTTACTTACGTACGACAATCCAACTGGAGAGATGAACAACTCACCAATGGTATGAAGCAAATAGGTTAAAATCAACCAAATCATTGAGATTTTCACTCCTTCTGGAATTCCCCATGAACCTGCTGCAAGCACTAAGAACCCAAGTGCTACAAACACCAATCCAAATCCGTATTTGAAAGCAACAGGTGGATTGTATTTTGACTCCCAAATTTTTGAGATGCTCGAAGCCAACAAGATGATGAAAAATGCATTCAATGTAGAAAACCATGAAACAGTAATTTCAGAAGACTCTTTTGTGTATTCACTATACAACATTACAATAACTGCGGCCCAAATCAAAGCAAAACAAGCCAATAAAACAATGTTAGAAACACTAATTCTATTCCAAGTTACTTTACACAAACGAATCAATACATAAGATATTACAACCAATGGAACCACTGTCAACAAAGTGTTTACAATATTGAAAACAATCAAGGCATTTCCTTCGAGTGAACGGTCGATGTAATCACGTGCAACAATCACTAATGAAGAGGCTCCCTGCTCAAAACTCATGAAGAAAAACAACAAAGCGGTTGCTAAAATAATGATTGCAAACATACGATCTCGAACCACTTTTCCATAGCGGATGATACGTCCAACGATCAACCAAAAGAACAAAATTAAAGTTCCTATAATCACTAAGTTCTGACCCCTAAATTGGATTGCACCATCTTTTAATATATCAAGCGATTTGAACACGTCCAAATTTGGAAAATTCTTTGAAACCGGATCATTGATAGCGTAAGTCATTCCCAATACAAATACAATTCCAATAAAGATGTAATCAATCAATTTGAAAGGATTTCTGATTTTCTCATCTGGATGAACACTTGGCTCATCTTCTACTTTTGTAGCTGTTAAACTATCGATAACTTCCTCATTCAAATCAACCAAATCATTACTTTGTTCCTCTTTTTTCAAATCACCAATTTGTCCAAAAAGTGGTTTAGCCAACCAAAACTGAATTGTTCCCAATAACATGAAAATTCCGGCCAAACCAAATCCCCAATGCCATCCAAACTTTTCTGCAAAGTAACCACACAACATCATACCAAAAAATGCTCCTGCATTTACCCCCATGTAGAAAATCGTAAATCCACCATCCTTTTTCTCTGGATGATTTTTGTACATCTCTCCCAAAATAGCGGGCATATTTGGTTTAAAGAAACCTGTTCCTATGATTAAACAAACCAAACCAGTAAAGAAGGTGAAATCACTTTCAATTGCCATTGCAGCATGTCCGATTGTCATAATCAATGCACCAATGATAACTGATTTCCAAGATCCCAATAATTTATCGGCAATGATACCACCAAAAACTGGAGTTATATAAAGTAACATAACGTATGTTCCGTACAATGCTGATGCTGATTGCACATCCCACCCCAATCCTGATTTAGGATTTCCAAAAATAACTTCAGCAGTAAGATATTGAATCAACAATACGCGCATTCCATAGAATGAAAATCGTTCCCACATTTCTGTGAAAAACAAGACAAACAATCCACTTGGATGTCCTAAAACTTTGGAATCAAAAATACTTGGGGTTTTAACAGTACTCATTAATTTCGATTTTATAGATGAATTCTTTATTCTAAGTTGCCGAAAATACTTAATTTTTCAAATTATTTGCATTTTTGTATTAATTCATTTTTAACAAATGTTCACAAATTGTCACACACATCATTCATCCGATGAAAAATTTGAAATTTTGCAAACTGCTTTGTTTACAAATTCATCGTCGTTTCATTCGATAGGAATTCACCCTTGGAAAGCAGATGAATTTGAAGTTTCAAGCGTTGCTGAGTTGTTGAAAAATAATACAAATGAGAATACACTTGCTATTGGAGAATGTGGTCTAGACCAACTAAAAGGTCCCGATTTGAAAACTCAAGTCTCTATTTTCGAGCAACAAATTGTATTTTCTGAAGCTAACAACTATCCATTGATTATTCACTGTGTCAAGGCTTGGAATGAACTTTTGGTTACTCGAAAAAAATACCAACCGAAACAAGCTTGGGTATTCCACGGTTTTGCTAAATATGGAATTATTGAACAAGTTGTGCAATCAGGAATGATGGTAAGTTTGGGTGCTGCAATTATCAATCATCCAAAACGAAAAGAAATTATCCAAAATATACCAAACAATCAACTTTTATTAGAAACAGATGATCTTGTAATTGAAATTCAATCCATATATGATTGTGTGGCTGAATTAAAAAAAATATCTTTGCATGAACTAAATGAATTGATTACATATAATTTTAAAAACACATTTACAAGGTGGCAAATTGGTTAGAACGTACAGAATTGTTGATGGGGGCAGAATCCATTGAAAAATTACAAAAATCGCATGTATTAATTGTTGGATTGGGAGGAATTGGCTCATTTGCAGGTGAATTCATCGCACGTGCTGGAGTTGGAACTATGACAATCATCGATGGAGATGTTTTTGACCCAACTAACAAAAATCGTCAATTAACTGCTTTGGACTCTACCATCGGACTCAATAAAGCTGTTGTTTTAGCTGAAAGAATTAGAGACATCAACCCTGACATTAAATTAAACATCGTTCAGGAATTTGTTGTACCTCAACGTGTTTGGGAATTATTACAAGAATACAAACCCGATTATGTAATGGATTGTATCGATTCTGTTACTCCTAAATTAGAATGGATAATTGCTTGTATTCGATTGAAAATCAAAATAATTTCACATATGGGTGCTGGTGGAAAAGTAGATCCATCAGCGGTTCAAGTTGCAAAATTGACGAATACACACAACTGTAAATTGGCAACACATATCAAAAAGCGTTTGAAACGAAAAAATGTGGAATTCAAAAAAGTAAAAGCAGTTTTTTCGAGTGAAATTCAAAAGAAAGAAGCCTTGAAAATGACCGATGGAAGTAATTTCAAACGTTCATTTTACGGAACGGCATCTTACATTCCAGGATTGTTTGGTTTGATGGGAGCTGCAGAAGTTATTCGCTATTTGAGTGAAAAAAAATAAATCAATTGTAAAAATACTCACTGATTGGTAAATTGGGACTGTCCTTTATTTCCTCAAAGAAATAATTTATATGAATATCATAGTTTAATTTCTCGAATTTGGACAACAGTTGATTCATTGGTTTCTACATTTTTTTTCATATCGTACTATTTCGATATCGCTATATGGCAATAAAACTCCAAAAATGATGCGTGTATGAAATTTCGTATCTTCGTAAAAAATGACCATGGATTTTGAAGTAATCGAAACAAATAGATTGTATTTGCGAAAACTAACAGATGAAATGTACGAAGACATTTTACTGAATTGTTCTGACGAAGAGATTGTGCTTTATCTCAATCCATCCGATTTGGAGAAAGAGAAATTAAAAGCAAAAAAGGGTTTTTCAACCTTCAATAAATCGATGCTCAATTTCCAATTGATTGACAAAAAAACGAATGAAATTATTGGCTGGTGCGGATTCCACACGTGGTACGAAGATCATCATCGTGCAGAAATTGGTTATGAACTGCTTTCTGATAACAATAAATCAAAAGGCATCATGTCAGAAGCATTGGAAGCAGTCATCTCGTATGGATTCAATACGATGCAACTACACCGAATTGAAGCATTTATTGGACCAGACAATATTCCGTCGTTGAAACTTGTTGAAAAATTCGGTTTTACCAAAGAAGGTCATTTGCGAAATCACTATCTGAAAAATGGAATTTACGAAGATTCCGTTGTCTTTTCGTTGTTGAAGAATGAATATTTCGAGTAAAAATTTATTTTATATTATTACAAATAAATCATTTGTAACACATTGCATCATTGTTCGTTATTCATATATGAAAATGATGAAAACACTCCTTACTTTTTTCGCTTGTACACAGCTATATTTGGCACATTCACAAGATTATTCAACCTTTTATTTGTGTGCAAACAATGCTGATAGTTTAGCCTATCATAAAAATTACCAAAAAGCTTTGGATACAATTGAATACGGATTCTCAACTGTGGACTATATCCCATCTCATTACTTACAAAAATCGTTGAATTTTTCCGTTAAGTTAAATAATGATGAAAAATCTCGTCAATATGCTAAAATGATTGTCATCAATTTCCAAAGGGATTTTCAAAAACAAAAGCATACAAAACAATAAAAGATAGCTTAGATGACTACTTAGTCACTTACAACAAACGAGTTAACCATACATACATCACTCTAATTGACAGTATCTTTTACATTGATCAACGCATCATTCGAAACAATAATTCTGTAAAAGGAAATTACATTATTGATAAAAGTAAGCTTCCTGAAAATCGCTTTGAATTGGATCATTCTAATTGGGCTTTGTTATACCAATTAATTCAAAAATATGGATTTCCATCTGAACAAAATGTTGGGAGGAAAGCTTATCATGATGTGTGGGCAATTTTAGTTCACAATCTTCGTCTAAAAGAAAATGTTGTTTATCATGACGAATTTTTTTCCTATATCAAATC
The DNA here is from genome assembly GCA_036758285.1 of Taishania sp. GTDB lineage: Bacteria > Bacteroidota > Bacteroidia > Flavobacteriales_D > Crocinitomicaceae > Taishania. The sequence continues at coordinate 27,721 of DAIOWV010000010.1, read as the reverse complement.
GGGAGAATATTTACCCCATGATATATTTCTTTGGTATGAACAATACAATCAAAATGAGTTGAGGCAAACCTTTTTCTCAACTTGGGACGGAAATATATCTGCTGATAACCTCAAACGAATAGATGCCAATCAACGAGCATTTTTCATGAAAGGAATACATGCCTACACTTTGAAAAAAAATGGAAGATTTATGACTTCGAACTGGTAGAATATAAAATCAAGTTTTAGGAGCATCGTTTTCCCATTCTCCTTTAAACTTCACCTTACCTGAAGAATCATACAATGTTCCGAAACCATTTCGTTGGTCGTTTTTCCAACTTCCTTCGTATTTAGAGCCATCGTTCCAAAGGTATTTGCCAATTCCGTTTCGTTTATCGTTTAAAAATTCTCCTTCGTAACATTCGCCATCCTTCCAACAATACAATCCATTTCCATTGCGCATATTGTCTTTCCACATACCAAAATAATATCCTCCAGTCGACCAGGTTGCACTGCCAATTCCGTTCGCTTTATTGTTACTCATTTGTCCATAAAAACGAACCAAGTGATTTTTAGACGATTTAAATGACAAAGTATCTGAATCGCGATTGGATAGTAGTTTTTTTCGTTCTTTTTCGAAATTACTGAGTAAAGAATCACGTTGTTTGTACAATAGTTTTTCGGTCGAAGCAGATTTAGATTTTAAGGATTCTATTTCAGACTCATGAACAAAAATAAGTTGAGCAGACTTGTCATTTACCAATTTATATTGCTCCAATTCTTCTTTTAATTGTAAAGTAAGCTGAATAGAACTTGCTTCAAGCTCATCCAGATTGTTCACCCAATTTATACGAGTTTGCTCAAAATTGGATTTAAAGTTTTTATCTAAATACTTATATTTATCAAATGCTTCATTCAGTTTCCCACCAAAGAACAAGGAGTCTGCTTCTTCTTTCAATAAATATTTCTCAATAACAGCTTCGTGATTATCAATTACTTTTCTTTGATTTTCAACGGTAACTGAAAGAGCACTTTTTTCTACATATGTATAGATTGAAAAAGCCAAAACAACACTAAGTAAGATAGATAATCCAATTATTAATCGTTTCATTTTCTTTGATTTAATCGTCCATTCGAACGTGTGGCATTAATTTCTTATGATTTCTAAAATCCATGTTTACAAACAAATTCAAACGAATGATGTGTGTTTGTTTGTACTGATAACCAGATGTTTTTTGTCCCAAAGTCCACATGTGGCCTCCAAAAAGGGTAATGTTTTTATTGACAACGTATCCAATCCCTGTGTAAACTCGAAAATCTTCAAAAGGATGGTATACAATCGAACGGCCACTGTGCATAAAAATTTCAGCACTTGGTGCTACAAATAACGTTTTATTGGTGATTGTTTTCTTATTGACAGGAATGTATGCATACAATTTGTATCTGTAACGGTTGGTGTAGTCAAATTCTGAATTAAGGTTATTATCTTTTTTCCAACGGTGTTCAAAACGAAACTGATGATAAATTTTCACCCTTCCAATTGCGGGCATGGAAAACAACCATTGATGCCAGATTCGAGGTTCCCAAACAACATTTTGATAGTTCGGATTTGAAGGGTCTGGGCTATAATTTGCAACCAAAGTTGGACCAACTACAACATTGAAGTAATCATTAAAAATATACATAACACCCGCCCTGTTGTACAATTGACGCATCCTACCTACAAAATCGTTTGTATTTTCCAATCCATTTCTCCGACGATAATGATGTTCTCCATAATAAAACAACTTATTTGACAAGCGAAATTTCAGATAAACTCCTGCCCAAACACCTGTTTCTTCCAATTCCGATTCCGATTCTGTTGCCTGACTCATTGCAAAAGCTGAAGCAAACAAGCAAATAATAATAAAGTACTTATTCATTGTTGCAATTAGTTAAGAATTAGACCCATTTTTTCAATCACTTTTTCTACCGAATCTCCTTTTTTGAGCTTTCGATTCATCTTCTTAGGATCTTGATCCAAAATATCGAGTATTTTTTGTTGTACTAACGCAATGTTGTTAAAAGATGCTTTGAATTCGTTGAAGTGATTGAAATTATAATTCAATTGGCCAATTACAAACGGCATCAACTTACGTTCATAAGCTCTTTGCAATTGAACATATAAGATTTCTTTACGTTCCTCAAACGTATTTGCATCTAGGTACATGTATTTGTTACGTTCAGAAATAACTTCATGCAATCGAACCCATTCAGAAGTTTTTTGCAACAATGAAACCAAGTTAACACCTTGATTGAGCAAATTTTCCATTTGTTCTTTATTTGAGTTTTCCGATGCAACTTTGAATCGTTCAATAATTAACTCTTTGAAATGATTGAAGCCCTCCTGATATTCTTTTTCATAATATGGCACGTTTCTCAAATCGTTATCATCTTCTATTGTTCTCAATTTAAGATTGACAAATTCTTGCCTTAATCGTGTTAACTCTTCACTGTTTTGAGCTTCTACAAGGTATTTTTCGACCAAAGCATTGTTTGTTTCATAACTTGTCATCAATTCGTTGATTTGCAAATTCAAATTTTCAATTGCAGAATGTGAGGAATTGTAATTGACTTTTGCTTTTTGGGTTACTAATCGAACAACATCTTCCCAGTTTGCATACTCAGACATACTAGAATTGGCAATTTCAATTACAGGAGCATAAATTTCTAATTGTTGTTGAATTGATTTAAAGGCATTTAATGTTTTTGTAATTTCTGGATTTTCATCACCTGACAACAGCAAAGATGGTTCATTAATCAGGTTTTGAACTGACTTAGCGAGCAACTTGTAATTTTCACAAACCCTAACTAAGGTATTTTTATCTTCGAAGAACAATACACTTACAGGTAATGAAATTGAAACTGCATCAAATTGAAACTGTTTATTTTTTGTTTCAGTCAGATTTTTGTTTGGGATAAATCCACGGATTGAAGCTGCAATTTTCGAAGCAATCAAAAATACATCTTCGTTAAATTGATTGTCCGTTGAAGGAAAAATGGCTACATATTGTGGTAAAACTTCGTGCAGATTCTCAACTGTATAGGTTCCATCAGTCGGAACAACAAATTTAATGGTTTTATTCCCTACAGTAAAATGAGATAAAATACTCTTATCAAATTGCAATTTTACAGGTTGATTATTCCAAGTACCTTCCCAATTTCCATTTGGAGAACCTTCAAGAATATTTCCTGTTAAGTGAAGATTAGTGTCTTTAATGGTAAACAATCCATTCCATTGCCCATTTTTAGAAAAATTTGCATAAATAGAAGAAAGCGTATCCATTTTACGATCATCGATGAGTACATCGTATTGTGTCCATGTTCCTGTTCGAATGCCATTCACATATTGACCAGTAGCAAATAAGGAACTTCCTTTGATTGCTTGTTGCACTCTAAAATTTCGATATGAAGGGAAATTGTTATTTGTAGTAAAAGTGGCTTTTTCGAGGTAGAATTCACCATTTAGAATTCCGTTTTTATAGTTGAGTCGAAGTTTTCGAATATTGGAAATCGAATCTGGGTGGTATGAAAAAAGTAATGCTTGGTATTCGTCTTGTATCAGTGTGTCTTTATTCGTAATTGTGTAATTGAATGTGATATCCCGAACGCTATTTGCTCCCAATTCATTCCGATTGTGGTACTGCATTTTTTGACCAAATATTACAGGACAAGTGAACAGAATAAGAGTTGGGAAAATAATTTCTTGTATGAACGTTTTTTTTCTGAATTGTAACATAAAACAACTAAATCTACAGTTTAATTTCTCCCTAAAAATAAGGAAAACTGGAGAAAATAAAACCCGTTGTTATAATGATTAACAATTTTTAAGAGGTTAAACTTTTAATAATATTAATTTCAAATTCGAAAATCATGGAAGATTGAATATCAAAATATATCTAGTAATTTACTTATTAAGGATAAAATTTTAACTTAAAAATCTGGTAATAAATCCTTGTTTTCTATTTCTACTAACTTTTAACAACGAACCATCTACAAGTTCTACAGTACCATCATTTGCTTTTTTAAAGGACTTCACATGACGTAAACTTACTATTGAACTTTGATGAATTCTATAGAATCCAAATTCAACTAGCATTTCTTCGTATTCACCAAGATTCTTACTCGTTGTTACTTTCATTCCATTAACCAGAGTGAAATGTGTATAGTTTCGGTCTCCTTCTAACTTAATAATTGAGGGAATTTCAACAACATCAAAGCCATTCATATTGGGAATAATTAATTTTTGAATATCTCCATTGATTCCATAATTTTCGACCAAAACTTTAATCTTCTTTTCAATTCCTGTACGGTTTTTCTTTAAATCTTCTAGTTTTTCAACTGCACTTTCAAGTTCACTAAATTTAATTGGCTTTAGAACATAACCAAAAGTACTAAACTGAAATGCTTTGACAGCATATTGATCATACGCAGTAACAAAGATAACATCTGGTGTTTCCTTTCCAAGTTTCAACAATAAATCAAAACCAGTACCAGACTTCATTTGTACATCTAGGAAAATAAGTTCGGGATTAACTGTGTTGACCAGTTCTAGTCCGGTGTCAACATCATCTGCTTCCCCTAATAATTCGATTTTATCACTTAATTTTTTTTCAATCATATTACGCAGTAAAAACCGCGCATCTTTTTCGTCGTCAATAATTACTGCTTTTATCATACTGTATAATTAATAATTAATGTGATACAAGTTCCCCCTGTTTCTAATTCTTCAATAGTCACATGTCCATCCCCCCCTAAGCGTTCTGCGGTGATTTCCATTCCTTTTGATTTATTTGCATGAATGGATTTTGTTTTTTTACTCGAATAGAAACCAACACCATTATCAATTACTTGGCAAAGTAATTTTCCGGCTTCCATTTTTTGAATATTTAACTGAATTTTTCCTTTTTCTTTCTTAGCAATGATACCATGCCAAATGGCATTTTCTAAATAAGGTTGAAAAATTAAAGGTGGAATTTTTATTTGAAAGGTATCAATATCCTCAGCTATATCACAAATAAATTCAAACGAATTATCTGTACGAACCAATTCTAGTTCCATATACAAACGAATGACATCTAATTCTTCATTTAATCGAATTAATTCTTTCCCACTGTTTTCTAAAATATTTCTTAATAATCGGGAGAAATCGGCCATATAATCATTCGCAAGATCTTCGTTACCTTCAACATACATTCGTTGAATACTATTTAAACTATTAAAAATAAAATGTGGGTTCATTTGAGAACGTAATGCTTTTTGCTCGAGTTGAACTTGCTTCCTTAATTGCTTTGTTTTCAGTTGCTTGAAATAAAAATAAACAAAAAGTAAACAAAGTATAAGTGCTACAACGGAAACAATCAGTAAACTATATTGCAATGTTGATTTTTCTTTCAGCTGATCATTCGATTTTATCAAATTGACAATTTCTTTTTTACGTTCTTCCGTTTTGTATTTTTCTTGCATTTCGTTGACGGCCTTCAACGTACTTTCATTGACAACACTATCTTTATAAACAGAGTAATTTTCTTCCGCAATTAAAGCTTTATCATATTCTCCTTTGTCTCTATAATAATCTTTAAATCCAGAATAAGCTTGTTTTATATCTTCTTTCGAATTAATTTCTTTTGCTAAATCTAAACTTTGATTTAAAAGTTCAAATGCTTTATCAAATTGGCCTAATTTTCTATGTGCAGAAGCTAGATTATGTAAAAGGCCTGAAATCATTTTTCTATTATCTCCATCAAAAGACTTAAATAATTCTATTGCTTCGCTATATCCTTTTACTGCTCCCTCATAATTTTCTTTTTTGAAAAGAACAGCTGCCATTCCATTTAAACAAGCAGCTTCTACCTTTATGTCTTTAAAACTATGAGCTATTCCCCTACCCTTTTCAAAATAGACCAATGCTTGATCTAAATCCTTCTCCATAAAGGTCAAGGATGCCAAACTCAAGTAACTATTTGCTAAACTTTTGGTAAGTTCTAATTTCTCTTTCAGATTTACCGCCATCTCTAAATTTAATCTGGCTTCTTTATAATTTCCTTGTTTTGTATTTAATGAACCAATGTTCGTATAAACTACAGCTAACATCTTTTTATCTCCTAAATCGGAAAAAAGTCGAAGTGATTTTAAGTATAATTCTAATGCTTCAACATATTCTGTTTTATTGAAATGGACATTTCCTAAAAAATTATATGCGTTCGCCTGTCCATTTTTATCACCAGCTTTTAGAGAAAGTATCAACAAATCATTTGAATACTGTTTTGCAACATCGAAATTCGATTTTAATGTTAAAATAGAAAGTTCTTTCAACAATCGAATTTTTGTTGAATCAGCTCCAGCTTTTTCCAATTGTTCAACTAGTAATTTCTCTTTTGAATCTTGAGAAAAAACTGCCCAACTTGAAAAAAACAAAAACAATATGAAAAAACAAAATTTCATAAATTAATTGAAAGAATTATGTTTAAATGAATAAATATTGTACGAAGATAAATAATTAAATAACTTATTTTTTAGAATTTAACATATCCTAAAAACATATAAAATCCACCCTAAAAAAGGATGGATTTTATTGAAATATGATGTTTAAAATTTAATCCTAGTTTTTAACAACGTTCAAAGTTGTTGATTTCTCTTCTGCTTGAATTGTTATCAAATACATTCCTGGTTGTCCTTTAATCATCATTATAATTGAATCAGTTAATTCATAAAATGATGTTTCAATTAATTTACCTAATGTGTTGTAAACACTTACTTTCACATCTTTCGTCATCTTTCCTAATGAAATAATTACATTTCCATCTGTAGGATTCGGATATAAAATTAAATCACTTGTCAATGCTTTTTGATCAACTCCTAAAGTACTTGTTTGACAATCAGATAAAACTGTACATGTTCCATTACTAATTTGACAAGCAAAATTTCCACTAGTAGTTGTTGTAAACGATTGATTCGTTTCCCCCACTATGAATGAATTATTATCGTCACAATCAACCCATTGATAAGTGACATTTGAACCTGACGCAACAGCCTGGAAAGTTGAATTATCCAACTTCACAATATTGTTATCAACTGTTGAAGAAACTGTTACTTGCTGATTTTGAGTTGACACATTACCATTTCCATCATCAAAAGTCCATGTAATTGTCGTGGTACCAACAGTATTTATTGGTAGTATAACATCATGTACTCCTAAAATTGTCCCTGCACAATTATCTGTTGCTGTTGGGGCTGTTAAACTTGTAACAAAACAATTTGAAACAATTGGTGAAAGAATAGCATTATCTACAACAGGAGCTGTTTGATCATCAATAGTAATGTTTTGAGTTTGAGTTGAAGTATTACCATTCCCATCATTGAATGTCCATGTAATCACAAATGTACCTTGTTGAGTAATCGGAAATGTTACATTTGGAACACCAGTTACAATGCCTGCACAATCATCAGTTGCTGTAGGTGCTACAAGGTTATTTATTGAACATTGTGTGATTACTGGTGATAAAGTAGCAACATCCGCTACTGGTGCAGTAACATCTGAAATAACAATATTTTGGTTTTGAGTTGTGATATTTCCATTCCCATCATTATACGTCCAAGTTACAACGGTAACTCCTGATATCGTAATTGGTAGTGTTGCATTATGAGTACCAACAATTGTTCCCGTGCAATTATCTGTTGCAGTTGGAGCTGTTAATGTGGTTACAGAACAAGCTGCGTTAATAGTTGGAAGTGATGTAACATTAGCAACTGGCGATGTAATATCAGAAATAATTACATTTTGATTTTGAGTTGTGATATTTCCATTTCCATCATCAAAAGTCCAAACAACAACAGTTGTATCTTGACTAGTTATTGGTAGTATAATATTATGTGTTCCATTAATCGTTCCTACACAATTATCGGTAGCTGTAGGTACTGTTAAGGTTGCAACTGAACACTCAGCAATAACATTACTTAAAACTGCAGTTGTTGGAACAGGAGCTACATTATCTGTTATTACAATATTTTGAAATTGAGTTGCTGAATTCCCATATCCATCCACATAAGTCCATGTGATTACAGTAGTTCCCTGAGTGGTAATTGGTAAAGTGACATTATGAGTACCTATGATTGAACCGGAACAGTTATCCGTAGCTGTTGGAGCAGTAAGAGAAGTAACTGTACATATTGCTATTACATCTGGTAAATTTACAATATCTGGTGTTGGAGGTGTTCCATTTGTGATAATTACATTTTGCGTTTGAGAAGATGTATTTCCATTTCCATCATCAAATGTCCAAGTAACTACAGTTGTACCTTGACTTGTAATTGGCAATATAACATCGTGTGTTCCAGTAATAGCTCCAGTACAATTATCAGTAGCTGTTGGAGCAGTTAAAGTTGTAACAGAACATTGAGAAGTAACATCTGATAAAGTTGATAAATCTGCAATTGGAGCTGTATTATCTCCGATTGTAAGATTTAATGTTACTGTACTATCGCAACCAGCTGCATTTGTCAGAACATGAGTTGCAGTATTGTTATTTGTAGAATAAACCAATCCATCAATCCAAGTATATGGACCACAAGAAATAATATGATCAATTCCTGTTGTAGGAACACATGAATAATCGTTAATTACACTCATTTCAATACATGGATCACTATATGAGTTACATCCCATTCCCCCAACACATCGGTCACGTATATAAAATTGAAATTGGATTGTTCCCGATCCAGCAGTAACAGCCTGATTAAAAACATCTTTATCAATCGTGTAATACGCATAAGAGTAACTACAATGTCCAACTGGTACATTTATTTCAACAAACGAAGTACCAACTAATTTAATTCCCCCACTATTCTCAGTATAGGGATTACATCCCAACATTGATAATGAAATTTGAACATCGTGAGTAGCTAACTGCACCCCTGTAAACGATTTCGAAATATTAAAATAATTAGGATCTCCTGAGGAAGAAAGTGCACACTTTTGGTATGTAAAAGCCTGAAGTTGTGTCATTCCATTAAATGAACTTAACATCAAGGACAAAAAAAACAATAATGTATTTTTTTTCATAAATCTATTTTTTACTAAGCGTATTTTTTTGCAAAAGTAGTTACATAATTGTACACGAAATTTGATTTTACATCAAAATTGTACAATTGGTAACAATCAATTGAAATCTAGTAGAAAATTGATAAATGTTGGATAAACCGTTAAAAATTGCTTACTCTTTCGAAGTAAAATGAAGTAAAAAACAGATAATATTGATTTCTATCGTATTATATACTTCCTTTAGCTTTTAGCTCAAGATATTTATTAATAGTTTGTAGTGAAAGGTTCTCTGGTGATGTTAATACAGTTTGTATTCCATTTTGTTTTAATTGAAATGCAATTTTTGATTTTAAATCATTCATTTGCTCTGCTACAATGGATTGATAAACTTCTCTCATTGTTTCAGGTTTTTGCAAAGCTAACGTCTCAATATCATTGTTTTGAAACAAAACTGTAACCAAAACGTGTCTTTGATTAATTTTTCGAAGAATGGGTAATGCCCGATTTAAAGCTGCTTCTGTTTCAAAATTTGTAAACAAAACAATCAAAGAACGTGTTTTTATTGTTCGACGAACGGTTTGGTACAAATATTCATAATTCGGCTCTTTAAATTCTGTTTTCTGGTTATAAAGAGCTTCCATTATAAAACGCATTTGACTCTTATCTTTCTCAGCAGACAATTGCGTTCCCATTTTATCTGAAAAAGTAATCAAACCAGTTTTATCACCATTTCGAAGCATAATATTGCTCAACACTAGTACTGAATTAATTGCATAATCTAATAAAGAAAGTCCATCAAATTCCATCTGCATGGATCGACTTTTATCTATAAAACAATAAACACTTTGAGACTTTTCCTCTTGGTATTTATTGACCATTAAACTTGTTGTTCGACTAGTTGCTTTCCAGTTAATTGTTTTGATTTCATCACCTTGAACATAATCTTTAATTTGCTCAAATTCACTATTATTACCTAATCTTCTAATTCGTTTTATACCCGTATGAATTTTTTGTTGGTGAAACACAAGTAATTCATATTTTTTTAATTGTAAAACCGATGGATATACACGAACAATTTGATTAGAAGAAACTTCATACCTTCTCATTACTAGGTGAAATAATGAAGAAACTATAAAAAAAGCGGAATTAAAAATTACATCACCTCTTTTCTTAGGATTTATAGTATATGAAAAAACTTTATTTGAACCTGATTTTAAACCTAAAGTTGAAAAGAAGTGCTTACGTTCTTGCATCTCGATCGGAAATCCTTCGTACAAACGAAATGATATCGGTTGATTCGTCATGTTTGTAACATGTAATTCAACTTTATTAGAATCTCCGAGATTTAAACGTTCATTGACTTTTCGTTCAAAATTTAAAGGTTTTTTAGATGAAAAAACTAAAAAGATATCAATAAAAGTAACGCCTATCAAGGATATTAAAAATATCAATGTTGGGGTATATAACCATTCAATCACTGATGCCATTGAAATCAAGAGCACAGCAATAAAATACAATGTAAAAAATAACCTGCTAAGGTATATGTTACTTAAAATTTTCATCAAGATTTACTTTAAATACTATCTTGGAACTTCTACTTGTTCAATAATTTCAGCAATTACTTCTTCCGTTGTTAATCCATCCATTTCTGCTTCAGGAGTTAAAATCAAACGATGATTTAATACATGTGGTGCTAAAAATTGAATGTCTTCTGGAGTAACAAAATCACGTCCTCGAATAACAGCTAAAGCTTTTGAAGATTTCAATAAAGACAATGATGCTCTTGGCGATGCTCCTAAGTAAATATTACCATGATTTCTAGTCTTATGAATCAAAGAAGCAATGTATTTTATTAAATTTTCTTCAATTACAATATTTGAAATTACTTCTTGAATCTTTTTGATATCTGTTACCGAAAAAACTTTTTTCACAGATGACAAATCCTCCGATTTAATCTGTTTTTTATATCTAAATAAAATCTCTTCTTCTTGATTCAAATCAGGATAAGTGATTTTGATCTTAAATAAAAATCTATCTAATTGTGCTTCAGGAAGATTATATGTACCTTCTTGATCAACAGGATTTTGAGTAGCAATTACTAAGAATGGGAATTCCATCGGATACATTTTCCCATCATAAGTAATTTGTCTTTCTTCCATTACCTCAAACAACGAAGATTGAGTTTTTGCGGGAGCTCTATTTATCTCATCGATTAAAACGATATTTGAAAATACTGGACCTTTATTAAAAATAAAAGTACTGTCTTTCATGTTGTAGACACTTGTTCCAATCACATCCGATGGCATCATGTCTGGTGTGAACTGAATTCTGGAAAATTGGATATCCAACGCTTTAGAAATCACTTTCGAAGACAATGTTTTAGCTACTCCTGGTACACCTTCCAATAAAAGATGACCATTAGAAAAAATCCCTGTCAACATCAACTCAATCATCTCATGTTGACCAATAACATAATTTGAAAACTCTTTTCGTAATTCATTAACTTTTTGAGAAACCCAAATAATTTCAGAATTCTCTCGTTCAAACCCATAACCTGAAGTTGGATTTTCGGGAGTTACATTCGTATTTTCAGCAGATATTTCCTCCTTTCTATCTTGATTTTCCTTAGGCATAAAATCAGAATAGTCGTTACTCTGTTCGTTGTTATTTACATCTTCGTTCATCTTACTTCAATTTATTATGAGTTTCAACAAAATGTTTAAATTGTTTTGTATCACTCTTGTTCAACGCTAAATATGTTATTTTCAGTTTATCATTTTCAAAGTAAAACTGAACACTATTACTGGATTGATTTATGGATATCAACTTTTTCATCGAATATACTTTAACCTTTCCAAATAACGGTGTAACATACAATTCATGATTTGACCATTCGATGTATGGTCGTAATAAACGTCTAATTCCAATTAATATTGGTAATAATCCTATCGGCCAAAGTAATACTCCAACTGCAATAGCGTCCGCTAGGAAAAACGTTCCATAAGCAATCAACCTTAAACCAACCACTATCATAAATCCTGAAATCCAAGGATTTCTATAAATTTTATAAGTTTTTGCTTCTAATTTACTCTGTACTTTTTGAGAAATCAAACCAGCAGTTCTGTAAAAATTCAATATTGATTTTCTCAATTCTGTCAAATCAGATTCTGAAGTATTGTATTGTCTTAATAGTTTAAAGCTTTTCAAAATTTCATTTATTTCTTCCTTGCTTACATTACTTTTCTGTGACAACGATTCTATTTCCTTTTCAGTTACTTCTTTTGATAAATCAATATGAAAATGCTTTTGAACGATGCTATAAAAATTTGATTTTTGAACCTTAACCAAAGCAAAAGGATTTCGTTGATTAAAATAAATTGACGTAACTGTTTCAGCAAAAATGAGTGACATATTTCGCTTTTTGGGCAACACTGGAACCAAAGGTTGCATTCTTTTTGCTCTAAAAACAATAAATAAAATCAAACCTGCAATCAACAACAACATTGCAAAAATTCTATTTTCATTCTGAAAAATAAATTGCAAATAACTATCATCTTTTTTGTTTTCATTTATCTCATCCCAATAGTTATAAACCGGAGGTTCAAAACGAGCCATTTCTAGCCAGTAAACAGGTTCATTTTTTGGAATTTCATTAAGCCATACTTTCGAATACTCAAACCCATCTTTGGTTAAAATCTGGTAATTTGTAAACAGCTCGGGAGTCGTATTTAAATATACTTTTCCTTTTCCATATTCAATAACTCCTGAATTTAATAAATTCCCATAACCACTTAAAAAGTTAAACTCAAGAGAGTCTTGCATTATGTAATATTTGAATCCATTCCATTGGGTAGCCGTATTGTATGATTGGAATTTTGAAACAAAATTATAGTTTTTCGTAGCCGTTGCTATGCTAATTGATGTATCGTAATAAAATCCAAATTGTTTCGCTTGAAAAAAAGGATGATACATGTTTTCATCGATTTTATTAGATGCAATAAACAAATTTGCTCCTTTATTAGATACTTCCTCCAGTATTGCATCTATTTCATCATAAAACAACGCAAAATGATTTCCAATAAAAATAAAAGTTGGTTTTTTCTTTTCTGAAATAGTATCAATACTATATAAATAATCTATTGTTGCAATTTCTTGACCTTTATTTAAATGTAGTTGCATCATTGCATTCCAATGATAAAGCCCAAGTGGCTGCTTACTCGCCAGAACATATGAATCATTCCAATTAGAATAAACTACGGCGTTTGCACTATTATTAGAACTTGTTGTGGAATCTTTTTGATTTTTCGAACCTGAAAAAATCCAAACAAATAACAATGCAATTAAGACTATTAATCCTATCAATCCAATTTTAATCTTACTTGTCATGCTTCTTGATTAAAGATTGATAATAATTTTCCAAAGTTGGTTTTAAACGATTGTAATGAGATAAAGAGATCTCATAATCTCCATACCACACTAAATCATAAATTCTGACACATTCAGAAAATGCATCATAGCCAAGTTTAGCTCTTGTTTCAGAAAGATAGTCATAATTTGTTTTTTCTGGTTTCCAGTCAATTACATCATTAGAAATTAATTCTTTTAGAATAAACATAAAGTGAATTCGAACACATTCTCTATAATTATTTCCTAAAATTGCTGTTTCTAGTTTTTGCTCCAATTCAGATTTTGTTACCACAGTCGGGTTCCATTCATCATCAACGTTTACCCGAACTCTTGAATCTAAAGGTCTGATGTTTTTAAATAGTAAAAATAAAATAAACAGTAAAGCTCCAATAACGACAAATAATAAGAAATTTTTCCAGAATTCCCATGTACCAAAACTTAGAAAACTAAAATCCGGTAAATCAATGTCTGGTAAGTCAATATCGGGGATATCAATATCAGGCAATTCGACTGGATTGGGGGGGATAATATCTGGGTTTGGTTTATTTTCTGAACCTGTTCCATATTCTTGACCATATTTTTCAATTCTACTTTGGCTTATGACCTCATCATTCAGCGATGACTCATAATCTAAATACTCTTCTGAAGTGCCGTATTCACTTTCAGAATATTCTAAAATCTCTGTGGGGTAAGAAGAATTCCAATCTGTAGGACCTTTAAATTTTTTACTTTTTTCAAATTTGTTTTCTTTCGACTGCTGCTTATAATAGCGGTCAAGCTCATTTTCTTGTGAAAACAAATTAAAGGAGACAAGAAATAATATAAAATAGGTTAATATTTTCATTCTTGTTGCCTTTTACGTTTTCCAAATTCTAAAAATTCATTTTTCAAGCCAATTGCTTCTTCTTTTTCAAGTATATTAAAATAGGAAAATGAAATCATCAATACAAACAAAGGCAAGCTTAAAAGTGTGAATATGATATATACAAGCTGTCTAAATGAATTTGAATAATACATATAATCTTCTGAAAACAATATAATTATTCGATTCATAAAATCTGTTATCATATCCAAAAGGTCACGAAAAATCGGTTCATTGTTCCAAGTATTGTGAATACTAAATACCAATGCAATTGGTTGAATAAATACTGTAACTAAAATTGAAAAGAATAATAGTATCATTAGTGAATTTACATACCCCTTTTTTCCATAATAAAACGCTTTATTAAGTCTTTTAGAATTATCCGTTAATCCTGCAGAAGCAACATTAATTGTAATCAATGGTAAGACGAAAATTAAAATAAATTTAAACTCGATTGGAATAAAGAAAAACAACCAATAAAACAGTGCAAAAGCTAGATAAATGGAAATTATTCGATCCTTAAGATAATAAAAAAAGCTTGAAAACGAAAATGCTTGGTTCATTGTTTTGATGGACCAGAAAACCGCAGCAAATACAACTGAAATTAACACAGACCAAATTAATCCAGCTACCAAGTCTGTTAAATTATATAATCCAAATCCAAAAATGATTTGAGACAAGGCATACCAATCATACCAATGTTGGCCTAACATTCGTTCTTCAAAATGAATTTGCCCTTGAACATATGTAACAAGTAATGCTAGAGGAAAAACTATTAGGAATATTATTTTTAGAAATTTAGAAGCTAAAATACCATATGTATAAAAAGCATCTTTAAGAATTTCTATTTCTGTTCTCAACTTATTTAAAACAGGTTTTACTTTGGGAGCAAAATCAACATTATCTTCAGCATTTGCTAAATGTGGATATTTTCTTGCGATAATAAATGGATAAATTACATAATAACCAATAATTAAAGCAAATGAGAATAAAATTATCCCCGATTTTGCCCAATCTGGAAGAACCTGATAATTACGAGTTACATAACTTTCTAAAAAACCTGCTGCAATAATAAACGGAACCAAGCTCAGCATTATCTTCAACCCTCTAATTGTTGACATCCGTAATGATTGCATTCTTGTATAACTACCTGGAAAAAGCCACCCATTTCCAGCAGTAATTCCAGCACCTCCAGCTAAAACAATAGCTGAAATTTCGAATGCTCCATGTATCCAAATACCTAAAAAAGAAGTAACAAGTAGTCCCTTAGTTTGAAAAAAATACTGAAAAGCACCAAGCATTACGCCGTTGGAAAAAAGTAATATATGTGTACCTATCGTAAGGAAAAAACCAGCAAAGAACGTTAATAAAGCTACTTTTAAATTATTCGTTGTTATGTTAATAAACATAGACAATTGAGTGTCGCCTTCATAAACTGCTAACGGGTTTCCTCTTGCAATGTTTTGGATAGTCATATCAACATAACCATCCCCCATTACTATTCTTGGAAAATCTGGATTAAAATAGGTTGTAACAACCCCAATTCCAACATAAATTAAAAACGAAATAAGTGCAAAAAAAATCGTTTTTCTGGAACGGTACATTTCTAAAGGAACAGAGATTGAAATTACTTCCAGAATTCTCTTCCAAGAACCCCCTCCTTCTTTATGTACTCCTGAAAAAATATTTTGTGCAAGCTGATTTAAATACACCCTAACAGTTCTTCTATTATAGAAAGTCTGGGCATATCCTAAATCTTCAGTAATATCAAGATAGAGTCTTGTAAGTTCTTCAGGATCTTTATTTGAGGAAGTATAAACCCTCTCAAATTTAGACCATTTGTCCTTATTTTGCTCTATAAATTTGGTTTCTTTCAACGTAGTTCTTTAGAAAAAGAACATAAATATAATAAAGAGAAATCTTTAAAGAGAGATTTCATCTATTTTTTTTATTGAAAAGCTGTAACAAGTAAATAAACTAGTCCTGCAACTACCGCTGAAACTGGAATTGTAAGAATCCAAGCCCATAACAATTTAACAGTAACACCCCATCTAACAGCTGAAGTTCTTTTTGTTATTCCTACACCAACAATACTTCCTGTAATTGTATGAGTAGTAGAAACAGGAATTCCCAAATGTTCAGATACATAAAGTGTAATGGCTCCAGCAGTCTCAGCACTTACCCCTTCAAGAGAAGTAACTTTTGTGATTTTAGACCCCATTGTTTTCACAATTTTCCAGCCTCCACTCATTGTTCCTAAACCAATTACAATGAAAGATGTTAAAGGGACCCAACCCCAATCTTCAACAAAATGAGCAAATCTATCAGGTGCATTCACCCACTCCACATCTCCAGCATTTACATGATAGAAAATAACAGCTGCTCCGATAATACCCATTACTTTTTGAGCATCATTGGCACCATGTCCTAAACTAAAAAGTGCTGATGAAACTAATTGAAGTCTTCTAAACCAAACATCTGCTTTATGAGGAGTGGTTTTTTTACAAATATGCATGATTATAACCGTAATGAAATAGGCCATAATCATTCCCAGCAATGGAGCAACAAAAATGAATAATACGATAGGAAACACTTTCACCACGTTGATAACTCCTTCTAGTGTATCGTGATGGATATATGCATGAGTTAAAGCGGCTCCCATAAATCCTCCAATCAATGTATGAGAAGAAGAAGATGGAATCCCAAATTTCCAAGTAACTAAATTCCAAACAATTGCAGCGATTAAACCAGCAAAAATAACTTCAAGATTTATATAATCTTCCATTACTGTTTTTGCAATTGTATTACCAATTTTAAATTCTCCCACTACGTAAAGTGAAATAAAATAGGCCATGAAATTGAAAAAAGCAGCCCATAATACAGCTTGAAATGGAGTTAATACTTTAGTTGCAACGATAGTCGCAATAGAATTGGCAGCATCGTGAAATCCATTTATGTAATCAAAAATAAATGCCAATACAATTATTGAAATCAGTAATGTCATAATTAATATTTTTCTAAAAACTAAAGATTATGAGTATTTTACCATTACGGATTCTAATACATTAGAAACAACTTTACATTTATCCGTTGCGGTTTCCAATGAAAATAGAACTTCTTTGTATTTGATAATTGTTTTTGCATCAGTTTCTTTTTCAAAAATATCAGCAATTGCTTTATCATGAATTTTATCAGCTTTCACTTCCAATTCATTAATTTTTTTACAAACAACTGCAATATGCGTCAATTTTTTACTTCCTGCCAAGCAATCAATTCCTTTTTGAATCAACTTACATGCTTCAACATTGGTTTCAGCCAAACGCTTAATTGATTTAGTAATATCATCAACTTGATAAAAGTTCATTCTATTTGCAGAGTCAATTAAATAATCAACAACATCACCAAGTGCAATGTTCAGTGAGTGAATATCTTCTCTATCAAACGGAGTAATAAAATTTCTACTTAATTCCAAGTTAATTTCACGAATAATCTTGTCTGATTCAATATCTAATAGATTTAACTTTTCGAATAACGCTTCTCTGTCTTTCTTTGGTGCATTAACTAATTCATCTAATCTTTCAGACACTTCAGATAAATTCAATGAAGCAGACTGCAAAAGTGGAATGAATTTTTTATCCTTTGGAACTAAAAACTGTAGTACTTTATTAACGATGTTTGCCATAATTCTAATCTTAATTTCGAGTGCGAAGTTAATTGTCTAATATTAATCTAATGTTATGTAAATCTTACGAAAACTTTTATCTTAATTTTTAGCAATCACAAAAGAAAAATATTACTTCAAACTCGCTTTTTTAGAAGTAAATAATCCGTATTTTAAAATACAGTAAACAGCCCTAAAACCATCTTTCCATCCTATTTTTTTACCTTGCAGATTTGTCCTGGGAGAATAAGTAATTGGAATTTCTTTCCATTTTAATTCTTTGTTCTTTGCCAATTTAGCAGTTATTTCCGGCTCAAAACCAAAGCGTTGTTCTTTCAGATTCAACTTTTTCAAAACATCAGATGGAACAAGTTTATAACATGTTTCCATATCTGTAATCTTAATTCCAAACACGATGTTTGACATAGTTGTTAGTACTTTATTGGCAAACCAGCTTAGACCACTATATTCTTCTTTAATGTTTTTCAAAAATCGTGAACCATACACAACATTTGCCTCGTTAGAAAAGATAGGCTGTAATAAAATATTGTATTCTTCAGGATACAACTCTAAGTCTGCATCTTGAAATATGGTATATTCCCCAGTTGCATGATTTATACCTGAATGCACAGCACCTCCTTTACCAATATTTAGTGTGTGATTAACAATTTCTATAACATTTGGAAAATCAGCTTGAAATCGCTCAATTTCTGACAACGAATTATCTGTAGATTTATCATTTACAACAATTATTTCTTTTTGAACATTATTTATTATTTCAACAGATTTTACCCGCATTAATAATTCATAAATGGTGTTCTGTTCGTTATAAACAGGAATAATTATTGATAATTTCTTCATTTTGTAGTTTTACGATAAACAACCAGTTCCAATGACTTCATTTCGACAGATTCTTTTTCATCAGGATTCCAAAGGTAACATATAATAGGTTTTGTTAACTGCTTTTCAATGTGAAATTCATAACTTAGTTTTCTTGGCTCTTTATATAAATCTTGTTGAATATACCTTACTTCATAAAGTTCAACTGATTCGTTAGACAAGGCAAGTGTGGCTTGTGTTTTTTCATTTCTACCACCAGCAACGCAATTTACAACAACAATAATTGGTGATTCCAACATTGGTAATCTTACTGAAGAAGAAAATGGATGCTCGGAAAATACTGATTCTTCAATTTTTACAATTTGTCGATCAATCTCTATCCAATCCGATTGAATCTTTACAGCAGGAGGATCTTTTTTTAATTGTAAAAAATGTTGCCAATAATGATTTTTAGTTGTTGTTCCTCCAATTAATATCCCTTGTTTCATTTGATGTGCTTGTACAAAATTCAAAACAACAAGAGGTAAAAACAACACTATTAAAAATTTCTTTTTATGATTCAAAAATCCAGCAAAACCAATAATTAAAATGGGATAAAAATCAATCATTGGTCGTTGCCCCATTGCTTGTCCATACGTCCAAATCCACCAACTGGAAAAAACATAGGAAATTCCTAAAAAACTAGCAATAAACAAAAAACCTTGAAGCCTATTTTCTTTAAAGAAATAGATGAATCCAAAAATTAGAGCAAAAAACATTATTGGGCTCCAAAAAAACCATCCTTGTTTGTAAGAAAATAAAAAATCAATCAAGTGTGGATTTAATAAATCCATTTTTTCATTGCCATAAGAATAAACCAACCAATTCCCAGACTGAATTTTCCAAAAAACAGGAGCAATCCCAATAACTAAAGCCGAAATAATAAAAAATTTGAAACGGTTAAACTTAAAAAGTTTCACCGGCT
>DAIOWV010000010.1:6648-7908 GCA_036758285.1 Taishania sp. | reverse complement strand
GCAGTATGTTTTTTATTTCTGAAATGGTTAAAAACAATGGATATACAACCACCATCATCGCATTTGTAGGTCTTGTAACAATCAAAAGTGATAATACAACAACACTCCAACCGATATAATGCCATTTTCCACTTTCAGAATAAAGTGTACAAAGCCAGATAATTAATGAGCATCCAAAAAAACCAAAGATATGAGCAACTGTAAAGTCAGTTGTTAAATAATAAAAACTATTGGATGCTAATGTTACAAGCAACAAACTTGCACATATTGAGAAAGTTGAAAAAAGACGTTTTCTCATCACATCAAACAACAGATAAAGAGAGAACAGATAGTAGAACAAATGAGCAACGACTATACTCCACTGAAATAACAACGAGTACCCATCAACTGGTAGACCAATAATTTTTGAAAAAAGGCATGCGAATAAAAAAAAGGGTAAATAAAATATACTAACTCCTGGAAAACATTTATTTACAACAGTACCATTTGGTTGTTCCATTTTAAAATCTTTTGCATGAGACCCATCTTCTGGATAATATTTCATTTCCATTTGGTCGACAAAAGAATAAGTAAAATCATTGTAAATAAACAGCGCTGGTAAATAAGCATAATAGCCTTTTGCATCAGCTTGAATTAGTCTAGTATATCTATTATCCCATCTATTCTGAAAGATAATGAATGACAAAAGAATTAAGAAAATTGAAGATAAAAACAGATATCTTCTCATACTAGATTTTTGTTAAATGAAATTATTAGGACAAAGATGTAAAAAATTCAACTCAACAGACTAATATTTGAATTGATATTTTAAGCTCAAAGAAAATCAAACGATCTCGTCGTTTTTTTCTTCGTTTTTTGTTTCTTCTTCAACAACAACTGCCTTTGTTTCAGTTTCAATTTCCTCATTACCAATATGAGTAGGAACTTCTGTTTCAACAACAGGATTTATTCTTTTAGGCGGCGTATATCGAATCGATTGATCTAAATCATCCATTGCTTGATCTAGCGGTCGTGTAATCTGTTGCTCAGTTTCTTTGAAGATTCCTTCTAAATTCAAATCCTTTTTATAGTCATTAGTTGACTTTTTAATTTCGTTTTGAATGTCATTTGATGCATCTTGAATTTGACGCATGGTACGTCCAACAGTTCTGGCAATTCCAGGAATGCTTTTTGATCCAAAGAAAATTAGGATAAACAGAAGGATCAAAAGAATCTCCGATCCGGCAACATCATTTAAAAATAGATACACTGGTCGCTTTT
>DAIOWV010000010.1:0-6543 GCA_036758285.1 Taishania sp. | reverse complement strand
CAACATATATTGTCGCAATTCCTCCAGATACTTTTTTCCCTTTCACATTTTTATAACCAACTTTTGTCAAAATATTCTCAAAGTCTTTTCCTTCAGGAAATACCTCAATAGAATCTGGTAAATAGGTATATGCGCGATTATCTTTAGAGACTAATTTCCCAAAAAATGGAATTAAGTATTTAGAATGAAATTTATAATATTGCTTTACTGGAAATTTCTTAGGTTTAGAAAACTCTAATATAACTGCTCGTCCACCTGGTCTTAGTACACGTAGCATGTCAGACAAACCATTTTCAAGGTTTTCATAATTTCGAACACCAAAACCTACAGTTAATCCATCAAAATAATTATCTTCAAAAGGAATATTTTCAGAATCGCCCAATTGCATGGAGATGATGTTGTCCACTCCTTTTTTTACCATTTTCTCCCTTCCAACAGCTAACATTCCTTCGGAAATGTCCATCCCAACGATTTCAGTTGGATTTAATTTTAGAAGAGCTAAAGCAAAATCTCCTGTTCCAGTAGCTAAATCTAAAATTTTCTTTGGCTGTACACTTTTCAACTGAGAAACAGCTTTTTTACGCCAAATTTTATCAATTCCAACTGATAAAAAATGATTTAAGAAGTCATATTTTTTTGAAATATTGTTGAACATTTCTGCAACTTCTTCTTTTTTGCTTTTATCATTTTTGCCGTAAGGCTTAACTGAAGTCCCCAAGTGATGTTTATTTGAAATTTAAGAATACAAAATTCGTCATTTTTTCCATGAATAAAAAACAAAAACAAAAAAAATGATAATTCAATTCATAAGAACCATTTAGTGAATCGAAATATTTTTTACAATCTGATTGCCTTTATTTTTTAAATACAACAAATAATTTCCTTTGTCGAGATTACTTAAATCAATATCTAAAATATTATCACCTTCTTTAGAATCGACTTCTCTACCCATCATGTCAACAACTAGAACTTCATTAATGTTATTGCTTAATGATTGAAAATTAAAAATCCCTGTAGAAGGATTTGGCCAAATTAAAACAGTTGATTTTTCATTTTCTGGAAGTGATAATGTTGAAGCATGTTGATATTGGCTAAAAAAACGCCAAACTTCCTTACTAGCACTAAAATCCATACAGGTATTTCCATTTAAAGGTAGAGGAAGAGCCCCAGGCCATGTATGACCACCACCTGTTACTTTAAAGAGCTCAACCGTATTGCCATTTATTCCACCTGAATATACAAATCTTTCAGCTGTAGTACCATCAGAAGTATTAATATCAGAAATATTGGTTACAACAGGTGTTGCGTTACATCCATTATTATTTACCCAAAAATTCACAACATCAACAATCGGCTTTGATGTTAAATTTCCAGCATAAGGAACAACATTATCAGCTGTGCCATGAATTTGTATTGCTGGAGTTGGATTTGAAGTATTACAATTATTATACATACCAATAGACATCGCCCCTGTTACAGAACCAACTGCAGCAAAACGACTTGATTGACAAGCCAAATAATAACTCATATATCCTCCATTTGACATTCCGACACTATAAACTCTATTTGAATTAATCGAATAATTAGCAGAAATAGTATCAATTAAAGCTTCTAGAAATCCAACATCATTAACTGTTGATCCCATAATATTAAAGTTCCAAAATCGCTCATTTGTAAAAGAGTTTATTGTTCCATCTGGATGTACAACTATAAAATTTGCCGTATCGGCAATTGGCATAAAATTAGCATACACCCTTTGTTCTTGCCCATTAGAAGTATATCCATGTAAATTTAAAACCAAAGGAACGGGAGTTGCTGGATTATATGACGCGGGTACGTAAAACGAATACGTACGATTTTCTCCACCAAACATAAACGAACCATTAATTGTTGTCTGTGAATTTACTGTGAAAGAAAAAAGTAAAATGATAGTAGTGTAGATTTTTATTAACTTCATAAGGATTGATTTTGCTTAATTGTTAGGAACTAAAAATGCGCTATTTAAAATATAAATATAAAAAAAATAAATATCTTATTTTGAAATCGGAAACTCAAGATTTGAAGTTATTATTATTTCATTTCCAACAACTGCCTCAGGAAAAGAAGAACCTACATTAAAATCTTTTCTATTGATAGCACCTTTTACAGTAAAACCATGAGTTTTGATTTTAGACATTGGATTTACTACTACACCATTATAAGTAACGTCTAATTTTACTTTTTTAGTAACTCCATGTAAAGTCAAATCTCCTTCTAACGAATAATTATTACCAATGATTTTAGAAAAATTTGTAGAGACAAATTTCAAATCGGCATATTTTTCTGCATCAAAAAAATCTGCAGACTTCAAATGATTATCTCTAGCTTCAATTCCAGTATTGATGGAAGCAATTTTTGCATTAACTGTAAATTTTGCATCCGATAGATCTTCTTTTGTGAAGGTAACAGTTGATGTGAAATCTGTAAAATTTCCAGAAACTTGAGAAATTGTTAAGTGAGTTGCATCGAATCCTAAACGAGAGTGTGCGGCATCATTTGTCAAAGTTTGAGCAGACAACATCGTTGAAACTGCAGCAAACATAAAAAGCATAATTTTTTTCATATTGTTTGAATTTTTAATTGTTTGACAAATGTATGATGGATGCTCCCTTTGCAAATTGATGTATGTTAAGAAGTGAAACTCTAATGTTTAATTAACTAAAAATTAAGAAATATTTGAGCAAAAAAAGC
This sequence comes from Taishania sp., assembly GCA_036758285.1. Taxonomy (GTDB): domain Bacteria; phylum Bacteroidota; class Bacteroidia; order Flavobacteriales_D; family Crocinitomicaceae; genus Taishania. Next base: position 3,813 of record DAIOWV010000010.1, on the reverse strand, counting down.
AGTCATATCTTTAATATAACTGCTTCAAAAAAAATTAAATTCTACTTATTTTAAAAAACTATAATTTTTACCATAATGTAACATCTGTTCAACAAAATTCATGTCGTAAGAAACTTTTACATCAATTATTTCGCCTTTACTATTTTTAATTGGGACTAATGTTGGATTTACAAAACCAGAATATGGAGCTATATTTAAAGGCTTCACTCGTTCAAGCACCTCTTTATGTAACGCATAATCAACTTTCACACCATAGTTGTCAACAAGTAATTGTCCAGCTTTAAAATCTCCTTCTGATTTAATTCGTTGAATTTCCTTTAACAAATCGCCAAATAAAACCCTCAGTTTTTTATAATCTCTTACAACAAAATAGGTCTTTCCATTTTCAACTACTTTCTCAATTACCTTGTCCTTAAGACCTTTTTCATACACCCATTTTGCAACCAATTGTCTATTTTGCATGTGTTCTTCTTGAATACTTTGCCCTAACTCTAAGCGTTGAAGTTGTGTCATCATTCCATTTCGGATATATCCATCATATTCAGCTTTGGCAACATCAAACGATTCAATTAAACCTAAATCAATCATTTTTTGATCATAGATATAGTATAAACCAACTAAATCAGCTCTTGCTTCTTCAAGCGTACTTGCATATTGTTTAAGTGTTTCAGAAGGCTGACCAATACCTGGGTTTAGTTGCCCCGAAGCATGTCCGATTACTTCATGCAAAGCTGTATGAAGTTTGCCTGCTAAATAACTATGTTTTTCTGCCAATGTTTTTTCTTCTTTCGAATAAGCAAATTCATCAACCATTCCTTTTCCACCAGCTTTATCATAAGCTGAGATAATATTTCCTAAACTCACAGATTTAGAACCATGCTCTTCACGAATCCAATTATTGTTTGGTAAATTCACTCCAATTGGTGTAGAAGGTGAAGCATCACCAGATTCACTCGCTGTTTGAACCACTTTATAGCTAATTCCTTTTACTTCTTTTTTCTTATGTTCAGGAATTAGTGGGGCATTATCTTCAAACCATTGAGCATTTTCTGCCAAGGCTTTCATTTGCTTTGAAGCTTCAAAATCAGTAATTTGAACAACACTTTCAAAGTTGGCTCTCAATCCTAATGCGTCACCATATACCTCAATAAATCCGTTAATCCAATCAATATCTCCTTTTGTAGACTTCACCCAAAGCACATTATAATCATCCCAAAGTTTTAAATCTCCAGTTTGATAATACTCAATTAATTTTTCTATTGCTGCTTTTTGTTCGTCATTCTCAGTAACAGTTGTTGCTTGTTTAAGCCAATAAATGATTTGATTAATTGCTTGATCATATTTGCCTCCTAACTTCCAAACCTCTTCAAAAGGTTTTCCATCTTTTAATATTAAAGTTGAATTTAAACCATGCTCTACAGGCCTTTTTGGATCAACATTTGTTTTTGCTGCATAAAACTCTTCAACCATTTTTTGAGTGATTCCTTCCCCATAGAAACCATTCGCAGAAGCTACAATAATATCAAGTTTTGGATCTTTAATCTTTCTAAATTTAGCAATTTCCGGATTAAAAATAACATCTAACGTTTTTTCATCAAGCTGATAATTAACTGCTTTTAGTAACGTTTGAAAATAACTTTTTGAAAATTTAGGAATAAATTTATCCATTCCATAATGATGATGAATTCCATTAGCAAACCAAACTTGTTTTGAATAGGTTTCAAAATTTAACCATTCATCACCTGAACGTTCACCTTTGTAGTTTTCAAAAATTGATTCAATCGCTTTTCTGATTTTTATATTATTTGGATTGTTTTGATCCCAATTAATATCTCTACCAGCCAAACCTGCTTGCGATAAAAAATACACTAACTTTTTTTGATTAAGAGTTAATTTATCAAAATCTGTTATCTCATAACGCAAAACCTGTATATCAGCGAAACGATCAACTTTAACATCATCAATTTCACTTACTATTTCCATTTTACCCTCGTTTGAAGTTTGTTCATTTGAAGAACAACTAACGATACTTAATCCTAAAATTAGAATTCCTATTGATATATATCTTTTTTTCATTTCAGATTGATTCATTTAAAGTTTTAAATGTACTAAATACTTCGAATTTATCAAATATCGTTGCCAAGAACTAAACAATTATAAACACACTCAAATTCTGATTATCAAAAAAAATTAAACCATTTTCAATTTTAAAAGGTTTAATTTTTTGGATGACTTAAAAACTATTACCTTTGTGCAACTTAAAAAGAAAACGATGTCAACAGTAATTAATGATTTTGAAGTTCGTCAAATCTTATCAGAATTAGGAATTGAAGAAATAAATAGTGGTGCTTCTACAGGAGGTAGATGGTTTAATACAAGAGGTGAAAAAATCACTTCATATTCACCTGTAGATGGTGCTGTAATAGCAACTGTTGACTCTGCAACAGAAGCTGATTATGAAGCAGTAGTTTTAAAAGCACAAGAGGCATTTAAAGAATGGCGAACTTGGCCAGCTCCAAAAAGAGGTGAAATTGTTCGTCAATTAGCTGAAAAAATTCGTGAGAATAAATTAGCACTTGGTACTTTAGTTTCTTATGAAATGGGGAAATCTTTACAAGAAGGTTTAGGAGAAGTTCAAGAAATGATTGATATCTGTGATTTTGCAGTTGGATTATCTCGTCAATTGTACGGTTTAACAATGCATTCGGAGCGTCCTGGTCACCGCATGTATGAACAATACCATCCACTTGGAATTGTTGGAATCATTTCTGCTTTCAATTTCCCTGTAGCTGTTTGGAATTGGAATACTGCGCTTGCGTGGGTATGTGGTGATGTTACTATTTGGAAACCATCTGAGAAAACACCAATTACAGCAATCGCTTGTCAACAAATCACAAAACAAGTTTTTGATGCAAACAATGTTCCTGAAGGTGTATCTAATTTAATTATTGGAGATGGCTCAATCGGAAAATTAATTGCTGATGATACACGTGTACCTTTGGTTTCTGCAACTGGATCAACTCGTATGGGTAAATCTGTTGGGGCTGCTGTTGGGGCTCGATTAGGAAAATCTTTATTGGAACTTGGTGGAAATAATGCTATTATTATTACCCCTAGTGCTGATTTAAAAATGGTAATTCCAGGAGCTGTTTTTGGAGCTGTTGGAACTTGCGGTCAACGTTGTACTTCTACACGTCGTTTAATTGTACATGAAGAAGTTTACGATAAAGTAAAAGAGGCTTTAGTTAAAGCATATGGTCAATTAAAAATTGGAAATCCATTGGATCAAAATAATCATGTTGGTCCACTAATTGACACAGATGCTGTAACTGCTTATTTGAATGCTTTAGAACAGGCAAAATCTGAAGGTGGAAATATTTTAGTCGAAGGAGGAGTACTTTCTGGAGATGGTTACGAAACAGGATTGTATGTTAAACCTGCAATCGTAGAAGCTCAAAATCAATTTAAAATAGTTCAACATGAAACGTTTGCTCCAATTTTATATGTTATAAAATATAAAGGAGGGGTTGAAAACGCTATTTCAATTCAAAATGGAGTGCCTCAAGGTTTATCTTCAGCAATTATGACAACAAACTTAAAAGAAGCTGAAGCATTTTTATCTTTCGCAGGATCAGATTGTGGTATTGCAAACGTAAACATCGGTACTTCTGGAGCTGAAATTGGTGGTGCATTTGGTGGAGAAAAAGAAACTGGAGGAGGTAGAGAATCTGGTTCTGATGCTTGGAAAATTTATATGCGTCGTCAAACAAATACAATAAACTATTCTGATAGTTTACCTTTAGCACAAGGAAT
>DAIOWV010000009.1:28061-68120 GCA_036758285.1 Taishania sp. | reverse complement strand
ATTCAAGTTCTCGTTTATTAACATTTTCAAACACATCACTTGGAGCATGATGAAAATCAAAATAACGCTGAGAATCAGGGACAAAACCAAAAAGAGGTATTTTTGGATAATGTTTTTTTAAGGGAGAAATATCAACTCCTCCATAACCTTTACTAAAGATATGTAATTCATAATCTTTCATTTCTGGTTCAAGACTTTCTAAAAATTTAATTTTTTCATCAGGTCCATCACAATGAAAACCTCTTGGGGCAAAACCACCTCTATCACTTTCTATTGCTGCAATATGTTCCTCTCCCCTTTCAAAACACCATTTTGCGTAATTTTCTCCACCTTGGTTACCATTCTCTTCATTCATAAAGAAAACTAATCTCAAGGTATTCTTAGGCTTATAATTCATTTTCTTCAAGATTATCAACGCTTCAAGAGAATGCATCAAACCTGCACCGTCATCATGTGCACCTTCACCAGTATCCCAAGAATCTAAATGTCCTCCAACTGTAATAAATCGATTCGGATGAATTGTACCTGTCATTTCAGCAATAACATTGTAGGATGGTACCATACCTAAATCTTGACAATTCAGTTTCATTACAAATTGAGCTTTTTGATTTTTTAATATGTCACTCAATTTTTCAGCATCGATTGTTGAAATTGCTGCAGCAGGAATTTTTTGGACTGAATCAACATAAGTCATGACGCCAGTATGAGGATGTCCATCAATTGGCATTCCGATAGAACGAATGATAACCGCTTTAGCACCTAATTTCGCAGCTTCTACAGCTCCGTACCCGCGTATAGCATAACATCCACCATAGGCTTTAAACGTTGAAATATCTTGCTCATTCATTGGTTGATTAATGAAAACTATTTTATTTTCAACCTGATTTTTAGTAGCCTTTTTTAAATCATTTAAATGTTTAAACTCAACAACATCAGCCTCCATTGTTCCGTCTGTAGCAATACTCCCACCCAAGGCAAGTAAATTAACCTTAAGTAATTGTTTGTCTGATGTTCGAATCCAACCTGCTTCAGTCGTCCCCCTTTTCCAATATGGAACCATAATCGGATGTAAATAAACTTTATCAAAGCCATAAGAATCCATTAATTTCTTAGACCATTCAACAGCCATTTCAGCCTCAGCAGACCCTGACAATCGCGCTCCTATATCCTTACATAGACTTCTTAAATTTTCATATGCATGCCCATCAGTTAATGCGTGATTATAAATTGTACGAATAAAAACAGAATCACGATTTTGTGCAAACAAATTAATATTCAGTATAAAAAAAGAAAAAACAACAAAATAACGAAACATACTATTAAAACTAGAAAAGGATAAAATCAAGGTAAATCTTTCAAATTTTCTTTTGCCCATCTATGATTTTTATCCAACGAAAGTATTTTAAAATAAAAACGTCTGGCTTCGGTATATTCACCAGATTTATGGGCATTGTAAGCCAAAGCAGACAATCTATCAATTTTTATTAATTTATAATTTGAAGCTGCTAATTGATTCTTAGCATCTATATTTAAAGCAACCTTATAATATTGTTCAGCAGTTGTTAAATCATGCTTTTCATGGTATGATATGGCTCTTGCACAGTTCCATTGACTTGACCAAGGAGAATAAGCTAATAGTATACAGACTAAAGTAAATGGGATAAATAATGCTAATAAAAAAGGTTTTTGAATGACACCATCTCGTTGACTTACCCCAACCAAAAAGCCCCAAAAAACTCCTCCAATTTTCGCTTCAATAGCAGCATCTTCATTAAATAGTTGGTTATTAATAATCATAAACACCAAAATCCCCAACATTACAAGACCAAAAATGTAGATGTATTTCATTTTAAATCGCTCATTTCTAAACGACATCACTAAAATAAGCGTAAACATTCCAAAAATAGCACTTGCGATTCCAAGTCCTGCGTCGTCCGAAAAAGACAATTGAATAATTGAACCAAAAATTGAACTTACCAATCCAAACATTGCCATTTTAAACCAACCAAGTCTTCTTTCGAGGAAAGCTCCAAAAAGCCACAATCCAACCAGATTAATTGATAGATGCAATAAGTTTACATGGACAAAATTATTCGTAACAACTCCATAAACCTTTCCTAAAAAAATCTGAGTTGCATAAGGAGCTCCAAACCATTCATACCACTGATTGTTAATAGATAAGGAACCTGACAATAAAGCCATCACAATATAAATCACAACTAACAACAAAGAGAACAGTGTTGTGAACCATGGGAAATATTTATTTTCTGTTGACTCAATCATAGCTTAATTGACAAAATTAACGGATAATTTCATTAGTCAACAGAGTTTTTTATCTCTTTCGATAAGTTTTTTTTAAAAGTCAGTAACTAATTGATGTTTTTCAATAAGTTTTCTCATATTTATCAAAGCATATCTCATACGTCCAAGCGCCGTATTGATACTTATATCTTCCATATCTGCAATCTCTTTAAACGATAAATCTTGAAAAATTCGTTGTTTTAAAATATCACGCTGTGTATCTGGAAGATGATCAATTAAACTTACCATTTGAGTTTTCAATTCATCAAACGTAATTTGATCTTGAATATTCAGTTCCTCCAATGCAAGAGTGCTAAAAATATTAAATTCTTCATTTTTAGATGAACTTTCAGAAATCATTCGAACTTTATTTGCCTTTCTAAAATGATCGATGACTAGATTATGAGCAATTCTCATTACCCACGGCAAAAATTTACCATCTTCATTATAAGACCCTAGTTTAACAGTTCGAATAACCTTAATAAATGTTTCTTGGAAAATATCTTCAGCAAGTAGCTGATCTTTCACTTTTAATAAAATAAAACGATATATTTTATCTTTATGACGCATCAACAAAACTTCAAACGCCTTTTCATCTCCATCTATGTAGCATTTTAACAAAACACTATCATCCAAGTTTTTCATAGTCATAATAATACTCAATTTAGGTATCGAATTAATTTTGGTAAATTCATTTCAAATTCAATAGAGTAAAATATGCTATAGGCGTTACTTTTTTATGTTAATGGCTACTAAGTTATAATTAATTTTAATACTTACCAAAAAAAAGTTAAAATAAAAGTTAGTCTTATCTAACTATTTAATATATTTGCTTAAAAATTAAATTAAAATGCACTCTATTTACGAATTCTTCAAAGAACTTCATCCTGTAACAGCAGCATTAATAGCCACAACATTCACCTGGCTATCAACAGCTTTGGGTGCTGCATTGGTTTTTTTATTTAAAAAAGCTAATCGAGGTGTACTTGATGCAATGCTCGGATTTACTGGAGGCGTAATGATCGCAGCCAGCTTTTGGTCTTTACTAAGTCCGGCAATCGAATTGTCTGCAAAAACTTACCCGGACTCATTGAAATGGCTCCCTGCAGCAGTTGGTTTCTTGGCTGGTGCACTCTTTTTATTTGGACTAGACAAAAAACTCCCACATTTACATATTAACTTTAAAAAAGAAGAAAAAGAAGGTGTCAAAACACAATTGCATCATACCACATTGATGGTTCTTGCCATTACACTTCACAACATTCCAGAAGGATTGGCTGTCGGAGTATTATTTGGAGCGGCAGCAAGCGGAACTGAAGAGGCATTAATGGCAGCAATTACATTAGCAATTGGTATCGGAATTCAAAATTTCCCAGAAGGATTCGCTGTTGCAATGCCACTTCGTAGAGCGGGAGCTTCAAGAAGAAAAAGTTTTTGGTACGGTCAACTTTCAGCTGTTGTAGAACCTGTTGCTGGTGTTATTGGCGCACTGGCTGTAATATACATTGAACCAATTCTACCATATGCACTTGCCTTTGCTGCAGGAGCAATGGTCTATGTTGTTGTAGAAGAAGTTATCCCAGAAACTCAACGGGACAAATTCACAGACATTGCAGTATTAGGATTCATAGGTGGTTTTATTGTTATGATGATATTAGATGTAGGACTTGGATAAAGTTTATTTTTTTAATGTAATTTTGAATTCAATCAAACAGTAGACAGAATGAAAAACATACCTTATATATTTATCTTTATTGCATTAATTATTTCATGTAAAGAAAAACAAACAATCCCTAAGCCACCTCTTTATTTAAGAAGTGAGTTACCTCCACATGAATACAGCTTATTTTCGACTGACTGTCCTTATCAATTTGAAATATCAAAAGTTTACACAATTAAAGAAATTCCCTCATCTTGTCATAAAGACATTGATTTAGGTCCACTGAATGGTGTTGTCAATTTTTCATACATTTCAATGATTGAACCACTTTCTACGTATGTAAATTATTCAAATGATAAAGTTGGAGAACACAAAATTAAAGCAACAGGCATCGAAACTAAAGACTTTATATTTCCTGATAAGAAGGTCTATGGTACATTTTTCAAGTTAGAAGGAGACGTTGCCACACCGTATCAATTTTACTTAACAGATTCAGTTAAAAACTTTGTAAGTGGAGTTGTATATTTTAATAGTCGACCAAATTATGATTCTTTAATCCCTTCATTAAATTATTTAGAACAAGATTTAACTCATCTAATCAATACATTTGAATGGAAATCGAAATAAAGACTGTTTATCTTTCTCTTGGTTCAAATCTAAATAATCGAATAGAAAATTTAGAATCAGCTATTTCTAGTATCCAGACACATATTGGTATCGTGACAAAAATTTCAGCGGCATATGAAAGTGAATCTTGGGGTTATGAATCAACTAACAGCTATTTAAATTGTTGTATTGAAGTAAAAACAAAACTTAGTCCTTCTGAATTATTAGAGTGCAGTCAGAGGATTGAAAAAGATATGGGAAGAATAAAAACAAAATCCTATACTGATCGAATAATTGACATTGATATTTTATATTTTGACAACCTCACAATTCAACAAGACAACCTCACAATTCCACACCCACACATATCTCAAAGAGCATTTGTATTAGTGCCTTTAAATGAGATTATTCCTAACCTTGTAGACAATAAACATTTTTTAACAATAAACCAACTTCTCCACAATTTAGAGAGCTTTCAAAGTGTTAAACTCCATCAACACTTAAATATAACTAACAAAAATTAATAGAAGCTTTGGAAAAGAATATTTTTTATTTAGCTTTGCAGACTAAATTGGTAAGAATTTATTTACGAAGAGAATTATGAAAAAACAAAGTATCAAAGGTTTAGCTTTCATCGCAGTTGCGGGTTCTTTAGCTACAAGTTGTGACTTGATAAAGGATTTGGACTATACAGTTACACCTGATCCATTAGAAATGCATGGAGACTCAGTTAGAGTTAAAGTAGATGTAATGTTCCCTGAAAAAGGAATTAAGAAAAAAGTTTCAGCTGAAATCACACCTTCAATTGCTTCTACTCCATTGAAGCCGTTAAGTGTTCAAGGTGAAAAAGCTACAGGAAACGGAACTGTAATCCAATACAAAGCAGGAGGAAAAGTTACTTACACGGATGTAGTACCTTATAAATCTGATATGGAAGTTTCTGCTTTATCTGTTACAGGAAAAGTATTCAAAGGAGCAAAAGAAAAAGAACAATTAGATGTAATTAACATTGCTGATGCAACAATTACAACTCCGTTCTTAGTTAATAAAGATTTCCGTGTTATTTATGAAGCGGATCAATTCAAAAGAGTTACAGAAGAGAAAGCTTTTGCTCAAGTAAACTATGAGAAAGGAAAATCTAATGTTCGTCCAGCTGAATTAAAAGATAAAGACATCGTTGATTTACAAACTTGGTTAGTTGCTGCAGAAGCTAATCCAAAAATCAGCATTAAATCTATTGAAGTTGTTGGTTATGCATCTCCTGAAGGTGAAGAAGATAAAAACAATACTTTATCAACTGACCGTGCTAACACAGGTAAAGAAACTGTGATGGGAATTGCTAAAAAAGCAAACAATGCAAAAGCACAAACAGAAATCTACTCATTAAAAGGTAGTGGTGAGGACTTTGCAGGATTCAAAAGAGAATTACAAGCTTCTAAATTTAACGAAGATGAGAAAAACTTAATCTTACGTGTTTTAGAAATGTATAAAGAATCTTCAAAAAGAGAAGAAGAAATGCGCGCTATGGGTAAAACATTTACTCAATTAGATAAAGACATCTTCCCTTTATTACGTCGTTCTGAAATTCATGTAACATATGATTTAACTGGATATTCTGATGAGGAATTAAAAGCTATTTCTGTTGCTACACCAGATTCATTAAACTTAGAAGAGTTGTTATTTACAGCTAATTTAACTAAGGATTTGAACGAAAAATTAAGATTGTATACAGTTGCTGCTAAAAATTACCCAGCAGATCACAGACCTGTAAACAACATTGGTGCTGTTTATTATGAGCAAAACAAATTGAACGAAGCAAAAGCTCAATTTGAAAAAGCAAATGGAATTAAAGATAACACTATTGCTAAAAACAATTTAGCTGCAATTGCAGGTGTACAAGGTGACAGAGCAAAAGCAAAACAATTGTTAGGACAAGCTAGTGGAGCTGGTGATGCTGTTAAATACAACAAAGGTATCTTAGATATTCAAGATGGAAAATATGCTTCTGCTATTTCTAACTTTGGTTCTGAGGCAACTTTCAACAAAGCATTAGCTCAGTTATTAAATGGTGATAGCGCTGCAGCAACTAAAACTGTAGATGCATCAAATGACGCTGAAAGTGCTCAAGGTTATTACTTGAAAGCGATTTCTGCTAAACGTCAGAAAAATGATACTGAAGCTACAAGTAACATTGGTAAAGCAGCAGGAAAAGATGCTTCTTTTGGACAAAAAGCAACTACAGACAGAGAGTTTGTTACTCCTGTAGCAGTTGAAAGAGCAGCAGCAAAAGCAGCTACTGGTAAAAAGAAAAAATAATTAGTTTATTAAACTAAAAAAAATCTCGGCCAATTTGGTCGAGATTTTTTTTTTGAATGATTTTTTTATTAAATTTCACTACAATATAAACTTCTTATTCATGAAAAACTATATTTTCTTCATCACATTTATTGTAATTTCATTTAACTTATTTTCTCAGAAATATTCAAAAGTTAAAATTTTTGCGAATCAAGAAGAAATAGGAAAATTATTAAAAGAAGGTATTCCTGTAGATCATGGACAACGAAAAATAGGTCAATACATTATAAATGATATTCAAAAATTAATTTCATTAGGCTATAATTTTGATGTCATCATAAATGATGTAAAAAAACATTATGTGACTCAAAATTTAGATGTTAATTCCGAAAAAAATAGTGCCTGTACAAATAATTCACATGCACTTTACAAAGTCCCTGATAACTTTGAGTTACCTTCAACTTATGGAGGGTATTATAAATACAATGAAATGTTACAGGAGCTTGATAGAATGTCAACCTTATATCCAAACTTAATTTCCGTAAAATCTCCCATACACACTTTTCTAACCTGGGAAAACAGACCAATTTATCAAATTAAGATCTCAAACAATCCCAATACTGATGATGGTGATCCAATGGTGTTGTATTCTGCAATTCATCATGCAAGAGAGCCTATGAGTATGTCACAATTGATCTTTTACATGTGGTATTTATTAGAAAATTACAATACCAATCCAGAAGTGAAGTATTTAGTAGATAATACACAAATGATTTTTGTTCCTTGCTTAAATCCTGATGGATATATTTATAACGAAACGCAAGATCCAAATGGTGGAGGAATGCATAGAAAAAATAGAAATCCAAATATTGGTAGCTTAAACGTTGGGGTTGATTTAAATCGAAATTACGGTTATGGATGGGGAACAACAGGTATTAGTTCTGACCCTGACAACGATACTTATCCTGGTATTACAGCTTTTTCTGAACCAGAATCACAAGCTATGAGATGGTTGGTTCAAAACAATCCTATTAGAGCCGCATTAAATGCTCATACATATGGAAATATGTTACTCTTTCCACTTGGAACCCTTGATAATGAATTTGCAGCTCATCATGTCTATTTTCAAGAAATATCAAATCATATGACACAATACAATCATTATAATGCAACCAAAAGCAGTAATTTATACCCTGCTTCCGGAGATTCAGATGATTATATGTACATGAGTGATAATGGAATATTAAGTAAAGACACCGTATTTGCTATGACTCCAGAAATTGGCAGTAGTTTTTGGCCTGCTCGAACAGAAATAATTTCAACTTGTCAAGAAATGGTTTTTACAAATCTAGGATTGGCACATATGGTACATAAATATTATGTGTTAAAAGAAGAAGATCCTTTAATTATTATCAATTCAACAGGAACATTTCAGCATACTATAAAAAAACTAGGTAGACAAAATGGTAATGCAACTGTATCAATTGAGCCATTAACTAACATCGCATCGGTTGGCGCACCAGTTACATACAATTTAGCTATTCTAGGGGTAAGCAACGGATCAATCCCCTACACATTAAACCCTTCAATTCAAGCAGGAGATACAATTAAATATCTATTAAAAATTAATGATAGTAAAAAACCAATTGTTATGAGGTAGATGTAGGATACAATTATAAAATTATTTCAAGATTCAGATTATGAAGAAGTTATTTTTGAAAATGGAAATACTGGAAGTAACTGGGTTGGAAATTGGGGATTAACAAGTGAAAAATTCTATTCGCCAAATCAATCGTTTACAGATTCTCCAAATTCATTGTATGGGAATAATTCGATAAAAACATTTAAATACAACCAACAAATAGACCTCACAAATGTTGTAAATGCAAAAGTAACTTTCTATGCTCAGTGGGATATTGAAAAGAGTTATGACTATTGTGAATTTCAAGTTTCAAATGACAATGGGGCAAGTTGGATCAATCAGTGTGGATTATATACTGTTTCAGGTAGTACTGATATTTATTCAATTCAGCCAGATTATCTGCCAATTTGGGATGGTACAAGAACATCATGGGTTCAAGAAGAAATAAATTTATCTGATTATATTGGACAACAAATCTTAGTTAGATTTTCATTTGTTTCTGACAGTTATCTTCAAGCTGATGGATTTTACTTTGATGATTTTAAAGTAATTACTCAAACTGAAGAGACAGATTTAGGATTAAATCAGTTCAATCAAAACAGTATACAAATCTATCCAAATCCTTCCAATGACCAAATCAATATTAATGGAATCCAATTAAATGATAAGGTTATAATCTCTGATTTAATGGGAAAAATAATGTATCAATCGGACATTAATACTACCAATGAAATAAGTATCAATACCTCGAATATTAAAAATGGAGCTTACATTTTAAAGATTCAAAGAAATGAAAAGATTCACTCAGAGAAAATCATAATAAATAGATTTTAAATAAAAATTCCTAGCTTATCCTTTTTTATAAGCTAGGAATCATCTCATAAAGTTACTTTATAACACCAGAACCTATTAATTCTTCATTTAAATAAAATGCTGCGAATTGCCCAGGTGTTATTCCTTTTTGCATTTCATCAAACAAAATATACAATCCCGTTTCTTTTTTATATAAAGTTGCTTTTTGTAATGCTTGACGATAACGGATACGCACCTCACACTCTAAAGAATCACCATTATTTAATTGGTAACGATTATTGATGTAATTAATTTCAGAATTATCAATTAATAAGGCAATTCTATTCAAGCCAGGATGTGTATCTTCTTGGCCCGTATAAACAGTATTTGTATTCGTATCTAGACCAATTACAAACGAAGGGTTTGGTCGCCCTCCAATATGCAAACCTTTACGTTGACCTATCGTATAATAATGTGCACCAATATGCTCATGGACTTTTATCCCATCCGTTTCTTCAAATACAAAAGGTTGAACTAAACGCTCCAGATTACTCTCATTAAATTCAAGAGAATGATACTCAGAAAACTGACTTAAATCTTCTGGTATTTCAATAATATTACCTCGTTTTTGAGCTAATTGTTGTTGCAAAAATATCGGCAAACTAATCTTACCTACAAAACATAACCCTTGAGAATCTTTTTTATCAGCTGTTACTAATCCTATTTCACTTGCAATTTGTCGAACTTCTGATTTTAGTAACTCCCCTATTGGAAACAAAGCTTTCGCCAATTGCTCTTGACTTAATTGACATAAAAAGTAAGATTGATCTTTATTTGGATCCTTGCCCGCATACAAACCAAAAGTACCATCTTCATGTTGAATTTTGCGACAATAATGACCTGTAGCAACATAATCTGCTCCAAGTTCCATCGCTGCTTTTAAGAAAACATCAAATTTTATTTCACGATTACACAAAACATCCGGATTTGGTGTTCTACCGGCTTGATATTCGCTAAACATATAGTCAACAATTCGCTCTTTATATTCTTCGCTTAAATCAATTACTTGAAATGGAATTCCTAATTGTTGAGCAATTAACAATGCATCATTTGAGTCATCAATCCAAGGACATTCATCTGAAAGAGTTACTGATTCATCATGCCAATTACGCATGAACATACCAATAACCTCATAACCTTGTTGAATTAATAAATGTGCTGTAACACTTGAATCTACACCACCAGATAGACCCACAACTACTCTTTTCATTTTGCAAAATTACATAATTTTTAGATGGTATAGGTGATATTTCTTTGCGATTCGATGATTCTCAACAGCAATTTGATTATGCAATTTTACCCCAATTGGGTTTCTTTTTTAGAATTTCAGTTAGAATATTTCTGATAACTAAATTCTCTGGTAATTGTAAATTAGGATCTATTTCTAGTATTGTCCGTGCTTCTTCCCTAGCTTTTACAACCAACTGAGAATCTTTTGTTAGATCTGCAATTTTCAAATCTAATGCACCACTTTGTTGTGTTCCTAACAAATCTCCAGGCCCTCGCAATTGCAAATCTACTTCAGCGATTTCAAACCCATCATTTGTTCGCACCATCGTATCTAATCTTTTCTTTGTTTCCTTTGACAATTTATTTCCTGTCATTAAGATACAATACGATTGTTCAGCACCTCTACCAACTCGTCCTCTTAATTGATGCAACTGCGATAATCCAAATCTTTCAGCACTTTCAATGACCATCACTGAGGCATTTGGCACATTTACACCTACCTCAATAACTGTTGTGGCAACCATAATCTGTGTTTCACCTTTCACAAAACGTTGCATTTCAAACTCTTTGTCATCTGGTTTCATTTGACCATGAACCATACTAACTTTATATTGAGGTAAAGGGAAAGTACGAGATATCGCCTCATAACCATCCATGAGATTATTAAAATCAAGGGTTGCAGATTCATTAATCAATGGATAAACAACATAAACTTGACGACCTTTAGCAATTTCATCTTTTAAAAATCCAAAAACTTGAAGTCGATTATTTTCCATTCGATGTACAGTCGTAATTGGTTTTCTTCCTGGAGGTAATTCATCAATGACAGAGACATCTAAATCACCATAAAAAGTCATTGCTAAAGTTCTAGGAATGGGGGTAGCTGTCATTATCAACACGTGTGGAGGAGTTGTGTTTTTTCGCCTCATTTTAGCACGTTGAGCAACTCCAAATCGATGTTGTTCATCTATTACTACAATTCCGAGATTTTTAAACTTCACCGTATCTTCTAATAACGCATGAGTCCCTATCAACAATTGAATTTCCCCTGAAAGTAACTCTTCATGAATTACTCTTCGTTCTTTAACCTTAGAAGAACCTGTCAGAAGTGCTACTTTTACTGGGAAATTGTTTAGTAATTCTTTAATTGTTTCAAAATGTTGGGATGCTAATATTTCTGTAGGAGCAATTAAAGCAGCTTGAAATCCATTTCCTATACCCATCAAAGTAGTTAACAAAGCAACAAGTGTTTTCCCTGCACCAACATCACCTTGTAATAATCGATTCATGTGATTTCCTTGTAGAAAATCTTTTCTTATTTCTTTTAAAACTCTTTTTTGGGCACCTGTCAAATCAAAAGGTAAACCTTTATTGTAAAAATCTGTAAATAAAGTTCCCACATCAGAAAAAATAAATCCCTTCGTTTTCTGTACGCTTAATTGTTTTCTGATCAACAATTCCATTTGAAGATAGAATAGCTCCTCAAATTTTAAACGACCTCTAGCTTTAATTGCTAATTCTTCACTCGTTGGTTGATGAATTTGAGACAACGCATTTTTGCGATCCATCAGATGTAGATTTCCAAGCAATTCTACAGGTAGTGTTTCAGGTAAAATTGGCAATTGTTCAACCAATGAAACCACTAATTTTTCTATTCCTTTAGAATGTAGTCCTCTATCTGCTAATTTTTCGGTTGTTGAATACACAGGCTGGAGTCCAACCTCGTGTTTAACCTTATTGTATTCCGTGATTTCAGGATGTGGAATATTCCATGATCTACCGTAAAGTTTTGGTTTTCCATACACTTGAATTTCCATCCCCTTCTTTAGAGTTGGAGCTATCCATTTTATTCCTTGAAACCAAATCAGCTCAATCATACCAGTATGGTCCTCAAACTTAGCAGTCAATTTTCTCGCACGACCAACACCCGATTCTTTGATTTCGATTAAGTATCCACGCAATTGAACCGCTGTATCAACATTAGGAAGTTCGGCTACTGTATGATATTGCGAACGATTAATGTATCGGAAAGGATAATGATTTAATAAATCTTCAAATGTAAAAACATTCAATTCTTTCTTAAGAAGCTCTGATCGTTGGGGTCCAACACCTTTTAAAAACTCTATGGATGTTTTAAGGAAATTCACAAGGTAAATTTAAAAAAGATTTTAGAAACTTATCGCTGTATTAACAATTCAACGGTTTAAAGTTTCCTTTTAATTTAAAAGATCTATAAAATACAACTTTTGAAACAATGTTTAATAGAAGTGCAACATTAGTACATGTAAAACTATCTATGTATCAATAATTTTGGATTTTTAAAATTTATAAAATAATTAAAGAAATGAAAAAAGTTTTTATTGGTTTTGTAGCATTATTAGCAATCACATCATGTGCAAAAGATTATTCATGTGAGTGTAAAGTTAAACACGAACAAAGTGCTGTTGGTTATACAGGGTCATACGAAGAGGTTAAAACACACTCATTAAAAGGAAAAGAAAAAAATATGGAAAGTGCTTGTAAAGGTGCTGGATATGACATTTCTTACACGGACTCAGGTGTTACAAACAAAGTAATTTCAGTTTGTGAACTAAAATAAAACAGAAACCATACTACTTCTATTATAAAACAACAGCCATGAAGTTTATTCATGGCTGTTGTTTTTATATCAATTAATGTAAAATTATTAGTACAAAAAGTTGTTGTAAGGATATCGTTCTTGAAAGATTCGTTTAACCTCCTCATAAATCATTTCTTTTAATTCTTCAATATTTGTTTTTTCATGAGCTGAAATAAACACACACATTTTGCGATTTACTTTTGCCATCCATGTATTTTTCAATTCATCTAAAGAATAATTTTGAGCAGTGCGAGGAGATAAATCATCTTCATCTTTTGGAAGATGAACAAATTGATCAATTTTATTAAACACTACAATTGTTGGTTTTTCAGATTTATCAATTTCGTTTAAGGTCTCATTTACAACATTAAAATGATCTTCAAAATTAGGATGAGCTAAATCTAACACATGAACAAGTAAATCAGCTTCTCGCACCTCATCAAGGGTAGACTTAAAAGATTCAACTAGTTGATGTGGTAATTTTCTAATAAAACCAACAGTATCCGTCAATAAAAATGGAAGATTATCAATGACCACTTTTCTAACAGTTGTATCCAAGGTTGCAAATAATTTATTTTCAGCAAATACATCTGATTTTGACAATAAATTCATCAGCGTACTCTTCCCAACATTTGTATAACCTACTAAAGCCACTCGAACCAACTGTCCTCGATTTCCTCTTTGAATAGACATTTGTTTATCTATTTCGGTTAATCTAGATTTTAAAAGAGATATTTTTTGTTGAATAATTCGTCTATCCGTTTCGATTTGAGTTTCTCCCGGACCACGCATTCCTATCCCTCCTTTTTGACGTTCCAAATGCGTCCACATTCGAGTTAAACGAGGCAATAAGTACTGTAATTGAGCCAGTTCCACTTGGGTTTTAGCATGAGAAGTACGTGCTCGAGAAGCAAAAATATCAAGAATTAAATTATTTCTGTCTAATACTTTTACTTCGAGAACTCGTTCAATATTTCTTAATTGGGAAGGACTTAATTCATCATCAAATATGCATAAATCAATATTGTGTTCTTTAACATATTGGTGGATTTCTTCCAATTTTCCAGAGCCGACAAACGTTCTTGGATTAGGAATTGGCATTTTTTGTAAAAAACGATGCTGAGTAATTGCCCCTGCTGTTTCAGCAAGAAATTCTAACTCATCCAAATATTCGTGTGCAATTTCTTCAGTTATATTAGATGTAATGACTCCAACTAAAATACAACTTTCTTCAACTGCATCAACTAAAACGTGTCCATTATCCATTAAATTCTCCTAAATCCCATTACATGTTGAACAACAGCATCAACCTCTTCGTCCCCACCTAAAATTTCTTTAAAGCGAGGCATTCCGTTTGCCGTTCCTTCTTCAATTACTTTTTTTAACTGTATAAAATCCAATGTTGATTTTATCAAATCTTTTGATCCAGCTTTTCCGAGTGTACCATCCAATCCATGACAAGAAGCACAGTTTTCCATATACAATGCTGCACCATCAGGTAAAACGTCTTTTTTCTCACCATTATCTTGTTTGACAGTACCATTACAAGATACGATCAAACAAGATAAAAACAAAAATGATATTAATCTCAGAACCATGACCCTCCTAAAGCGCTTCTGAATGGCCAAGGAATACCTGCAAGAATCAAAATTAATGCAATCGTATAAAACGTTGCTATAATTCTATGTTTTTTACTCCCTTCTGCTTTCTTTGATTTAGAATGACCAATTGTCAATAAAACAAATGCAATTGTCATCATAAATGAATGCTCCATACCATAAAAACGATACATTGCTTGTTTCATCCAACCATCAAAAAACTGAACTTTAACAGAAGTAAAATACAAAATCCATCCTAATAAAAACTGAACATGGAAAAAAACCATTGCAAATAAATTCAATTTGCGATCTCCATTTGAATAACTAGAGGATTTAAGTTTAGAAATTGCGTTAAAAACTGCAAATACAATTAATAGTAATGCAACCCAACGAAGTCCAGAATGTGCGTGTGTCAACATAAAATAAGTTTTTTCACAAAATTAGTTGAATTTCTTTATAAGGCAACGACTTATTCAAAAATGGTTAATAAACAAATAAAAATAGACTATCTCAATAGAGTAACATGTCCATTTTTTCTAATTCTGTCTCCATCAAAAATATATTGTAAGTCTAATTTCCATGTATATACACCATCTTGACAAATACTACCTTTATATGTTCCATCCCAACCAACATTTAGATCAGTAGATTGGAATATTACCTCCCCCCAACGATTATAGATAACCAATAGATAAGACTCTACATTTGAAGCATCTGTAATAACCGGAATAAAAATGTTATTATATTCATTGCCATCTGGAGTGAACGCATTCGGCACATAGACAAACATTTCTTCTTTTGTTTTTATAGTAACTGTTTTTTCATCTTTACACCCAAATTCAGATTCTACAGAAAGAGTAATTATAAACTGTTTGATGTCACCTATTTCAAAATAATGAGAAGGTGAAAAAGTTGTTGAATATTCTCCATCTCCAAAATCCCAATAATAAGAATATCCCCCTGTTGTAATATTTTCAAAAAACACTTGACTATCAGACTCTTTAATTACATCATGAGTTGCATTAAAATCTGAAACTGGCAATGGATGAACTACAAATGTTACAATTTCACTTAAATCTTGTTTACACCCAGTAATTGTATTTTTTACACTTACAAGTTCATATTGAAAAGTACCCACATTATTATTTGGAACTGAAAGAGTAATTGTTGAATTTGAAGAATTAATCCTTTTTAATTCACCATTTAAAAGGTAATCAAATTGGTATTGGCTAGCATTCGACCCTATAAAAGTAAGTATTGGCTCTACATCAAATAAACAAATTGAATCACCTCCAATTAATTTTGCATCAGGAAGTTTATTAATGAGAACTTGAACAGACTCATTTATCCTCCTTAAACAACTTGTAATACTAGCATCAACAATACTATCCAATGCTATTGTAATAATCCCATCATTTAAAGTAGGAATTGAAATTTTTACAGAATCGTTCATTGCAACAATTGATTCCGATACCCCATTAATTGTATAATAAAAAGTATATGGAGCTTGCCCCCTACTTCCAACAAATGTTACTTCTGGTTCGGGATCATGTTGACAAACTGTTGCATTTCCTAAAATCCGTCCAATAGGCAATGGATTAATCTGAACTTGAACAGTATCATTCAACTTCATTGAACATCGATTGACACTAGCATCTTCTACTTTTGTTAAAATGATTGTTGTAAGCCCTGTAATGTTTGTAGGTATAAATACATCAACAGAATCAACCAAAGCAACAACCGTCTTAGGTACATCATTTAGTGTATAATAAAACGTATATGGAGCTGTACCTCTTTCACCAATAAAAGTAATTTTTGGTGCAGAATCATTCTCGCATACAATTATATCTCCTATTACATTTCCAATAGGTAATGGATCAATTTGAATACGAACAGTATCAGAAATATTGGTTGAGCAATGTGTTGTACTGGCATCAACAATACTATCTAAAATTACAAAAGTATTCCCAACTAAATTGGTTGCAATTGATATTTGAGCAGAATCTACTGAAGCTGTGATTGAATTAGAAACTCCGTTCAAACGGTAATAAAAAGTATAAGGAGCTGTTCCTCGACTTGCTACAAACGTAACAATTGGTTCGTTATCATTCTCACAAACAATTGTACTTCCACTTAAAAATCCTGTAGGTAAAGGATTTACAATTACTCTCACTGAATCATTTACAACATTCACACAACTAGATAGACTTGAATCAAGTAAACTATCCAAGATAACAACAGTAGTGCCTGGAACATTAGTAGGAATTAATATTTCTGCTGAATCTAACGTAGAAACTATAGCATTAGAAACACCATTCATTGTATAATAAAATGTATAGGGTGCAGTTCCTCTTGCACCTACAAAAATGACTTTTGGTTCTTCATCATTTTCACAAACAATTGTATTGCCAGATATATTTCCAATTGGCAATGGATTTATTCTAATTTGAACAGTATCAAATATTGAATTAGAACAATTGGTTAAACTTCCATCAACAATACTGTCTAAAATTACATAAGTAATACCAACTAAATCTGTAGGTATTAAAATATGAGCTGAGTCTACTGCAGCAGTGATTGAGTTTGCAATGCCATTCAACTTGTAATAAAAAGTATATGGTGCCGTTCCATTACTAGCTATGAAAGAAACCTTAGGTTCTGTGTCATTCTCACAAATAATTGTATTTCCAACCACTTCAGCAAGAGGTAACGGATTAATTATAAATTCAACAGAATCATTTATCACATTAAAACAATAGGTTGCACTAGCGTCTATTAAGCTATCAAGTACAATTAACCTTGTTCCGATTACATTTGTTGGGATTGATAGCTGAGCGACATCAGTTGGAGATGATATCGTATTTAAAACACCATCAATTTTATAAAAGAAAGTATATGGTGCTGTGCCTCCACTTGCTATGAATGAAACAATTGGTTCTGTATCATTTTGACATACAACAACACTTCCTTGTACCGTACCTTGAATTAATGGATTTATAACTATTCGAATTGTGTCATTGATATTGTTAGTGCAATTAATTGAACTTCCATCCACAACACTATCTAAAATTACATAAGTTGTCCCAACTAGATCAGTAGGAATTAAAATATGAGCTGAATCTACTGCGGCAGTTATAGAGTTTACAACACCATTCAAACGATAATGAAAAGTGTAAGGAGCCTCCCCTGAAGAACCTACAAAAGTTACTTTTGGCTCTTGATCATTTTGGCAAACTGTAATATTACCTTCCATAATTGCATTTGGCAACGGGTTAACTACAACAAAAGAAGTATCTCTTATATGACAACCAATTGATCTATTTATAGTTCTATATAATTCAACTGTTGTTGGAGTTAACCCATTATTAATAGCAGTAAAAGACGGTTGTGGGATCGTTAAATTAGAAAGACCTGAATTATTAATCCAAGAATATGAATAATTACCAGAGCCTGAGTTTCCTACAAACAATGCATCATTTGAACAAATAGTATCATAAAAATTGGCCGATTTTAATTGTAATGGAATTTGAAAAACATTGCCATCACAAAAGCATGGGTTGTTTTCAAGTGACAATACCCCAATAATCTGACAAATATTTGAAACAGTTACATTATTAAAATTATAAATATAAGTATCTCCCGCATTTACTAAAATTCGATTCGAATCAGTATGAATTAATTGATCAGCAGGAGTAAAAACGCCATTATTATCAATATCAGCATATAAATTAACCACAAATGGAGTGGTTGTACCTAAAGTAGCACCTTGGTTAAATAAGTGGACAGCCCCTGATACTGTCTCCAATCCGTTATTATCAATTTGAAGTACCCCAGATGAATTTGAAATTAAAAAATCAGTTTTATAAACAAAAATATCTTTTGAAAATTCACCTGTAACAACACCTGCTTCACATTCAGATTCTCCAAGGTTACAAACCGATGTAATCATTGCTGTTGTAGAAGCTCTAACTTCAATTAATTCACATGGAATTACCAAAGGTACAGATGTTAAATCTATTTCAAACGCCATTGAATCTCCAGCTAAAACGGTACTATCCAATCCCCATCTTAACTCTTGTAAACCTGATATAAAATGACTGATTGGTTGTGATTGAATATTCAAAGCATTCCATCTTGGTATAAAGCTTCCATTCGTATATGTTAATCCTAAAGGTAGAGTAATATTAACTGAATCAGATGCATAAAACTTTGCTGGACCATTGTTTTTCACAATAATGGTCATTTTATTATCTGTTCCACAAGGTAAAATATAGTCAATATCTAATTTAATATCTGTAGTATACTTTGGACTTAAATCATTAATTTGAATTGGTAAAGAAACACCATTACTCGAAGGATGATGCGATCCACAATACGATTGAGTTTCTGTGGCGACAAACAATCGAGAACCAGAAGCAAAACCACACATAGCTACGGCTTTGAATCGTATTCGATAATAGTTATTAATTTGACTTGATTCTCCTGTTAATCCGACCAAACCATGATTCAAAAACATATTATTAGATAGGTCCCAAGTTAACGATTGGCTTACAATAACTGGATCAGTTAATGGATTAGTAGTTCCATTATAATCTAATATAGAGGATCCATGTACATAATTTAAATTATTTACCAATTGTGCTTTGGTGATAAGATCGAACGCATACCCTAGTTGAAAGTTTCTCACCAGAACTTCAAACTCCAATGTGTCACACATATTAGAATTATTTCCACTAATTAGCGCAATAGAGTTTTCAATTGAAGGAATTAATGGATTTACAGTTAATAATAAACTTAAAGGTGTACAAGCATAATCAGACACTCGATCTGGTATTCCTCTACAATCAGAGCCAGCATAAATTCTTAAGCTATCTGATTGACATGACGATGAGGTTGTGTATAATATAAAATTCCGGAAAGAAGCAAAATTGATTGTTCCTAAACTAAACACTCCATTAGAATTTGGGTAAATTATTGCACCTGTGGTCGTATTTTTAATACTATCTGCAACAACTGTACCTATTGTTGGAGCTGCTATCCAAAAGTTTTGAGCAGGTGAATTAGTAGAGGTGTTTTGAACTAATAAATCCCATTGATCTGATCCTGTTTGAGAATTTATCGTCAATAAATTAGATTGTATAGAAAGTTTAGGAGCGTGATAAATTATTGGATCATGATTTTGAGTAATAACCGTTGGTGCCACAGAAGGCACAAGTTGATCCACCATTCGATTGTGCCATGCATAATTAAATCTCGAGACTATAGAATCTTTAACAGTACAATTTGGTCTCATATTCACCTGAATTGTACCATCCCAACCATCGTCGCTATTTAAAAGCAGTGCTCCTGAATCGACGTTTCCAAACATTGCAGACACATCAAATGTATATGTTGTCCCAGAAACAATAAAACTTGTCAGCGGAATCCAAGCAGAAGTAACAAAAGTTCCGTTACCTGATGTCCTTCTATAATTAAATCGTGCTGATACAAAATCATAATCATTAGGCACTCTAATTACAAATTTTTCTGGTTGCCCCCAATTTCGATATTCAAAAGGAAATGGATTAGATCCCGCAGCTGTATTTCCAATCCTCATATGATAACTCTGTGAACTTGTTATCACATTACATCCAACCGCGTTAACGAGTGTATTATCAGCAGTATTTAAAAACTGAAACCCATATAGTGAAAATAAACTTTTCAATTCACTGTTGCAACTATACTTTTCATTATCAGGCAAAACAGGTGAATAAGGCAAAACTGATGCAAAAACGGAACTTTCGACAAAAGTAGACGTTAATCCAACGTTGGAATAAACAACATTTTTAAATTTTGATTCTAAAAAAATCTTGTCTCCTGTACTAAGATTAAATCCAAGTGGAAGACAAGGTAAAGAACTAAGAGACACAGGGAAAATCCATCTTGTAGAATTAGTTCCTGTGGTAGAAAAAAATGGGGAAATTGGAATTATGCAAGCAAAAGTATCTCCTGTAGAAGGTCTAATAATTCGAATGGTAGCATCAATATATGAAAATCTATTCCCTAAAGGAAAATCAAGAGTCGCTACAATATTTTCAAAATTTAAATTATTGTTATTATTAACAGATATTTGATTAACAACATTAAATTCATCGCCATACATTAATCGGTCTAGTCGAAGACTTCCCATTTCATGAAGTGTACCTGCGATATCTGGAATACCATTATTGTCATTATCAGGCAACCCTAATGTTGTTCTTTTGACAGCAGAACTAACCAATGAAACACCTTCACAAGTACTACCTCCAGAACAAAACACATCAAATGTAGTTGAAGTGCATCCCAACGGAAACCAACAACCGCAATCAACTTCTGGAGTGTAATATGTTTTTAATTGAATTGATTTAGCCCCCCCTCTACATTCATCACAATTTCTAGTAAAATTTAATGTAGTTGTCCATCCATTTGTTGGAAAACTGGAATTAAAAACAAATTCTACAGTATCACCAATAATTTCAGTAGTATATGGACTCGTAATAACTGTTTCATTGCTATTTTTGATAACCAAAGATGATAAATCAACATCAATACAATCATCAGGTAAAATGAACTGATACTTAAATTTATTGCCACTATTATTGGATGGAATATTATAATAAGAAGCACCACTTGTTGTAAAACGAACTGTTTGTACATTATTATTGGCAATAATACCTGGGGACGCAGTAACAACTTGCCTACCACCAAAAATTGGATTAGTATTACTTCCTGGTAAAACTCCTGTCAAAGGAATAAGATGTGGTTCATTACATCTATTTTCATACCTAGCTCTTAATCGCCAATGTAATAAAGATCTATTCGTGTTGGTACAATTCACAGGGCAACATGTAAAATGGCTCCACCTTACAACAATCTGATCTCCAGGTTGTATTGAGTCAATACGAAATGAAAATGCATCTAATGGATTAGGAGGCAAACAGTGTCTTGATGGTGAAACGGTTAAAGATGATGTATTTAAAGGTCTTTGTCCACCATTATTAATTTCAATTGTTAAACTATTTGGATTGATTGAACTCCAAAAATCTCTTCTAAACAAGTCAGAACCAGAACCCTGATTTTGCCCAATTTCAAAAAAATTATTAAATGATGTACCAGTACCATCGTTTGTTATAACAATCCAAGAAGGGAAATCACCTAATTCATTATCTCCATAACAATAATCATTGCCTAAACCTTCTCCAGAAATTGCAAATCCCGTATGGCGAGTAACAACTAAATTGGGATTCTCCCTAATGAAAACAATATTTGCGGCATCAGATTGTACTTGACAACTTTCACCTGTACATCCCCAACTATATTCGTAAACAGATTGACTACTATTCGAACAAGATAAAATTTCTATTGTTTCACAAATAATCAATGTCTCTCCAGGATCTAAAAAATTGTCTCCGTTTCCAACATTTGCAAAATCAGAAGCTGAAAACACATACAAAGCTCCATCAGAAACAGTTGTTCTTGTACCTCTTGAATTTGATAAAATCTGTAATCCATTCCCATGTTTGTGATGTAAAACAAATTCTGACAATGCTCCATTTCCACCATTCGTGATTGATGTACATCGTTGAAAAACAACACCTATATCCCCAACAAATGATTGATTTGTCATATTAACCAACGACAAATCAGGAAAGGTAACATTATAAAAATTACCTAAAAAAACTTGGCTCCTATTAATTATACCACCAGTAGTATTATCTCCTCTAAAATCAAAAATTAATTTATTTTGAAGCGCTGTGTACTCAACCATACAAACAGCTTTTAATTTAATATCAAAAATAAAATTTGATGTATTCATTGCTAGATTTGGCAACGAAAGGACAACAGAGTCTAAGTTTGAAACATTTAAATCAGAAACACCATTTGTTCCAGATGAAGGAATGTAATTAACACCATCAGGTAGTACAACAGTTAGTTTAAAATTATCAAGGTTATATGGAGAAAGATTATTGACTGTGATTCGAAAGTCTGCTTCATTTAAACAAGATGTTAAATTTCCATTTAAAGATGAAGTTACTGTTATATATGTCTGTCCACTAACAAAAAACGTTAGCATTAACAGGACACTAAATAATGTAGCTTTCATAAAAGAGTATTTGAAAAAAATCTTTTTTCTTCTGGGTATTTAACAAATCAAAAGTAATTTTTTTTTGTTAAAAAAAATACGAAATCAATATTAATTTGTCAAAAATTAATACATAAAAAAGGCTGTCTAACAAAATCAAACAGCCTTCTTAAAACAAGTCAAAAAGTCACTATTATTCTTTTATTGCTTTAACTTTTTGTATTCCTTTTTCTGTATCTATCAAAAAGAAATACACACCCGATTTCAAATCTATTGTTTCAATTTGTTGAGATAACGAATGATTTCCAGTTTCAGTTTTTACTATTTTTCCAAGTAAATCAACTATATTAATCTCCTTAATCTGTTCTGAAGAAGTTATTGTAATGATCTCCTTGAATGGCACTGGGAATATAGAAACAATAGATTCTTCTAATTTATTTATTGATAAATCAGCTGCTATTTCTTGTGCAGTTACAGAAATATTATCGTAAGAATTACTACCCACTACAGAAGTATTATTTCCACTCCAAATAATTTTAATTTTAAAATTTGGGTTATTATTAACTCCAACAATGGATGAAAAATCATAAACAAATAACTGCCAATTATCCACCCCAATAACCTCAACCGTATTATTAATTAATCCTGCAGAATAAAAATTAACACCATCTAATGAATATTGAACAATATTGTGAGTCATACCAACATCGTTTCTTTGAACTGCAAATTTAAAACCTATTCTTTCTGCTCCCGTAGTAGGTACATCGAATAGCATTTCTCTAGTTGAAGTTGGATTTTCAAATCTAACCGAATAACCATCAATAGCACTTAACATCAAATTCAAGCTTGATCCAGTCTCATTTCGAACAACATTATTTTGTCCTAATTGTGGATTTGTAAAAGACAACTTGCCGTCTATCGATGATAAATAAGAATAATCTGAAATAACTTCCAACTCATTTGTTGTTTCTACTAAATTATTGAAATGCCAATAATACAATAACTCTTCTTGTTCATTGACTGTTTGACCATTTAAAACAACAACTCTGTCAACTGCTCCAACAGAAGAAATTGTTATTGATCCTGGATGCACCCCTACAAACCCAGAATTTAATCGAACATAAATTGTAGTTGGTGAAACGGTTCCCGATGACTGAGGTAAATTTAAATTTGTAGAATAACCTGTTCCACTTGTAAGAGAAATTTCATAACCAGAAGTTGTTGTCAACACAATTCCAGAAGATAAATTTGAACCTTGCACCGTAAATGTTTGACTTGAAGAAACATTACCTATCACTTGATTAAATCCAGAAAGAGAAGAGGAAGAAGCTGAAATTTGTGGTAAAGTCGAAAGTGTACTACTTGTCACCGATATTTCATCCAAACGTATAGACGGTCTAGTACCACCACTATTTTGATTAACAAAATAATAAACCCATCTTAAGTATACCTCTGGTTGATTATTACAAGCAGTTGGTAAAATAGTTGGTCCAAAAACTTGTTCATGACCATTAATTTGATTCATCGTTAAATATTCAACTGGACCAGCTACATCCGTCCAAACTGACCCCTGACCTACTTGGTATTGTAAACGCAATCCATAATGACGTGGAGTCGGAGAACCGTTCCCTTGAGCGACTAAACCTCCAACCCATGAAACGTTAATATTATCTTGACCTAAAGTATTTAATCCAACTACAGCACCTAAAGGAAAGCCAGCACCTTCAGTTGCAGTTGTAACAAATGAAACACCATTCGTATTCAATCCATTGATTCTTGAACCTGTTGTTAAATTATAAACACCTGTATATTTATCTACTGGCAATTCGTTTAAAGCTACTTGATCAGATGCTGCTTTCCAAAAGCGCATACTTAAAGGGTAAGTCCCAGCAGTAGAAGTATTACTCCATTGCGTAAATGAAAAAGGACTAGTTGAGAGTGAATGTAATTCAGGATAAAGTGAATTAAGATCTGTCCCATCAACAACAATTTCATCTAATCTTATTACTGGTCTAGTTCCTCCATCATTGGCAGCAATGTGATAATAAACCCAACGTAAATAAATTTCTGACTGATTGTTACAAGATGCTGGAAGAGTAACTGGGGGGAAATCCTGAGAATGCCCATTCGTTTTACCTGCACTTAAATATTCAACAGGTCCTACGACATCAGTCCAAGTAGAACTTTGACCTATTTGATACTGTAATCTCAAACCATAACTTCTTGGGTTGGGAGTTCCTGTTCCCTGTGTTACTAGACCACCAGTCCATTTTACTTGAATATTTTCCTTTCCAAGTGAACTGATTCCCAATACAGCTCCTAAAGGAAAGCCAGATCCTTCAACAGCCGTTGTAACAAATGAAATACCATTTTCATTTAGTCCATTAATTCTCGAGCCTGAAGTAAGATTATATGCACCAAAATAATTACCAGTCGCAATATCACTTACTGTAGGTTGATCAGAACTAGCAGCCCAAAAACGCATATTTGATGGATATGTAAAAGCTCCCGAAGCATCACTCCAATCAGTAAACATATATGATCCTGACAATAAATTATGAACAGCAGGATACAAAGTTGCTGAAACTGTTCCACTAGCATTTATCGAAATCAAAGAAGCTCCACCTCCAACGACAGTTATCGACCCCGAATAAGCTCCTGGATTTAATCCTGCAACTAAACGAACATAAAACTGTCCTGTTCCTGTAATTACTCCGGAACTATATGGTAAATTAATAGATGAGGAAAACGTTGTTCCATTGGTAGAAACTTGAAATCCTGAAGGAGCTGTTACTGTAACATTTCCAGATCCTGTTAAATTTTGACCAGTAACAGATATCGTTTGATTAGAAGATGGTCCATTTCCAATAATATAAGTCAAACCTGAAATATTTGTATTATTTGCAATTAATACTGGAGTGCCACTTGTGAAATTTGTTATAAGAATATTATCAATATTAAGTCGTTTGTTTCCCAGATTCCCTGGGGTTGTTGCTATTTTTATTCTCAAACGTACATTCCCTGCAACATTTACAGTTTGATTAAAATTTTGAGGTGTAACTGTTGCCATAATTGGAGTACCAATTTGCGTCCAAACAACTCCTCCATCAACACTATATTCTACTAACCACGATTCTTGTAAATTATCTGCACCATAAGAACGATATACAAAAGAGACAACACCCATTCCATTAACTTTGTCTTGAGTCATTTCCATTTTGGCTCCATCCCTACCTCTCAATCTAGCAGATCTTAAACCTAGTTTATAGTCATTTGTCTCTTCACCTATTAAAACCTCAGGGCCAAGTTCCCAACTCAAACCAGAAAGATTGACAACACCAACGGCATAATTCGGCTTAGTTTCAGCAGCCCCTTCAAAATCAACTTGATATTGAGCTAAAATAGAATTAAAAAAAGAAATGAAAAAGAATAAAATAATCAATTGAATCGTCCTTTTAAATCGAGTCATTTTTTTCATGGTAAAATTGAAGTTATATTTTTAGTATAAATAGTTCCAAAATCCCCTTTCAAATAGAAATGAATTGTGGATAATAAGTTTTCGCTGCAAAACTACAGCAAAAAAGTCAATAATTATTTAAGTGTGAATAATTTAATATGCATAACATTATTTTTTCAAACGAATGATTAACTAGTTGATAACAAAAAAACCGTCAAATTTTTCATTTTTTATTACCATTTTTAAAGTCAAATAAATTCAAATGAAAACAGTTTTAATTGCTGGAGGCACTGGTTATATTGGTCAACACTTGGAAAATCACTTAACATTAAAAGGCTACGATGTCAAAATTTTAACGCGAACTCCAAAAAATGATAATCACATTTTATGGGATCCAACTAAAAATATAATTGACAAAACAAAATGTACTAACATTCAAGTCATCATTAACTTATGTGGAGAAGGAATCAATAATCGAAGATGGACCAAAAAGCAAAGACAAAAATTAATTCATTCAAGGATAGATATTACTAAATCACTACACAATCAAGTCGAATCATTTCCAAAATTAGAACATTACATTTCAGCATCAGGAATAACAGCTTACGGATTTGATGATGGCTTGATTGAACATACGGAAGAATCTCCTTACGGACTGGATTTCTTAAGTAATTTAGTTAAAAACTGGGAAAATGCTGCTGATTACTTTACGAATAAAGCTATTGTATCAAAATTAAGAATTGCTGTTGTACTTGAATGGCGACAAGGTGCATTAAAGCAAATGAGTAAAACGATAGGTCTTGGCATTGGTTCACCAATTGGTTCCGGTAAACAGCAAATGCCTTGGGTTCACATTTCAGACTTGGTAAAACTATTTGAATTTGTAATTGCAAATAAACTTGAAGGTACTTATAACACAAATGCGAATAACTCATCGAATGAAGAATTGACAAAAGCAATCGCTAAAAAAATGAATAAACGGCTTTGGTTGCCAAACGTGCCAAAAGTTATTATTCAAATGGCACTTGGAAAAATGTCAGAAATGGTTTTGAATGGTGCAAAAGCAAGTAACAAAAAAATAAAATCAGCTGGTTTTCAGTTTTCTAAACCACAATTAGACGACGTTTTATCCTAACTGAAATTGCATTTTATACACATTTAAAGTTGTAAAATGTCATTTTTTCCTTTCAATTACAATCTTTTATTGGCATTTTTGTAAAAAACACAAAATCAATATGGAGTTATATTATTCATTTTCTATTCTCATCGTTTTAGCATCAATTTTTGCATACATCAACCTTAGATATTTAAAACTTCCTTCAACAATTGGAATCATGCTGATAGCAATTACAGTTTCAATTTTTGCAAGAATCGCAGGTGAAAGTTTATTTCCTGAAATGACAAAGGACTTACACAACCTTATATCTGGCATCGATTTCACTGAAATACTTATGGGAGGAATGTTAAATTTCCTATTATTTGCAGGTGCAATTCATGTTCAATTTTCAGATTTAAAAGAACAAAAAATTCCTGTTTTAATATTCTCTACATTTAGTGTAATACTTTCAACATTCGTAATTGGTGGAATATTTTACTATCTCGCACCTTTATTTAGTATTGAATTACCATTTGTGTATTGTCTTCTTTTTGGAGCACTCATTTCACCAACAGACCCAATTGCTGTACTAGGAATCTTAAAAAAAGCAAATGTTAGTAAATCCCTTGAAACAAAAATAACTGGAGAATCACTTTTTAATGATGGCGTTGCTGTTGTACTTTTCGTTGTTATCTTCCAAATGACTCAAACTCCGGACATGGAGGTTAATTTAGGAAAAATATCATTGTTACTCGCAAAAGAAGTTTTAGGTGGACTGGCTCTTGGACTGGCTCTTGGATATAGTGCTTCTAGAGCAATGAAAGTAATTGATGACTACATAGTTTCTGTCTTAATCACATTATCAGTTGTAATGGGGGGGTATTTAATTGCAAGTTTTTTCCATATTTCAGGTCCATTGGCAATGGTTGCTGCTGGATTATTCATTGGTAATTATGGTAAAAAAACAGCCATGTCAAAATTAACGAAGGAATATCTCTCAAAATTTTGGGAATTAATTGACGAAGTTTTAAATGCCATTTTATTCTTATTCATTGGATTAGAACTGCTTATAATTGAAAACTTTGAATCTTACTGGGGAATTTCTACAATAGCAATCGTTGTCGTATTATTCGCAAGAACAGTGTCGATTGTATTACCTGCCACAATTGTTCCTTTCAAACCAAAATTATCAAAAGGTACTCTTAAGATGTTAGTTTGGGGAGGGCTTAGAGGCGGTGTATCTATAGCTTTGGTATTAACCGTAAACGATCCTCAATACAAAGAATTATTATTAGAAATGACGTACTTCGTGGTTGTATTCTCTATCTTTGTACAGGGATTAACTGTTGGTAAAGTATCTCAAAAAGTATTAAAAGACGAAAAATAACATGCTTAAAACATTAAGAATAACAGCTATAGCAGAAGGGATTTCTTATTTAGCTTTCGGATTAACAATGCCTTTAAAATACATGTTAGATATCGTTTGGCCTAATAAAATAATAGGAATGGCTCACGGATTTCTATTTATCGCTTTTTGTTTATTAGTGGTAATTGGTGCATATAAGTTTAAATGGGATATGAAAAAAACAGGAATTTTACTTCTATCATCATTAATTCCATTTGGTACTTTTTGGGCAGAAAAAAAATACCTTAGAGATTAATCTGAATTTACTACACTTTAGTAAATAGCAAGTCTTTTTTTTACATTAATCGTGAAATGAATTAAATTAGAGTTAATTAAACCATAAAATCATGAAGTTAATTTATCTTTTTCTATTCATTACTATTCTTTCTGCTTGCAAGAAAGGACAATCTGATTTCACCATAAAAGGTACTATAACTGACGCAACATACAATCAACCCTTAGCAAATGCAACGATTTATGTGACAAAAACTAATCAAAGTGGTATTGAATCGCATCTTACGACTTTACAAACAGACAGTGAAGGAAATTATTCGTTTACAACCAAAAGAGATCGGTTCAATTCTGTAAACCTTTCTTTAAGCAAAAACGGATATTTTGAGATCAATCATCTTGTAAACTTTGATGAATTAACCTTAAAGAATGACAATGTTATTAACTTGTCTACCACTGGAAAATCATGGGTAAAAATTATATTAAAACATTCAGCTAGTTCTAGTACTATCATGGATATCGTCAGAACAAAAGGAAAATCTGGTTGTGAAGAATGTTGTCCTGAAGGATATCGCCGTTTTACAGGGATTACAGATACATTTTTCTATTGCATAAATGACGCAGCCACTAAATATGAAATCTCTTACTTCAAAATAAATACATCGTTTAACGGTACAAAAGAAGTTACAACAACATTTATGGATACTGTTGACTTAGAACTTAATTACTAAGCCCAAACCTTAGTTCCTTCAGAACAATTCTTACAGATGTCAATTTGATTTCTATGGTTTAAAACTGCAGAACGAAAACCATTGTATTTTTCGGAATTCCAAATTTCAGCAAAGGATTTATTTTTCAAATTCCCTAGTTGATGTTGCGCATCTTTATCAAAACAGCAAGGAACGATACCTGCATCCCAAGTAAAAACACAGCTTGACCACATTCTCCAACAATGATTACCCGTTTTATATTTAAGAGAATAAGTACCGTTTTTATTTAATTTGTAACGAGCATATTTTTCATTATCCGGCATCAATGAATTACCATTCTCGTAATCATACAATTGAGCTGTTTTAATTCTCACTTCATCCACCTTCATTGTATGACCAAATTCAATTATCTCATCAATTTCGTGTTCATTGGGTTTTACAGCTAAGAATTGAAAAATTAAATGTGGTGTTTTAGATTTCAATTTCTTTTTTGCATCCAACAAAAATTGTGTGCCTTCAATGACTTTCTCCAAACTTCCATTAACCCTATAATTTTCATAGGTTTTTTGTGTCATGCCATCAATGGAAATAATCAATCGATCTAAACCAGATTTTACAATTTCTTCTGCCTTTACCTTATTTATGAAATGTGCATTCGTCGAAGTGGCTGTATAAATTTTACGTTTTTTAGCTTCAATTATTAAATCTAAAAAATTGGGATTCAAAAAAGGTTCTCCTTGAAAATAGTAATTGATATAAAAAACAGTTTTTGAAACTTGATTTAATATGTCTTGATGTACATCTAATTTTAATTTTCCAGTTGGGCGGGTAAACTGTTTTAGTCCACTTGGACATTCAGGGCATCCAAGATTACATGCCGTAGTAGGTTCAATACTTAAAGAAAAAGGCATTCCTTTATGGACACTTTTTTTTCTAATACGTGAAATAAAATAAGAGAAATATAGTACAATTAAATTCCAAATTCTACTAAAAGTAAGATGTCTAATTATATTAAATGTATCGCGTAATTTATTCACTTTTCAAAAGTAGACTTTTTTATTTACAATCTAATTGAAAATTAGACGCTAGAAAAACCAGCTTAATTAAACTATTAAATATCAGTAAAATACATTTCATTCTGAATAAAAAATAAAAATATCCTTTAAAAAATACCATATAATCAATGAAAGCTACACTTTACAAAAAAATAACATATTTTATGAATAATACAAAAATAATTTTCTAACTTAAACGTAGTATTTAATACAATGTCGAATCTTTAATACTTTCAGCCATGAGACAACTTAAGATAGCAAAACAAGTGACAAACAGGGAAACTGCTTCATTAGACAAGTACCTGCAAGAGATTGGAAGAGTTGAGATGGTTACAGCAGAAGAGCAAAACGCATCCGAGAAGGCGACCGAGCAGCATTAGAACGATTAACAAAAGCAAATCTTCGTTTTGTTGTTTCAGTATCAAAACAATACCAAAATCAAGGATTGACTCTCCCTGACTTAATCAATGAGGGAAATATGGGGTTAATTAAAGCAGCTGAACGCTTTGATGAAACTCGTGGTTTTAAATTCATTTCTTATGCTGTTTGGTGGATTCGTCAGTCAATTTTACAAGCATTAGCTGAACAGGCACGTATAGTAAGACTTCCATTAAACAAAATTGGAACCATTAATCGAATTAATCGTGCATTTTCTGAGTTGGAACAAAAATATGAACGTCCGCCAACTGCAGATGAATTAGCTGATTTTTTAGAGTGTAGTGTAAATGATGTAAGACAATCCTTAGCAAACGCAGGAAGACATGTATCAATGGATGCACAATTGGTCGAAGGGGATGAATCGTCTTCAAGTTTATATGATGTGCTAGCAAATGATTCACTTCCAACACCTGAAGATGGTTTGGCTGTAGAATCATTAAGAAAAGACATTGAACGTTCTTTATCTACACTTACTTCTCGTGAAGGAGATGTTGTAAGAATGTATTATGGATTAAATGGCAAAGCTCCTTTAACATTGGAAGAAATCGGTGAGCGTTTCGACTTAACGAGAGAACGTGTTCGACAAATCAAAGAGAAAGCCATTCGAAGATTAAGACATACTTCTAGAAGTAAAGCTTTAAAATCTTATTTAGGGTAGATTTAAAATTGTTATGTTGTTATTGACATCTGTAATAAACGAATCTTCTTTTATTTAATAAAGTAAATTTATTCTTGAACTAACTCTATTTTACCACAACAAAAAACAGATTAGTTCTTTTGGAAGAACATTAAACAATAATGAAGATTTGTTTATTCTCGCTAATATACACTAAGCTGGATCAACATCTATAACGACACGAATACTTTTATGATCCGGATTACTATAAAACACGTCTAATAATTCGACAATTTTATCTTTAATTTTTGAATCAGGAGCGTCTCGTTCAATTTTTAACTTGATTTGCTTCAAGAATTGATTTTGAATACGTTTTACAACAGGAAATTCAGGCCCTAACACTCTTTCTTTAAAAACAGTTTTAAGTGCATTTGCTAAAGTTTGAGAACCTGTATTTACAATTTGTTCGTCCTTATGCTTTAGTGTAATATTTATGATTTTATAAAATGGAGGATAGAAAAAATTCTTTCTTTCTATAATTTCAGCATTATAAAACCCAATATAGTCATGTTGATTCACTTTTTGAATCACCCAATGATCAATATCCCCTGTTTGAATTATTACCTTTCCCCTTTCTTTGTCCCTCCCTGCTCGACCTGCTACCTGTGACATCAATTGAAAACTTCTTTCAAATGCCCGAAAATCTGAGCGATTAAGCATTAAATCAGCATCCAAAATCCCTACAAGTGCAACATCTTTAAAATCAAGACCTTTTGACACCATTTGAGTTCCAATTAGAACATCGATCTTCCTTTCACCGAAATCATTAAGTATGTTTTCGTATGCATTTTTATTTCGAGTTGTATCTAAATCTAATCGTTGAATCTTTACATTGGGCAAAATAACTCCCAAATCATCTTCAATTTTTTCAGTACCAAAACCAAGCATTTTTATGCGAGTACTTCCACATGCAGAACAAGTACCAACAGGAGGCTGAACATAGCTACAATAGTGACATTTTAAAGAATTTGTATGTTTGTGATATGTCAAAGAGACATCACAATTTGTACATTTTGGTGTCCAATGGCAAATTTCACACATCCAAAGTGGTGTATATCCTCTTCTGTTTTGAAACAATATGACTTGTTTTTCATTTTTTAATGCTGCTCTAATTTCATCTATCAGAAACATTGAAAAATCAGATTGTACACTTTTTTGAATTCGTGCTTTTCGCATATCTGCGCTTAATATCTCAGGAAGTTGTACTCCACTAAAACGCGTATTTAATTCTACTAATCCGTATTTGCCATTTTTAGCATTGTAATACGTTTCAATGGCTGGAGTTGCAGAACCTAATAAAACTTTTGCATTATGCAATTTAGCCAAAACTAAAGAGGCGTCTCTTGCATTGTATCTTGGTGATGGGTCGTACTGCTTAAAAGTACCTTCATGTTCCTCATCAACAATGATTAAACCTAAATTTTTAAAAGGTAAAAATATAGATGATCTCGCACCAACAATTAATCGAAATTTTGTCGGATTATCATCTAAAACATTATTCCAAATCTCAACCCTTTCATTTTGATTAAATTTTGAATGATAAACCCCAATAAAATCACCAAAATAAACAGATAATCGTTGAATTAATTGAGTTGTCAAAGCAATCTCTGGCAATAAGAAAAGGACTTGTTTTCCTTGTTGAAGTTGTTCTTTTATCAACTTCATATATATTTCTGTTTTACCAGAACCTGTAACACCGTGCAATAATGTTACAAAATGTGTTTGAAAAGAATCTTTAATCTGATTAAAGGCAAGCTCTTGAGCTTCTGATAATTCTTTGATTTCTTGATCTTCAGAAAGTGGTCGTTTTAAACGGCTAACTTCTAATTTTTCAATCAAAACATAACCATTTTTTTCAAGTGTATTCAAAGTAGAAACAGAAACCCCAACCTCTAATATTTCTTTTTTAGGTATGTAATTTTGTTTCGAATCTAATCGAAATTTAATAATTTGAAGTAACGCATCTAATTGAGAAGCTTTTGATTTATTACTTTCCAATAAGTTCAACACATCATTCAGTTCATCATCAGAAAAAACAGGGTTAATGCATACAAAACTTTCTTTTTTTGGAGTGAATTTTTGATTCAGCTCTTCCTGAGTAACAACTACCCTTTTATCAATTAACTGTTTAACAATCGGATGAGCGTTTTTAACTGACAGTATTTCGGATATTTCTTTCAGTGTTAATTCTTCTCTAATTTCCAGTGAATCTACAAGTATACTTTCCTTTTCATTCAAAGAAATCAACTTATTAAAATCAGGATGCAGTAAGATTTTTGTTTCACTTGCCAGCTTAAAATTTGCAGGTAATGCTGCATTTAACACATCACCAATTGGAGCCATGTAATATTTAGCAATCCATTTCCAAAAAGCATATTGATTACCTGTAATAATAGGAGATTCATCTAAAATAAACTCAACATATTTTGCAACGTAATCTTGAGGAATCTCTTCGTGAACTTTAGTGACAATAGCCGTGTAAAACTTTGATTTTCCAAAAGGAACAACAACCCTTACTCCTTCTAAAATAAAATCATTCATTTCAAAAGGTACACGATACGTAAACTCCCGATTAACAGGAATTGGCAATATTACATCAACAAAATAGGTTTTGCGTTCGCTCATTAAACAAGTCTACTAAACGACAAAGATAGCGTTTTTAATCAAGGACAAAACCAAGTTTCAGTTGTTGGTGCACCATCTGCAACATGATTTGAACAAAAACTTAAAAGTCCAGTCAAAGGTCCAACACACAATTCT
Organism: Taishania sp.; assembly: GCA_036758285.1. Classification (GTDB taxonomy): domain Bacteria; phylum Bacteroidota; class Bacteroidia; order Flavobacteriales_D; family Crocinitomicaceae; genus Taishania. Next base: position 33,387 of record DAIOWV010000009.1, on the reverse strand, counting down.
CTTCTTGATTTTTTATCCAATGCTTGAATCTGAGCATAATCACCTTTTGAAGGTTTAAAAACACGTACTGTTTGTCTCGATCCAAATATTCCAATTACTGAATGTCCTTCAGTAATTGACAAATTCGTGTATGTTGGTTTGTTTTGAGCTAATGATGTTGATGGTTTATTTACCTCAATATAGTTGACTAACTCTCGAGAAGCGCCAACAATAGTAACTTCAAATCCTGTATGGATTCTTTTCTGAACTGAAGTTGAAACAGGAATTCTATCTTTTAAAGTTTTATAAAAAATTTCTCCTGAAAAAACAAAAGTGCTACCAGAATTAAATCCAGGCTTTACGTCCATCTCACCAAAACTAAATGGAATAGACTTATCTGTAGAATCGGAAAGACCTACATTAAATTCACGATATTCAAAACTAAGCTTTCCATTTAACTTATATGAAGTTCCGACATTTGTAACTGCAAATTGCTGCGTTGCATATTTACCCAATTCAGTACCACTCTGTGTTAATTTAATACCTGAATTTAGATTACTCCAGTTCCCTACAACGATTCCAGATACTAAATTTGTTTTACCAGTTACTACAATCCTTCCCCCATCAATTTTTACAGTTAAATTATAAGTAGCATCTGCTCTAAGTGGAGCACTTGAAGTGGTATGAAATACATAAACTTTTTGTTGTGGAGCATAAAAAACTCCATTCATATCTTTTTCATTGATTAAGGTATCATGCAACGTAAAAGTTCTCCCTAAAGAACCATTAATAAACGTTTCCTGAATAGTAATTTCTACATTATCAAAGTAAGATGAATCTGCAATTTGAGCAATTGACAACGAACTTGTAATCCCATCACCAATAAAAGTCCTTGTAACTTTCACATAGTGAACAGAATCTGCGATATCTAAAAGTCCAACAACAACCGCAGACTCTTTACCTTTACCAATCAAATCAAGTTTATCCCTACAAGACCCTAAAAAAGAAATCAACAATAAAGAAATAGATATATATGAAAGAAATTTCATGCTTAATATTTTTAAGACTCAAATATATGAATATTAATTGAGGTATAAAATTTGTTTAAATCAATTAATATTACCTTTCACTCAATACAAAATACAGTTTTGTGACGCTACTCCAATTCAGTGTTTTTTGTATAATTCCTCCATTTTGCCAAAAGTTGTTGAAAGCCTTCCGGCAATTCAGAGTCAAAACGTAAATATTCCTTTTTTATAGGATGCATAAATCCCAACGTTTTAGCATGTAAAGCTTGTCCTTTTGTCAATGCAAAACAATTTTCAATAAACGTTTTGTATTTACTATGTGTTGTTCCTTTAAGAATTGAATCTCCTCCATATTCTAAATCATGAAACAATGTGTGGCCTATATGCTTCATGTGAACCCTGATTTGATGTGTTCTTCCAGTTTCTAGTTTACACTCAACCAAAGTCACCAAACCAAATCTTTCCAAAACTTTATAGTGAGTAACAGCGTGCTTTCCATGATCTCCATCAGGGTAAACCACAAACATTTTTCTATTTTTTAATGACCTCCCAATGTGACCTGTTACTGTACCATCTTCTTTAACGTCACCCCAAACAAGTGCCCAATACCTCCTTTCGGTTGTTCTATCAAAAAACTGTTTAGCTAAATGAGTCAATGAATATTCTGTCTTAGCAACAACCATCAATCCCGTTGTATGCTTATCCAAACGGTGGACTAGTCCTGGTCTACCAAAATAATCTTGAGTACGATACGGTAGATGCTCAATATGATGAACCAAAGCATTCACAAGCGTACCAGTATAATTACCGAGACCTTGATGAACCACCATATCATCAGGTTTGTTCACAATCAATAAATCTTCATCTTCGTAAGGAATTTCCAAAGGAATATCTTCTGGAATCAGCTCCAATTCTCTTACTGGAAATGGTAAAACCAAAGAAATTTCATCATTTGGTTTAACTCTGTAATTCTGCTTTACCTTGCTTCCATTAACAATTATAAATCCATTTTTTGCAGAATTTTGAATTCTATTTCGAGTGGTATTTGGCAAACGATCCATTAAATACTTATCTATTCTAAGCATGAACTGCCCTGGATCAACTTTTACTTTGTGGTGTTCGTATAATTCCTCTTCCTGATCTTCTGAAAGTTGATTTTCTATCTCTTCATCAAATTTATCACTCATCTCGTTTTCACAACTTTATATGTTTTTGAAATATCTAGTGTTGAACGCACCAAATACATCCCTTCAGGCTGATTACTTAAATCAAATGTTTGCTCATTCGTCGTTAAAATCAAATTCCCCATTAAAGAAAAAACTTGAACCTGTCCTGTTTCTCCTGTGGATGAAGCAACCGTAAATACACCATTGGAAGGATTGGGATAGATAACTAATTCTAGGGATTCTTTTTTGATTTCTTTAACACCCAATTCAGGATCCAAAGAAGTTGAAAAAATAGGTCGAATCATTACTGAACCAGGAATCTGGGATTGTTCCCAAGTTACACCTCCATCTAAGCTAAAAAAAGTATTTTCATGCTTGTCTGTATTTTGATCCAATCCTACACCTAATCTAAGCGCGTCAATTTGCCTCCAACCAATGTAAAAAGTACCAGAAACCGGAACCTTCAATGTATCATCGGTAAAATATGTTACAAATTTATTTATTCCACCTCCATAACTTGGTTGGCGAAGGTTAAAAGAATTATCTTGATACAAAACAGTTCCTGGAATTCCTCCGTTATCATCCCAAATAGTTAATTGAAATAATTTATTTGTTACATTATTAACGGTAGGAACAAAATGTATCATTGCACCAATGATTGAATCGGCTTCATAAGGAACATATTTCACTGCTAATCTAGACTGAGCTCCTTGCGGTCCATAAGCCAACTCTGCTGAGCCATCATCATATGAATAATAATTCTGAAAAACTTGTTCTGTATATGTTGTATCATTTGGTTGGTAATTTGAACCGACAGGAACCGTTACAATGGTTTCAATAGTGAACGATTGTTTTGTACCTGGCTTTGATGGATCAAAGGACATTGTTGAAACATCATGTCCAGAAAAATAAGTTGTTCGCGGAGCATAATCCGGTATTGGCTGTGTGAATGGATCATAGCTTACGATAGTCTGACCATTCAAAGTAACACTTCCTTCCTGAACGCCTCCATACAAAATATTTATTTTACCACCTCCGGCAGACGAAATATTTGAACCACCATTTAAATAACTATTTCTTACAACCAAAGGAACTTCTGTAGACATTTTTCCAGTTGAATTGTTTTTATAATGATCCCAAGGCACTGAAGAATAATCTTTTAATAAAGTAACAATTGGGTAAGAAATTGCAAAATCTTCGATTAAAGTATCCTGATATCCAGACAAATCTCTTAAATGAACATAATCAACATGAAAGTGATCTAACGCACCTGATAATCCACCATAGTTTTTTAAACGAAACTGAAATGCATCATTAAAATAAGTAGGATTTTTAACAGGAATATGGGCAACTTCAAATTCTGAGACAGCACCTCCGTTCACTCCCCATTGTCTAAACCATCTTTGAGATGATTTATCATAAAACTCTAATATCAAAGAATCCGTTGATTCTGGTATATCTCCTAGTCCTTGTTTTTGGTACAAAAAAGTTAAATAAAGACTATCAGCAGGAGAATTACCTGATAAATCAATTGGTTTTGAAGTTAAATAATCCGCAACACCAGACAAAGTTGTTCCCATTTGATATGGATACCCATTATTATCGATCCCATCAAAAGTCGCAACCCCAAGAGACCAAGGATTTTTTGCATAGCGATAATTATGATAAGCATAGTCATCAATCCATAAAGCTCCAGGCGTTGAAGCATGTGCTTTAAATTGAGTTGCAGTAAACTGAAAAACATCAGGACCTACAATCCAAATTGTATCTGGAACATCCGGAACTCCTAAAGTATCGAAAATGTAATAAGGTGGATATACAGTTTTTGTCTGATAAGTAACTGGATACGTAGACAAATCACTCACTTTAACCGTAATACCAGGAAAATTAGTTGTCGTTACCAAATCAGTCCCTGTGTCATAAACCCTTCTAAAAGTTTGCTGAGTAGTGAATACATCATTGGGAGAAATAGGAATGTCATTCTCATCCAAAACGGCATAGAACAATTCAGAAGTCACTCCAGGATCAGAAAAATTAGCATTATATTTTTCAATTTTATTTTTTGAAAATTCGTCGTAAAAAGGTAGTGACAATGTATCAACAGTATAAATAAACGTACTATCAAAAGTCGATGATGATTTATTCAAGTATTTCGGCTTACCCATAATTTCAACATTATGAGTTATAGGCATCACTCCCTCTCCTTGAGAATACCCAAGTGTGATAAAAAATAAAAAGTAGATTAATAAGATATTCTTCATATGCAATAACTTCAATTATTGTTTCGTTGCATGAACAGTCATAGTGGCACCACCTGAAATCACACCTCCTTCAATATATTCTGGACTTTGTGAAAAAACTCTAGCGGCACAACTATCTGCACTGGTTACACAACCATCACAAATTACAACCAAACTTAAATTTGGAATAACAGACAAACGACTTTTTACATCACATATTGTCAAGTCTTGCAAATTTGGTGTTGGAATTGACGCACCACCAGAACTAACCCCGACTACAATTACAATTGTTGAACCAATATTCACCTTCTCTTTATCTCCAATGGCCTTTCCGTTATACAGTTGCTGAATTACAGCACCAGAAGATTCCAGAGACGGTTTGTATTCAACTCTAAACTTCAGTCCTCTACTTTTTAATATATTCTCTGCAAAACGTTGTGATTTATCAACACAATTTGGAACTTCAACTAATTGTGATTTTTTTGAAATTTTCACCCTAACAATTCGTCCTTCTTTTACATATACACCAGATTTAGAACTAGGCAAAGGATCTTGAGATAAAACGGTACCATCTGCTTTTGTTGGATCATAGACGCTTTCAGAAACTTCATATTGCAACTCCAACTGACTTAAAACATCACCAATTTGTTTTTCATTTTTACCAACAAGTTCTGGTACTTCAATCTTTCTACCATGATCTGTATAAGACCCTAGATACCATTTAGCAAGAAAAATAACCAATATGTAAACAAAAATCAAAATAATGAAATTCATTAAAAATCTCTTTGTAAATACAAAGTTTTTAATTTTTTGGCCTAAGCTCATCGAAATAACTATTTTATTATAATTGGAGCAAATATACTATTTATCATTCTAACTAAAAAAAAGCTAAAAAACATTTGTAAACAAAGCT
>DAIOWV010000009.1:6224-28010 GCA_036758285.1 Taishania sp. | reverse complement strand
AACAGTTATTTTAATAAAGTTTATTTTTTTTTTACAAGTATTAACTGTTTCCCGTTTGGAAATTCTATATTTGCGACTTTGTAAATAATTTAAACGAAAACAACCAACATGCGTAATAGAGGATTTTACTGGTTTTTAACGATACTCTTAATCGTTATTTCAGTGTATCAGGTATCATTTACTTTTGTTTCTAACTCCGTTGAAAAGAAAGTTGAAAAAGAAGTTGACAGAGAAATAGGAGATTACCAAGAACTTGCAAGTAAAACAAGAGACACCATTGTTATTGATGGTATCCTAATTGACTTCAGAAAAGCTGAAGGAAAAGAAAATGCTCGTGCTGCTTTAATCAACAAAAAACTAAAAGAAAAAGGAAACGCTTCTGTTTACCCAATTTTAGGATCATCTTTCTCAACAGTTAAACAACGTTCAATGGCGTTTGGTCTTGACTTAGTAGGTGGTATGTCAGTAACAATGGAAATTAACATTCCAGAAATGATTAAGAGCTATGCTCAAAGTGAAAGAAACCCTAAGTTTAGAAAAGTTTACGATGCAGCAGTTGGCGAATATTCAGTAAAAGGTGGTGATTTCATAAAAATATTTGCGAACAAACACAAACAATTAAACAACGGAATACCATTAGTTAGTTTGTTTTCTCTAGTAGAAATCGAAGAATTAAACATCAAATCAACAGATGCTGAAGTAATTAGTTTCTTTAATGACAAGGTGAAATCATCAATGGAAGGTATTGAAGAAATCATTGACCGTCGTGTGAATCAATTCGGTGTTTCTCAACCTAACATTCAAAAAGACCAAAAAAACAATCGTCTATATGTTGAACTTCCAGGAGTACAAGATGAAAAAACGGTAGCTAATCAATTGCAAGCAACGGCAAATCTTCAATTTTTTGAAACTTATAATGGTTCAGAAATTGGTAGATACTGGGCAGACGCTGTAACTTTATCTACTCAAAAAGAATCCAAAATTTCTGAAGAAGTTGATACTACAATTGTAAACAACGACACAACGAAATTGAATCTTGATAATTTAGGAGATTTAAATAATTCTGGTGTAAAAGGTCTAGGAGACTTAATCACTCCTGTAGGAGAGACACCATTCCAAGCTTTTGCAACAATTGAAGACAGAACTTTAATAGATCAAATTTTAGTTCGTCAAGATATTAAGCAAATTTTCCCTGAAGATTTAAAATTCATGTGGTCTGCTGACGCTGAAGAGTTAGATAAAAAACCAGGATATATCTTATACGCTGTAAAAGTTCCTGCAAATGGAAAAGCTAAAGTAGGTGGAAAAGATATTCAAAGAGCTGCTCCAGATGTAAATGAAAAAGGTCAAAAAACTGTTAATTTAAGAATGACAGCTGAAGGTTCTGAGAAATGGGCTTTAATGACCGGAGAAAACATAAAAAGAGCTGTTGCAATTACAATGGACAATGTGGTTTACAGTGCTCCAGTAGTTCAAAACATTATTCAACAAGGAAGTACAGAGATTACTGGAAATTTCTCATTTGAAGCTGCTAGTAAATTTGCTGGATTATTGAATGGTGGTGCTTTACCTGCTCCATGTGTTATTAAAGAGCAAGTAAAAGTAGGACCAACAGTTGGTGCTGAAAATGCTCACTCAAGTATGATTTCATTTGCTATTTCATTATTAGTTGTTTTAGCTTATGTAATTATTTATTATGGTAAAGCAGGTCGTGTTGCTAGTATCGTATTAATCGCTAATATTTTGTTCATCTTTGGAACATTAGCATCCTTTGGAGCTGTATTAACATTAGCTGGTATTGCTGGTATCGTGTTATCATTTGCAATGGCGATAGATGCCAACGTATTAATTTACGAACGTGTTCGTGAGGAATTATCAGCAGGTAAAGATCAAGCGACAGCAATTAATGAAGGTTTCAAGAAATCATTGAGTCCAATCATCGATGCTAACGTTACGTCATTACTTACTGCAGTTATCTTAAAAGTATTAGGAAATGGTCCTATTGAATCATTTGCGATTACATTAATCATTGGTATTTTCACTCAAGTTTTCTCTGCTTTAGTGATTACTAAATTGATTTTTGACATTCAAATGAGAAGAGGAAAAACGATTTCATTTGACATCAAAATGACTAAAGATGCATTCAAAAATGTAAATATTGATTTTGCTGGAAAACGTAAAATCTTTTATTTAATTTCTGGTGCATTTGTTGTAATTTCTTTCATCGCATTAGCTACAAAAGGACTTAACAAAAGTGTTGAATTCTCAGGAGGTAGAACATACGTTGTGAAATTTGAAAAATCATTAGATGGCAAATTAAATGATTTAGAGCAAAAAATCACTGAATCTTTTGGAACGAAATCTGCTTCTATTGTTTTGAAAACAAAATCGAACTCATATAATTTAGAGATCATTACGAACTATTTATTAGGTGATGAATCAGCAAATAGTAAAGTGGTCGAAAAATTAGAAGATGCATTTAAAGCAGGAGAAAATGAATGGGGAACGCACAAAATTATGGAGTCAAGAACTGTATCTCCTACAATTTCTGAAGAGTTAACTCGTTCATCAATTATTGCAGTATTGGCTTCATTAGCAATGATGTTTGCTTATATCTTATTCCGATTTGGAAGATGGCAGTATTCTGCAGGTGCAGTTGCCTCTCTTGGATTTACCGTAATAATTATTCTTGGTGTATTCTCAATCTTCAATGGTATTCTACCTTTCAATTTAGATTTAGATCAAGCATTAATCGCTGCGATTCTTACTGTAGTTGGTTATGCAATTAATGACACTGTAGTAGTATTCGACCGTATTCGTGAAAATTTAGGATATGGAAGTGGTAAAATTGATACAGTTGAGATTAACTCAGCATTAAACTCAACATTATCAAGAACATTTAACACAGGTATTACTGTAATTTTTGTATTGATAATCATGTTATTCTTTGGTGGTTTTGCTATTAGAGGATTTATCTTTGCTCAGTTGGTTGGTGTTATTGTTGGAACATATGCTTCAATATTCATCGCAACTCCAGTATTGATTGACCTTTCAAAGAAAGAAAAATAATACAAGATATTCTTAAAAACAAAAAAGTAGCAATGAAATCATTGCTACTTTTTTTGTTTTTACCCCTTTCCAATTTATATTTTAACCCGTTTCAAAAATTCTTCTCTGTAGACTTCACTTAACACTAATTTCAGTGGTTTTGAATCTTCCAAAGTTTTAATGTTTGTAGTTATTTCTTCATAAGAAAAAAGAAGTACCGTTTTCAAAGCAATAACTTCTTTTTTATTAATACGAACGAAATCTGCAACTGGCAATAACGTCTTTAATTTTTGAAAAGAAATATTTTTTAACACAATCAAGCTACCATCCATCAATTGAGCTATTTTATCCCTGCTATCAATATCCGATGCCCTAACATATGCGATTTGGTCAAAAAATAGAATTGCTTTTCCTTTATCCGTATTTAACTGAATGAATTTCTTTTCTATTCGGAGTTGATTCACTCTGTTTTTTGCTTTTTCAACAGCTAATTGTAATCTCTCCATCTTAATTGGTTTTCGTACATAATCAACTGCGTCTATATCAAACGCTTCAGCAGCATGATCATCATATGCTGTCGTAAAAATAATTGGTTTATTCTTAATCAAATTAGCAACTTGAATACCATTCATTTCAGGCATTTCAATGTCCATTATACAAATATCAAATTCTAAGTCATTTACTTCACTTAAAAGTGTAACAGGACTTTCAAATACCTTTACGACTTCTAAATCAGATATCTGTTCACAGAGCATTTTAAGATATGTCAAACCTGGAAGCTCATCATCCAACAGTAAGCATTTTAGCTTTGTATTCAAGTAGATTAATTGTTAAATTAGCAATATAAATATCTCCCTCTGTTGATCTTTCTAATTTAAATGCGTCTTTGTAAATTATTCTCAAACGCTGTTCAAATGTTTGATTACCAACCCCACTTTTTTCTTTTTTCAATGGTTTCTTTATTGAAATTTTATTCGACACATTCAAAGAAAAAACGTTTTTATTTAATTCAAAATCTATATTGATGAAAGCATTTGAGCTTTGTAAATCCGCGTGCTTAAATGCATTCTCAATCAAATCAATCGTAATCAATGGTGCCAATAATCGTTGCTCATACAAAGGGTCTTCGTTATCTATCTTTGTACGAACTTTTATTTGAAACAATGGACTTAATTTAATTTTATTGATTTCTATTAGATTAAGTGCAAATTCTATTTCTTCCTTAGGTGTGACATACCTATCTCTACTTTCATATAAAATATAATCCAAAACACTACCCAACTTATCCATTGCAAAATAAGTTTGGTAAGCATGAGATTGAATAGAATTTAAAACATTTTTAAATAAATGTGGATTTAACTTAGATTCTATATTTTCAAGTTGAATTTTGTTGTAATTACTCTCATATTTTTGAAACAATTGACCCATTTCTACTTGTTTATTTTGAGAGATTTTTAATTGTATAAACAAATAACAAATTATAAAAACAAGTAAAAGAAAGGCAGCAATCAATATAGCATTAGATATGTACAAGATGTAAAACATATAAGTTCAATTATGCTACAAAGTTAGAGTTTTTTAGTTTCTAAAGTCAGAAATCGAACCTTCAAGAATCAAAAATGATATGTATCTTCGTCGAATGAAAAAAATTCTCATCAAAAACATTAAAGGATTGGTACAAGCAGGCGAAGAAATTCCACCTGTTATTCTAGGTTCAAAAATGAATGAATTACCAATAATTGAAAATGCATTTTTAGCTTTAGAAGATGGAGAAGTTGTTGCCTATGGCCCTATGGAAGATTGGCAAGGTGTCACTGATTGGAGAAATCTAGAAGTCATAGACGCAACTGGAAAGTATGTAATGCCCGCTTTTGTTGATGCACATACACACATTGTTTTTGCAAAAAGTAGAGAAGAAGAATTTGTTGATCGCATAAAAGGATTGACATATGAAGAAATCGCATTAAAAGGTGGAGGAATCATTAACTCTGCAAAACGATTGAATGAATTATCTGAAGATGAGTTGTTTGAAGCATCAAAAGTTAGAGTAGAAAAACTAATTTCCTATGGAACAGGTGCTTTAGAAATCAAATCGGGATATGGCCTAACAGTAGAAGCAGAATTAAAAATGCTACGTGTTATCAAACGTTTAAAAGAACATTTCCCAATTACAATTAAAGCAACTTTTTTAGGAGCTCATGCTTTTCCAAAAGAATACAAAGAAAATCAACAAGCATACATTCGTTTGATTATTGATGAAATGCTTCCAATAATTGAAAAAGAAAATTTAGCTGATTATATTGATGTATTCTGTGAAAGAAACTATTTTTCTGTTGAGCAAATGGAAGAAATTTTAATTGCTGGAAAAAAAATAGGTCTCAAACCAAAAGTTCATGTGAATCAATTTTCAATTATGGGAGGAATTCAAAAAGCTGTTGAGCTTGGAGCAATCTCTGTTGATCATTTAGAAGAAATTTCTCAAGAAGATATTAATTATTTAAAAACAGCTTCGACAATTCCAACAATATTACCAAGTTGTTCTCATTTTATTTCAATTCCTTTTGGAAATGCACGTTGGATGATGGAAAATGATTTGCCTGTTGCGTTAGCAAGTGACTACAATCCAGGAACAACACCAAGTGGTAATTTAAATTTTGTTTGGTCACTGGCTTGCGTAAAAATGAAGATGACGCCAGAAGAAGCTTTTAATGCATTAACAATCAACGCTGCATCAGCTTTAGAACTAAGTGAAACTCATGGGAAAATTGCATTGGGAAGAAAATCACCAATTTTAATCACGAAAGAAATTCCAAGTATTGCATATATTCCTTACTCGTTTGGAGATATGAATATTGAACGGGTAATTTTATAACCTGAGTTCGATTATTTATCCAAAACTTTAGGGATTCTAAAATAGTCAGAATCCTTTTTTGGTGCATTTTTTAACACCTCAGATTGAGTTAATGTAACTTCAGCTACATCTTCTCTCAAACGATTGATTTCATCACTCATAAAAATTAGAGGCTCAACATTCTCAGTATCCACTTGTTGTAAAACTTCCATAAAAGAAATTATATTTTCCAAGTCTTGTCTGATCGCCTCTTTGTTTTCCCCTTCAAACTCTAAACGAGCTAAATGTGCAATGTGATTTACAGTTTCGTCTGTTATTTTCATCTTTTACTCAATAATTACTGCAAATTTAAATTTTTTAAAAGATATTCCATAAAATTCGGTCAATAATCGATAAATTAAAATTTAAAACATTTTACTCAACAATCATTTAATAATTGATAGTTTGTCTTCCATTATAGTCAAGGATTCAAAACTAAATCTTATTTTTGAAGTTCAAAATCTCCTAATAATAAATGAGAGCACTTTATTTTAAAGAAATACGAAGTTTTTTAAACTCAATAATTGGGTTTATTTTCATTTTTATATTCCTTATTGCAACAGGAATTTTCCACTGGATTGTACCGGGTGGAACAAACTTACTTGAAGGTGCAGAGGCTGATCTAATTCCATTTTTCAACTTTGCTCCAACAATGTTTTTCATTCTTATACCTGCTCTAACAATGAGAAGTATTGCTGAAGAACGTAGAACAGGAACAATTGAATTGTTATTTACTCGTCCAATCAGTGATATGAAAATCATCTTGGCAAAATACTTTGCGAGTGTTACATTGTTGATTTTAGCTATTATTCCTACCATTATATATTACATCTCTATTTATAAACTTTCATTAGAACCCGAAAAATTTGATCATGGAGCTACAATCACCTCTTACATAGGTCTGATTTTACTGGGCGCTGTGTTTGTTGCAATTGGTATCTTTTCGTCTTCATTGACAAGTAGTCAAATCGTTTCATTCATTATTTCAATGTTGTTTTGTTGGTTGTTTTTTGATGGATTGAATCGAATTGGATCATACAACATAATGGGAAGTTTTGACAATGTCCTTCAATACTTTGGAATGGTTAAACACTATGATTCTATTCGTAAAGGAGTGATCGACACAAGTGATGTCATTTACTTTTTATCACTTATTGCGTTTTTTATATTTTCGGCATTAACCGTTCTTAAAACATTAAAAAAATAATTCTTAATTAATTAAAAAATGAGTTCAAAGAAACAAATTAAGGGATTATTCAACTGGACGTTTTTAACAATTGTTGTTACAGGAATTATTGCAGCGAATGTCATTAGTGCCTTTGTGTACAAGAGAATAGACATGACTAGTGATCAACGTTATTCATTATCCGAGGGAACTAAAAAATATTTATCGAACGAAGAAAATTTCACGCAACGTATGACCATCCGAATTTATTTAGATGGAAATATGCCTGCTGAAATAAAGCATTATCGAAATGCAATTGAAGATAAATTAAAAGAATTTAAACAATTTACAGGATCACGAATTGAATACAAATTCATCGATCCGAATCAAGGTACAAAAGAAGAACAAAAAGAGCTTCAAGATCAATTATTCAATGAAGGTAAAGGGATTTTACCAATGAATTTAGATTATCAAAAAGACGGAGCTAGAAGTCAGATCATGTTATGGCCCGGTGCAATAATCAATTACGAAGGAACTGATGTAAATGTGATACAATTTCTACCTGGAACGATGAGAAATCAACCAGATCACTTAGAAGATGTCGCGAATTCAATTGAAGGTGCTGTTAACAATCTTGAATATGTATTATTGAGTTCCATTAGAAGATCTGTACAAAAAGAAAAAAAGAAAATTGGATTTCTTCAAGGCCAAGGTGAATTAAAACTATCTCAAACTCAAAGAGCAAGGGCATTAATTACACCATACTATGGTGTAGAAGATGTAACGATTGATGGAAAATTAAACGCGTTGGATGACTATCAGGGATTAATCATTGCAAACCCACGTCAAAAATTTGACGTGAAAGATTTATTCGTTATTGACCAATTTTTGATGCGTGGAGGGCGTTTAATGTGCTTTTTAGATGCTGTTTCAGTAAACGAAGACTCATTGATGAAAACAACAATGGTTCATTCTACAAGAATAAAAACAGGTTTAGAAGACTTATTGTTTGATTACGGTTTAAAATTGAATGAGAATCTTGTTATGGATGTAAACTGTGCACCTAAGATGGTCCCGTTCAAGCCAAATATTGTTCCTTGGTTTTTTCATGTATTGGCAACACCAACATCTCATCCAATCGCTAGAAACTTAGCTCCCGTATCTCTGAAGTACGCTAGTGAAATTCAATTTGTTAATTCAAGCAATACAGCTTTGACGCCTGTATTAACATCATCAACAAATTCAAATGTTACAGGTTTAGCTCCATTAGTAAGCTTGGGAATTCCTTTGAATTTTGGTAAAAATCCTCAATTAGCTCAGATACCTGGTATTGAAGAAAACAAAAAATGTCTTGCTGGTTTATCAGAAGGAATGTTTCAATCATTTTTTAAAAACCGAATTGTTGATGAATATTCTAATAATCCAGATGCACAATTCATTAAACAAAGTGAAAAAGAAGGTAAAGTATTTTTAGTTGGAAATGGTCGTTTTATTGAGAATAGATATGATTCGACAACAAATGTTATGACTGGAAAAACAATGTATCGCCCAGTAAATTTTCCTGATTTGAGAATGGACGAAGAACTTTACAGAATAAATTACCCAATTGTTTTTGGAAATCAAGAATTTTTTCAAAATACAGTTGACTATTTAATGGATGATAATTCAGTACTAGATATTAGAAGTCGTCAAATAGACATTAAAAGAATTGACAACATTAAAGTTCAAAACAAAGCCACTACGTTTAAGATAATTAACTTGTTATTGCCTTCTGCCTTTTTACTTTTGTTAACATTGACTTTTGCTATTTTGCGCAAAAGAAAATATGCTGTCAAACATTGATAGTAGTAAAAAAATCATTTTATGAAGAAAAAAAATATTTTATTAGTTGTTAGTGCTTTATTAGTAGGTGTTTTGATTTATTTCGGAATCAAAGTTGTCAATAATTCAGGTTCGTCTGTAGAAACAGAACTTATCGACTTTGCAATAGCTGATGTAGACAAAATAGACAGAGTTGTCATAACAGATAACTATGGAAGGGTAATGGACTTGAGACTACCTAAAAATGCAAAAGAATGGGTCGATAAAGATGGAAATTGCATATCACAAGAAGGGATACACTACATTTTAGATGCAGCAAAAATGATTGAATTCAAAGGATATCTTACCGACAATTCAGTAGAGACATATAAAAAAATGATGTTGTCACAGCATATAAAAGTTGAGTATTATTTGAACAGCAAGTGGCATAAGACATGGTATGTTGGACCTGCCACAAAAGATCATTTGGGACAAATCATGTTAATGGATTCAAAAGAACAAGGTGCTTCTGATAAGCCAGTAATTATGTCAATCAAAGGTATGTATGGAATTATTGAACCGAGATTTTATGCTGATCCTTTAAAATGGAAATGCTCTCAAATTTTTAATATTATTCCAAGTGAAATAAAAAAGGTTGATGTTAAATATCCACTACAACCTGCACGAAATTTTACTGTTGAAAATCTTGGTCACGATAAATACTCTGTTAAACAGCAAAACATTCCCTTACCTCAAATTGATACCCAGTACGTTATGTTATATTTGAATAAATTCAAAAAAATACATTATGAAACGGGTAATTACATTTTGAAAGAAAATCAAATTGACAGTCTAAAAAATACCAATCCATTTTGTGTTTTAAAAATTGATTTAAAAGATGGTAAATCAAAACAAATTAGAATGTTTAGAATAAATGGTCAAGGAAGCCAATTGAATGAATTTGGGCAAGTTGTAAATCATGATGTTGAGCGTTTTTGGGCTGAATTACCAAATGGAGAAGTTGTGAAATGTCAATATTTTGTGTTTGATCCATTAATTCAAGGACATTTGTATTTCCCATTAGATTTAACAACACTAGACTTGAATAATTACGAAGTAAAAGATCCTAGTAATTATCAGCATCCACGTAAAAAATAATTAATTTAAATTGTTGAAAAGTAAAGGAAAAAAAAATAGTATTAATCTAAATATTATAAGTATCCTTTATACTTTTGAAGAATATTATATAGAAAAATATGAATTTTATAACATCAAGTACGGCTCTTTTAAGACATCTGCAAAGTATTTCAGGTGTATTGAGTACTAGCAATACATTGCCGATATTAGATAATTTTTTATTTGAAATCAATGATAGTCAATTGACTATTTCTGCTTCAGATTTAGAAACAACAATGCGTACTTCAATGGAAGTAGAAGCGAATGAATCAGGGAAAATTGCTATTCCTGCGAAATTGCTTTTAGACGTATTGAAAAATTTACCTGATCAACCTTGTACATTTTCTGTTGAATATCCTAATTTCGGAATTGAAATAGCATACGATAATGGTAAATCAAAAATGGTTGGTTTTAATGGTGATGAATTTCCTAAAATTCCAACAATAGAAAACAGTTCTTCTGTTAGAGTTTCTGGTGAAATAATTAGTTCTGCAATTAATAAAACATTATTTGCGACTGGTAATGACGATTTAAGACCTGTGATGAGTGGCGTATTCTGCCAATTCTCACCACAAGATATTATTTTTGTTGCAACAGATGCCCATAAGTTGGTTAGATATAGACGTACTGACTCAACAGCAGAAAATACTTCTTCATTTATCTTACCTAAAAAACCTTTGAATTTATTACGTTCAAATGTTACTTCTGATATTGAAGTATTGATCGAATATAATGAATCCAATGCGGTTTTCACGTTTGGAGACATCGTATTGGTGTGTCGCTTAATTGATGGAAAATATCCGAATTATGAAGCTGTAATTCCAAAGGAAAATCCGAATGTATTGACAATTGATCGATCTCAATTTTTAGGCTCTATTAAACGTGTTTCTATTTTTGCAAATAAAACAACTCATCAAATTAAATTAAAACTTATTGGTTCTGAATTATCTCTTTCTGCTGAAGATTTAGATTTTTCAAATGAAGCAAATGAGCGTTTAACTTGTAATTATGATGGAGAAGATATGGAAATTGCTTTCAACTCGAGATTTTTACTTGAAATGTTAAATAACATTGACACGAAAGAAGTCCGCTTAGAAATTTCAATTCCAAGTAGGGCTGGTTTATTGATGCCTTCTGAAAATGCCAATCAAGAAGAAGATGTATTGATGTTGGTAATGCCTGTAATGTTAAATAAATAGTACATTATTTATTTGATTAGTTAATAAAAAAATTAAAACGGCTGTCTAAATTTTAGGCAGCCGTTTTGATTTCTATAAGTAGTTAAATCAGCCTTAGAACAAAATATCCCAATAAACGGGTGTTTATTGGGATATACATAATAAATTATATGTCTATAAATCTGTATTACTTATTATAGTACCAGATATAGAACAACTATTATAAAAATTGTTTCATCTCATTGATTGCTTGTTGGATATTATTTCTAACTTCAATTAAAGTTGCATCCATCATGTAACAAGGCGCCGTAATGATTTTATTTTCAACATCAACATTTATTTCTGTTATAGTTTTCATAACTGTATTAGCACCTAAACTAACTAACCCATCAGAAAACCCATTAATATCATAAGGTGATGGATCGACATTGGAGCCAATAGTTAAATTGTAATTTATTCCAGAATTTTCTAGTGCTTTAGCTACAACAACAGGGCTTACACACAATGCTACTAAAGGTTTTTGAGAATTAATCACATCTAATATAATTTTCTTCACCCCGGGATGAATATTTCCTGTAGGACCTGAAAAAGCCCAGTTCGTAAAGTTTTTTGCACTTCCAAATCCACCAGGAATAACCAATCCATCAATGTCATCTACAGACAAAGAATTTAATTCAATTACGTTCCCTCTTGCTATTCGAGCAGATTCAACCAACATATTTCTAGACTCTGCCATTTCTTCACCAGTCAGATGATTAATGACATGATGCTGATTCTCATTGATAGAAATAGAAACTACTTCAGCCCCAATTTCTTCAATGGCAAGCATTGAAAATAAAGACTCTTGTATTTCAGCACCATCATATACACCACATCCAGAAAGAAGTATACCTATTTTTTTCATCGATTACTATTTTTTTCCAAATAAACTTGTTAACATTCCGAAAACCCCAGAAAGACCTCCACCTTTTGAATTTTTACTCTTACCGCTCTTAGAATTACCCGTAAATGTATCTAAAATACCTGTCAAAGAATTCAAATCAAATCCTTTCAACATATCAGGAAGTGAACTTGAAACCTTATCAGCTATATCAGCAGGTAATCCAACTTTTTCAACTAAATCTTTTAAAAAATCTCCCTGTAGAGATGATTGAGAAGCATTTTCAGAATTTGTATTTGGATTGGAAGAAAAAAGACTAGTTAGTGAACTAGGATCATTTAAAATTTTTGAAGATAAAAACTCAGATGCTTGCTTAATAACACTCTTTTGTTGTTCTTCATTTACACCAATCTTGTTTAAAATATTTTTGACATTTTGGTTGTCAAGTAAAGATTGTATATCCATAATTTATTAATTTACATATTTATGATAAATTCTTTCATTCCAACCCTCTAAAGTATAATATATTTCGCTTCCAGCCTCTTGTTTGTAAGCAACATTTTCAATATTCACTTCTAACCTAACATTAACAAGCGCTCTGCACATATCATTATTTGCATTGTGAACAATTTGAAGAGAACGAATTGGAGGATATGATTTTGCAATTGCCAAACTGCCAATAACTTCAAACTCATGTTCTTTGCATCCACCACCATAAGTTAAATCTATATACATTGTATTACCTTCAATAAATACCGTATCGATAGTTGTGATTGGATCAGATTCTTTTGCAAATTGACCAATAACTGCATCAACTTTAATAGTACTTTTTGCTTGAGTATCTTCCTTTTGCTCCGTGTTTATACTATTCTTTTTTGCCCCGCAAGACAAAATTAATAGACCTGTAAAAAGTAAGTGGAAAAATTTCATATCTAATAATTTTTAGTAAAATAATTTTCTAGTCCCAAAGATAATACCAAAATATTAGTAAAAGTAAAAACGCTTTATTAATCAACTTGAATTTTAAATTCAAAAAACTCAAAATGAATTAAAAGAAAGTGAATTTATTGTTTTTTAGGTTAATATTGGGTACCTTTAGAGTAATTATAGACCTAAACCTGAATTTATCAGATTATTTTTTATGTAAAATTACTACTCTATGATGCGATTACTACTTTTACTGATTACAACACTACTTATAGAATTCCACTGCTTTTGTTGTGAACATTTTGGAGTGAATATAAAACAAGTTACTTTGGTTTATGATTCTTCTCTTGAAATAAGCTGTTTTGCTGACGACAATCAATTAATATCCTGGAAATTAGTTGATAACAACAATCAACTTCTTCATTCAGGCAAAGGGCATGTAATCAATAATATTTTAATGTCAACTCCTGGTAAATATTATGCTATTTTTTTAGACAATCATAATAATGATTTGGCAAATCAAAGCGATACTACAGAAATAGTTGTATTACCTTATAAGATTAAATTTGATACACAAACAGCATCATTTTCCAATGTTTTAATTTCAAAAAATTCAATAAACTCTTTTTTAGAAATAGATTTAAAAATTGACACCTATAAAGAATATCTCTATGATTTTAAAGAAATTAAATTAAACTTCTCTGGAGTTGGAGTTAATTTGGATACAAAATTAATCGCATACAAACAAACTGTAAAAGACACCTATCGACTAACTTATTCATGTAAAGGATATATATCGGATAGTTGTTATATTTCACTTGATTTTACAGATCAAAACGGATTACTACAAACATGGGCTTATGAGGAAAAAATTAAATAAAATTCTCTTATTTATCTTTATTTCATTCATTTATGCTAATAGGACAATTGCACAATGTGAGTTTGATGATGAAGATGTAATAGGTTGTTCAAAGATTGATCTTTTAAATTATGGAATTAATTCAAATAACAACCCTGAAACAATTGAATATGATAACATAGTTTGTGGATTTCATACAAACATCATTCGGAATGAAAATGAAATCTTTACAGTTTGGGGGCAACAGTTACAAAACAATGGTACAGGAGCTATTCTTAGTCCAACTCTTTTAACAAATACAACTTACCCTGCGATTACAGGGACTCACTTAAAAGCAGTCACAACGGGATTAATAGATCCTCCAGCAGGTTCTCCTAATGGGCATCAACACGTTGTTTTAACTACAGATGGTCTTTTTGTTTGGGGTATAAGAGGAGTTTGTTTAGATGCTTCACTTACACCTAATAATACTTTCCAGCCACTTATCGTTGGAGGAAATCCACAAGGTTTACCTCCAGGTGTAGCTCCTCTAGATGTGAAAATGCTTTTTGGAACATCACATTCTTTGGCCATCACAACTTGTTCAGGAGAAGTTTATGTCTTGAGTCAGAATAGTTTTGCAAGAGGAGATGGAAGTACAGGAACCAATACTGCATGGTCTCAAGTTATGGTGAATAACACGACTCCGCTTACAGGAATTATTTCTACCAGAGGATGGTATGCTGGCTTTATTGCTCTAAAAGATGACAACACACTTTGGACTTGGGGAGAGAACACCTATCTAGGAGACAATACAGTAGCCGTTTCAAGGGATTATGCAACACAAATGGTTTTACCTCCAGGTGTAGGAACTATCAAAATGATTGGAATGACAGGCGGTAAAACACATAGGACCTTTACACATTGGAGATCTTATTATATCTTATCTACAAATGGCCGACTTTTTACTATGGGAGATAATAGTCGTAGGCAATTAGGTGATTTTACAACAACTGAAAGACTTTCATGGGTAAATGCGATGATAACTTCAGGAACTCCTCTTGAGGATATCGCTTGGATATCACCAAATGAACATGATGACTTCCATGTATCTCCATCAATATCCATCCTGACAAAAGCAGGTGTGATGTATAATTTCGGAGGAAGTAGTGGAGGACATCTAGGAAGAGGTACCGGAAATGTTGGACTTAATCCAGGAATGCCAACAGGTACATTTAATAGTGATATCCTTGCTATTGAAACATCAGGACATTTATCAATGGCCATCAAAGAATGTTCTCATAACTTTTTCTATACAGGTCATCGAACAAACGGCTCAATGGGAAATGGTTCAGCAGCAGATGCTACCGAGGCATTATTTACGAATCAAACTGCACAGGTTAACATTTATGGGGCTCGCTCTGTTATTGTTCCGCAGATATGCACTCCAACTTCTATCTGTGCTGGTGACACTCTTACTGTGTTGTTGGCGAATAATTTTGAAGGGTCGGTAAAATGGCAATTACTTGATACATTAACAAATACCTGGTCATACCTTACTAATCCATCAACAAATGATACCTTAAATAATGACACATTGCGGATTCTTCCAAATGGTAATTCCTGTTACAGGGCTGAAATTACAATACAGGACTGCGATACTGACTACCATTATTCCAATACCGTTTGTATCGAAATTAACCCTTTACCTGAAGCTATAATAACTGGAGACACCATTGTTTGTAAGGATTCGGAAGAACCTCAGGTCAATTTTATTGGTTCTATGGGAACAGCACCATATACTTTTACTTATACTTATGGTCCGGATACGCTTACCATTACTTCAGTTGGAGATACTGCAACAGTTTTTGCTCCAACCAATCTTACGGATACACTTATATACAATCTAATTAGTGTAAAAGATGCCAGTTCTACAAGTTGTGAACAGCGACAAAATAGCACATCTACAATTATCATACACCCTTTACCTACGGGAACTATCTTAGGAAATATCGAGGTATGTCATAACTCACAAAACCCTACAGTTACATTCACTGGTAGTAATGGAACAGCTCCATATACATTTTATTATCGATTGAATGATATTCCCCATACAATTAGCTCAACGGAAGATGATACTACAATATTAATTCCTACTGTAGCTATAGATACATTTACGATTATTCTTGATAGCATATCAGATGATGAACCAACTATTTGTACACAATTAATAAATGATACAATAAAAGTAATTGTAAATCCCTTACCACAAGGAACAGTATCAGGAAGTACAATTGTCTGTGTCAATGACAGTAGTCCCCAAGTAACATTTTCTGGAAATAATGGAATCGCTCCATATACATTTCATTACAGATTAAACGGAGTAAATCAAACTATTACTTCAACAACAAATGATACAATTCTGTCACTACCTACTTTAGTTGCAGATACTTTTCTAATTATTTTGGATAGTATTTCAGATACCAGTCCTTCTGTATGTATGCACACACAAAATGACACTTTGGAAGTAATTGTAAATCCTTTACCACAAGGTACAGTATCAGGAAACGCAATTGTCTGTATCAATGATAATAATCCTCAAGTAACTTTCTCTGGAAGTAGTGGAACAGCTCCATATACATTTTACTATCGATTAAATGGAGTAAATCAAACCATTGTTTCAACTGCAAATGATGCAATCCTGTCACTACCTACTCTGGTTGCAGATACTTTTCTAATTATTTTGGATAGTATTTCAGATACCAGCCCTTCTATTTGTATGCAAACACAAAATGATACAGTAACAGTAATTATCAATCCTTTACCACAAGGAATGGTATCAGGAAATGCAACTGTCTGTATCAATGATATCGATCCTCAAGTAACTTTCTCTGGAAGTAATGGAATCGCTCCATATACTTTTTATTACAGAGTAAACGGAGTAAATCAAACCATTGTTTCAACTGCAAATGATACAATTCTGTCACTACCTACCCTGATTGCAGATACTTTTGTAATTATTTTGGATAGTATTTCGGATAATAGCCCTTCTATCTGTATGCAAACAGGAAATGATTTGGTAACAATTGTCGTTAATCCACTACCTCATGGAGAAATAATTGGAAGTACCGTTATTTGCGTCAATGACAGTAATCCTCAAGTAACATTTTCTGGAAGTAATGGAACAGCTCCATATACTTTTTATTACACATTGAACGGTATATCTCAAGTGATTTCAACAATAGGTACATCACACAGTATTTCAACAAACGTCTCAAGTTTAACTGTTGATACTTTTGTATTTATACTTGATAGTATTTCTGATGCAAGTATTTCATCCTGCCAACGATTAATCAATGATACCGTAACGATTGTTGTAAGTCCGTTACCTTATGGAGAAATTTCAGGAACAACAGTCGTGTGTAGAAATGATAGCTCACCTTTAATAACCTTTACAGGATCAGATGGTTATTCAGGCAATTATATTTTTACATACAGAATAAACAATGGAGCTGTTCAAAACCTAAGTTCATTGTCAGGTTATGATTCCGCAACCTTAAATGTACCAACAAATATTGTGGGAACCTTTGTATATGAACTCATAAGGGTTACAGATTCTGTTACTGGATGTACAAATTTAATCAATCAAAATCAAACTATTGTTGTGAATCCAATACCCTCTGCAACAATTACAGGCTCTTCAATTGTTTGTCAGAATTCTACCGGTTCTAGTGTCACATTTACAGGTAGCAATAGTACTTCTGAATATCGATTTACTTATTCTGTCAATGGAAGCCCTCCACAATCCATGGTTACTTCTGGTTCAAATACTGCTGTGATTGATATAAGTACAATTTTTGATACCGTTTACACATATAAGTTGATTTCTATTGAAGATACAGCAACAGGATGTATTGGTGTACAAACAGATTCTGTAGTCATCAGAATCAATCCTGTTCCAGCTGCAATAAGTAACGGAAGTATTGAGATATGCCAAGATACAGCCCCATATCCTTTTGTTACTTTTAGAGGAATTAATAGTTTAACAGGTAGTTATGCATTTGATTATACCATAAATGGAGGTCCTGTTCAGACAATAACAACAAGTGTCGATTCAGTAACAATCGTTCAGCCAACAAATATCCCCAATACATATGTGTATACTTTGATTAGCGTAATGGATCCTGAAACAATGTGTGCTGTTCATTTAAATTCCGTTGATAGTGTCATTATTAGACCTTTGCCTATGGCAACTATCTCTTTGCCTTCTAAAGCATGTTATCTTGATACTATTCTGCCAGAGGTTCAGTTTACAGGAAGTAATGGTGATACACCATATACATTTACATACACTATTAATGGAGGAAGTCCTCTGATTGTTACATCAACAGGGATTGATACTGTAA
Organism: Taishania sp.; assembly: GCA_036758285.1. Taxonomy (GTDB): domain Bacteria; phylum Bacteroidota; class Bacteroidia; order Flavobacteriales_D; family Crocinitomicaceae; genus Taishania. The sequence continues at coordinate 9,702 of DAIOWV010000009.1, read as the reverse complement.
TACAACAGCCAACAGATACACTAGGTACTTTTATTTACACAATTACTCATATTAGGGAGGGAAGTAGTCTTGGGTGTGAGCAAAATCAAAATGTATCAACACAAATAAAAATTAATGATCTGCCAATTGTTGATGCAGGGAATGATATTATTATTTGTGAAAAGGTTTCGGTTATTTTAGCTGCTAGTGGAGCACAAATCTACGAATGGAATCATCACGTAACAAATGGCATCGCTTTTACCCCACCTTTAGGAACCACAACGTATACGGTAACTGGTACAGATTATAACGGTTGTAAAAATACAGATAGCTTGATAATAGATGTGATCCCAATTCCTACTATGGATATAACTGGTCAAAATTTGTATGGTTGTCAACCAATAGAACCGACATTTACAAATAATTCAACGGGAAATTTTACTAACTGTACCTGGTATTTAGGAAATGGTGAAGTTGTAAACAATTGTGCAACTTTTTCGAGTGTATTTACCGAACCTGGTTGCTTTGACGTAACGCTTGAAGTAACTACGCCTGAAGGATGTAAGAATACATTGACAATGGAAGAATATGTTTGCGTTGAAGCAAATCCAGTTGCTGATTTTTATCCCAGTCCTTCAGAATTAACAACTTCCAACTGGGAATCACAAATGATTAATCAATCAATTGGTGCAACAAATTACATATGGAGATTTGGAGATGAAACAGGTGAAAAATATTCTCATTCACCAGTACATCACTTTCCAAATAATGAAGAGGGTACCTATATCATCACCTTAATTGCGTCTACAAATGCTGGATGTGTTGATACCGCAACGGCTATCGTATATTTGAAAGAAGAATTACTATTCTATGTTCCTAACACATTTACTCCTGATCATGATCACATAAATGATGTATTCAAACCAGTATTTTCAACTGGCTTTGATCTGCAAAATTATACAATGTATATCTTTAATCGATGGGGTGAATTAATTTTTGAAACTCATGATGCTGAAATAGGTTGGAATGGATCTTACGGAATGGATGGAAATAGTTGTCAAGATGGAACATATACATGGAAAATTGAACTTCTTAGCAAGTCCTCAAATGAAAAGAAACAATATGTAGGTCATGTTAATTTATTAAAATAACGAAATTCAATATTGCAATCTGCACCTTAAATATTTTTATTTTTTTTTCATTACAGATGGTAGAGTTGTTTATATTTTAATAATTTTACTCATTCAAAATGTTACTGATTTAAAAGTAATATTAGTTTGTAGTGTGTGTAATTAATGTAACCTATATGGCAGAAAAGAGTAAAACGGGAATGTATGAAAGCGTAATGAAGCAGTTTAATAAAGCTGCAGACATTATGGATTTAAATTCTAATATCCGAAAAATATTAGCTCAAACAAATAATGAAATTGTTGTTCATTTTCCAGTGAAAATGGATAGTGGAGATGTAGAGGTGTTTACTGGATATCGAGTTCAACATAATAATGCTCTAGGTCCATATAAAGGAGGTTTGCGTTATCATCCAACAGTTGATATTGATGATGCAAAAGCATTAGCAATCTGGATGACTTGGAAAACTTCATTAGCAGGATTACCGTATGGAGGAGGAAAAGGAGGTATTCAATTGGATCCAACAAAGTATTCTCAAACTGAATTGGAGCGTATCTCTCGTCGTTTTACGTTTGCTTTGGGTAGAAATATTGGACCTGAGTATGATATTCCTGCACCAGATGTAAATACTAATGCGCAAATTATGGCATGGATGGCAGATACATACATGTCGACTAAAGATGCAGATGTTCGTTCAAAATATGCACATGTTGTTACTGGAAAGCCTGTTAACTCTGGAGGATTAGAAGGACGTGACCGTGCAACAGGTTTTGGAGTTGTTACAACTTTGCAAGCTTGGGCAGATTGGAAAAATGTATCTTTAAAAGATAAGACTTATATCGTTCAAGGGTATGGAAATGTTGGACAATGGTCAGCTAAGTTTATGCAAGAAAAAGGTGCTAAATTAGTTGCTGTTCAAGATCATACAGGTACAATTTACAACGAAAATGGAATTGATCCAGTTGAATTGTTGGCTTATGCAAATGCAAATAAAGGCGGTGTTGCTGGTTATTCAAACGCAGAAGCAATTGATAATAAACAATTTTTCGGATTATCATGTGATATTTGTATCCCAGCGGCATTAGGTAGCCAAATCACTGCTGAGAATGCAGGTGATATCAAAGCTCAAGTTATTGCTGAAGGTGCAAATGGACCAACAACTCCTGAAGGTGAAGAAATTCTTTTGAAAAAAGGAATTGATATTATTCCAGATATTTTGTGTAATTCAGGTGGTGTGATTGGAAGCTACTATGAGTGGTTGCAAAATAGAAATGGGGAAATTTGGCAAATGGAAGATGTTATTGGTCGATTAGAAAAGAAAATGATTAATTCATTTAAGAAAGTTGTTGGAGCTTCATCTGAATATAAAGTTGATTTAAGAACAGCTGCCTACATTGTTGCAATTCGTAGAATAGAATTAACATATAGAGAAAGAGGTGTTTTCCCATAGTGGAAAATTCAAATAGAACTAAATGGGGTGCAATTTGTACCCCATTTTTGTTTTAAAATTATTATTTTTTATTGCGAGGATGATAGTTAATGATTGCGTCTCGAAGAAATCGTTCATCAAGGTGTGTGTAAATTTCAGTTGTTGTAATAGATTCATGTCCAAGCATTTCCTGAATGGCCCTTAAATTTGCTCCACCCTCTAACAAATGAGTAGCGAATGAATGACGGAAAGTATGCGGGGAAACGGATTTATTAATACCTGCTTCAATTGCCGTTTGTTTGATAATCGTAAAAATCATTACACGAGTTAATTGAGCTCCTCGTCGATTTAAAAAAACAAATTTTTCATTTTTAGGTTGAATCGTTATCTGTGTTCGTGAATTTGATTTGTAATTTAGAATTTCTCTTTCTACAGAAGGACTAACAGGTACAAGTCGTTCTTTATTTCCCTTTCCGATAACACGGACAAATCCTTTATCAAAATGTAAATCTTCAAATCTTAAATTGACCAATTCAGAAACACGTAAACCACAACTGTATAACGTTTCCAAAATCGCTCGATTTCGTTCTCCTTCAGCTTTTGTCATGTCAATTGCCTGAATCATTAAATCAATATCATCAATTGATAAAACATCAGGTAATTTTCGTCCAATTCTTGGTTGTTCAAGCAATTCAGATGGATCAGATGTTATTTCTTCTTCCAAAAACAAGTAAGCGAAAAATTGTTTTACACCAGAAATAATACGCGCTTGCGAACGGTTGCTCAACCCTAAGTCAAATAATTCGGCAACAAATTGAACTAAATCATTTGGTTGTAATTCCGTAGGATTTTTTTTAATCGAAGTTGAAAAATCTCTTAGTTTTTCGACATCTCGTGTGTATGCTTCAACAGAATTCTCAGCTAAACCTTTTTCAATTTTTA
>DAIOWV010000009.1:4751-6214 GCA_036758285.1 Taishania sp. | reverse complement strand
GATATGCAATAAAATCATTAATATAGTGCTCCCAATTCAACATTTTATGAAGTTATTGATAATTAATGGTCCAAATTTAAATTTACTCGGTAAACGTGATGTACAAATTTATGGATCTCAATCATTCGAAGACTATTTTTTGCAATTAAAAAGTCAATTTTCTAGAATTCAATTTGATTATTTTCAATCCAATGTTGAAGGAGAGATTATAAATTCCTTACAAAAAGCAAATTGTGATGGAATTATAATTAATGCAGGTGGTTATACACATACAAGTGTAGCAATTAGAGATTGTATTGATGCCATTCAAATTCCAGTTATAGAAGTTCATCTATCGAATATTTCAGCACGCGAATCATTCCGTCATATTTCGATGATTTCACCTGTTTGTAAAGGGAGCATTATGGGATTTGGTCTAAAATCTTATGCATTAGCAGTTCATTATTTTCTGGATTAAAAATGTAAAAATTTGGAATCGAAAGTGTCTACTGAGTGGTTTAGGTCGCTAAAAAAACCTATTTTTGTAATAAAATTTTGATTTTACGTTAGTAAGAGCATGAAGTTCCGAATACTTGTATTAATGATATTGTCTTTTTCTATGTTAAATGCACAGAAAGAGAAACCTCAAAATTATCGAAAATTCGATACTCGATTTTTTCATTTTGGTTTTATGCTTGGAATCAATAGTTCTGGGTATTCCGCATATCAAAAAGTTGATGCTTATTCATCTTATGGATTAAAAAGTATGACTGTTAAAGCTGAACCAGGAGCTCAATTAGGTGTTCTCACCACAATAAAATTATGGACACCAATGGTTCGTTTGCGTTTTATTCCTTCATTATCTTTTCAAGAACGAGTAATTAATCAAGTTTTTATTGACCCCACAGATTTAAAAAAAGAGATGCTCAACGAAGAACGAATTAATGCAACAAGCCTCGATTTTCCTTTAATGTTCCAATTTAGAACTTTAAGAGTGAATAATTTTGCTGCATATTGTTTGGTTGGGGGACAATATTCTCTTGATTTACAGTCTCAACAAGACGCTACTCAACAATTTGACGACCCATTTATCAAAATAAGAAAACACGATTTTCAAGGCCAAGTTGGAGGCGGCATCGAATTTTTTGCTCCTTTTTTTAAATTTGGAATGGAATTAAAATATACTCATAGCTTTATGAATGGGCTCATTCAAGACAACACACGTGTTTCCTCACCTATTGATAAGTTGTATAATAGTGGGTGGGTATTCTCAATAATATTTGAAGGTTAAATGGTAAAAGAGATTCAATTTCAAATTGCTCCTGAACAAGCAATTGATGAAATTTTTATAAAACAAAAAATCAAAAACGATTTAGGAATTTCTACCAACGACTTTACTTTTCAGTGGAAAAAAAGATCCATTGATGCAAGAAAATCGACGATAAACATCAAAAGTACAATTGATTTTTATCGTCGATTTTCTT
>DAIOWV010000009.1:2013-4741 GCA_036758285.1 Taishania sp. | reverse complement strand
AAATCGACGATAAAAATCAATTGTACTTTTGATGTTTTTATTGATGAATCAATTCCAGACTTTGAAGCTGATTTCATACCGAAAGATGTTTCTTCAGCTCCTGAAGTCGCAATTGTGGGGGCTGGACCAGCTGGATTGTATGCAGCTCTTCGATGTTTAGAAGTCGGACTTAAACCAATTGTATTTGAAAGAGGTAAAGATGTCCGATCTAGAAGACGAGATTTAGCAAAGTTGAATAAAGAGATGATCGTTAATCCTGAATCAAATTATTGTTTTGGCGAAGGAGGAGCAGGTACATATTCCGATGGCAAACTCTATACGAGATCAAAAAAGCGTGGAGATGTATTAAAAGCATTGAAATGGTTTGTTCATTTTGGTGCTGAACAGGATATTCTCGTTGATGCACATCCTCATATTGGAACAAATAAATTACCACATATTATTGTGGCAATGCGTGAAGAAATTGTAAAATGGGGAGGTGAAGTACATTTTGATACGAAAGTGACAGATTTTTTAATTGATAACAACAAATTAGTTGGTGTCGAATTGAATCATTCAATAAAACGAAATTTTGAAAATGTTGTTTTAGCAACGGGCCATTCTGCAAGAGATATTTTTGAATTACTTCATAACAAAAGAATCAAAATAGAGTCAAAGCCTTTTGCATTAGGAGTAAGAATTGAACATACTCAGGAGTTAATTGATACAATTCAATATCATGGTAGGCAAAATGATGATTTTCTACCACCAGCATCGTACTCACTTGTCACTCAAGTTGAAGGCAGAGGAGTGTATTCATTTTGTATGTGTCCTGGTGGAATCATTGCTCCATGTGCTACTTCTGAAGGAGAAGTTGTCACGAATGGATGGTCTCCATCTAAACGAAATAATCCTTACTCCAATTCAGGAGTTGTCGTGGCAGTTTACCCAGAAGATTTTAAAAATAGTACCGATCCTTTTGTGTGCTTAAACTTTCAACGTGAAATTGAACAAAAATGTTGGGAAGTTGCTGGGAAAACACAACAAGTTCCTGCTCAACGAATGGTTGATTTTGTCAATGGAAAAATCTCAAAAGATTTCCCAAGAAGTTCCTATCAACCAGGTATTGTTTCTGTTGATTTGAATACTATTTTCCCTCCTTTTATTGCTAAACGATTACAGCAAGCATTTAAAGATTTTGGAGGTAAAATGAGAGGTTACCTTTCTAATGATGCCGTTCTTCACGCACCAGAATCAAGAACTTCTTCTCCGATTCAAATTCCACGAAATGCAGATACTTTAGAACATGTTACTTTAAAAGGTTTGTATCCATGTGCTGAAGGTGCTGGTTATGCTGGAGGAATTATCTCTGCAGCAATTGATGGCATCAAATGTATTGATGCAATAGTTAAGAAGCTATCTAATTGATTTTTACTTACAGAATTTTACCAATAATTGAATAGTTTTATTGTACTTTTGATACGTTTTAAATTTAGTCTATGAAAAATTTTTTTAGTTTATCTGTTTGGGTAATAGCATTATCCATCGTTTTATTTTCATGTGGAGGAGGTAAGTCAAAGCCATTACAAGAGAGTGTTTCTTCATTTCTTAATGGAAATGAGTCAATTATAGGTTTTGGTTTTGCTAAAGTAAATGATATCCTTAATAAATCTGGTTATGAAGAAGAAGATAAATTGAAAGCTTTTTTAGGTGAACCAATAGGACAGTTAAAAAATTCCATCAATTTAGATAAACCAATCTATTTTGCAATAGAAGGACCAATTGTTTTTGGTAATCCTACAGCAACATATTTATTTTTAGAAGTAAAAAATAGAGATTCACTTAAAGCGAACTTAACTAAAAATGGGTTTGAAATTAAAAAAGGTAACGATTTTGATTTTTTATCTGATGGAGATATGAATTTAGCTTTCAATGATCATTTAGTTGTTGGAATCATTAAAAGTGATGTGAAAGATGCTAAAGTTGCATTGTCTGAAGTTTTTTCTAAATTCAAAGGAGATGTAAGTACAGGCTATGTTGCTGATATCTTATCAAGAAAAGACGATGTTGTATATGGAGTTAGTTTAGCGAATCTTTATGGAACATCAAATACAGATTTAGCTGATTTAAGCGAAGATAAACAAAAAGAATTGAGATCAATGTTACAGAATTCGTTCGTTGAAAACGGGTTAAGATTTGAAGATGGAGCAATTGTTTTGGAAACGAAAAATCATTTTTCTGATGCGCTTAAGAATAAGATGTTTTTCAACAAAGATAGTGGAGCTAAGATTTTATCAAATTTAGGAAATGGAAAACCAATTTTGGGACTTTCTATGAATTTTGACACGAAGAAATTGAATGAATTTTTCACAGAGTATTCTCCAAATGCAATGAAAGATTTGAGTAATATGATTGGAGGTGACTTTGCAAATGCAATGGCATTAGCCAATTATGATGTATCAAAATTAATTGATGGAAATATTGGTGCATTGATTTTTGCAGAAGGTACATCATTCATGGAAGGTGTAACTCCTGATATTAATTTCTTTGTTGGATTATCTGGTCATGGAAAAACGTTTGGTTCGACTATTTCTCAGGAATTATCTAAAAATTTCAAAGTTGTTAATTTAACGAATGAGGGTGTCTTTGGAGCAACATCTCCAACTTATGCAGGTAATTCAGTTATTTTACCTGAAGGTGGGACCAATTTTGGTACTAATACATTCAACTTTTTTCTTGATTTAGAAAG
>DAIOWV010000009.1:0-2003 GCA_036758285.1 Taishania sp. | reverse complement strand
TTGATCCAAAAGAATTTCAGTTTAGCGGTCCAACAACTATGATAGAATTAGTAAAGTACATTAATATCGATTATGGTGTTGAAGGTGGCCGAATTACAATCAAAGCTAGAGATGGTAAAGAAAATGCTTTAAAGCAAATTTTGAAAAAATCTTTGGGTATGGTTGAAGGACTTATTGGCAATCAAAATTTTTTATAATTTAAAAAATCGATTCCATTAGAGGCAATTTTATTTGTAAATTTGCCAATCTTATGGCTAAAGATTTTGTAACATATAATCCGAAAGATTTACCGATTCCAAAGGTACATCAATACTTATTAGGTGCTATTGGACCTCGTCCAATAGCATTTGCTTCTACGATTGACAAAGATGGTATTCCAAATTTGGCACCATTTAGCTTTTTCAATGTGTTTAGTGCAAATCCACCTATTTTAATTTTTTCTCCTGCCAGAAGCGGGAGAACTGGTGAATTAAAAGACACTTACTACAATGTAAAAGCTGTTCCTGAAGTGGTTATTAACATTGTTAATCATGATATAGTGCAACAAGTTAGTTTGGCAAGTTCACCTTATTCATCAGATACAAATGAGTTTGTTAAATCAGGTCTTACACCAATTACATCCGAAACCATTCGCCCATTTCGTGTTGAGGAATCTCCAGTACAATTTGAGTGCAAAGTAAATGAAGTTGTTGAACTTGGTCAAGAAGGGGCAGCTGGAAATTTGATTATTTGTGAAGTAACAAGAATTCACATTAATCCATCTGTTTTAGATGATAATGGAATGATTGATCAATTAAAAATTGATTTAGTTTCTAGAATGGGTGGAGATTGGTATTGCCGTTCGGATAAAAACTCGATGTTTAAAATTACTAAACCAATTACAACTTGTGGAATAGGTTTTGATCAACTTCCAGATGATATTAAAAGAAGTCCTATTTTTTCAGCAAATGATCTAGCTCAGTTAGCTGGTATCGTTGAATTGCCAAATGAGACAGATGTAAATGAATATAAACTTTTGGAATTAAGTGATTTATTCTTATCTTTAGAAGATAATCCCTCTGAATTGGAAGTAGAATTACATCGACATGCATTAAGTCTTTTACAGGGAGATAAGCTAGAAGAAGCTTGGATGACATTACTTTCATTCAATAATGGCTAAGATATTTTAATAAGATAAATAACAACAACAATATAATAAAATAAGTATGTTTAAATTAACAGGAACAGTAAAGGTTGTAAATGCTACCGTTCAAGTTTCAGAAAAATTTTCTAAAAGAGAATTTGTTATAACAGATTCTTCTTCTATGTATCCACAAGATATTCTTTTTCAATTAACGCAAGATAAATGTAATTTAATTGATGGAATCAATGCAAATGACAATGTAGAGGTTTCATTTAATCTTCGCGGTAGAGAATGGGTGAGCCCACAAGGAGAAGTAAGATATTTCAATACACTAGATGCATGGAGAGTTGAAAAAGTAGGTCAAGGACAAGGAATGCCACAAGGAGGACCTTCAGCAATGAATTTAGCACCAACTCCCTCTCCAATTGAATCTGCATCTACAGAACAAGATGATGACGATTTACCATTTTAATTAAAATAAAGATTTATGAAAAGTCGATATAGTGTCATACTGTATCGACTTTTTTGTTTCATATAGCTTCGTATTTATATCTCGTTCTAAAAGTGATACAGGTTATTTTATCCTAAATTATAATGTATGTTTATGAGATAAATTAGCTTTTATAAGTTTAATTTTCTATCTCATTTCACACACCCTTACGCTGAAGCCTTGTAAAACAATCATTTTGGCTACACGGTTTTAACGTAAAAAATTATTGACCCTTTTTCCATAACCATAAAGATTGTGTGTCGACATTTCAAAACTAGACAAATTAATAAAAAAAAATAGGTTGTCATGTTTATGACAACCTATTTCGAATTATTTGAATCTCTTTATTATCTATTTTTTCAAATAAACATACCCTTTATAAATCTCACC
>DAIOWV010000008.1:68225-70400 GCA_036758285.1 Taishania sp. | reverse complement strand
AATATTGATTCTTATTTAAAAAGAGCTGTTGAACTTATTTCAGACATTACATTTCATTCAACTTTCCCTGAAAAAGAACTGGAGAAAGAGAAAGAAGTTGTTTTAGATGAACTTAATTCTTATTTAGACTCACCTGGAGAACGAATCTTTGATGATTTTGAAACCCACCTATTTAAGGGACATCCACTAGGTGGAAATATTTTAGGAACTGAACAATCAATTAGAAGTTTTACAAAAGAACATTTACAAGATTACATTTCTAGGTTTTTCACTGTAAAAAATATGGTTGTTTCCTATGTTGGTAATGAATCATTAAAAAAAGTAGTTTATCTAATTGAAAAATATTTTCAGAATGAGAATGCAAGTTCCATTTCTCATAATCTCACTGTTTTCAATCCAAATCCTGTTTTTAAGATAACGGAAGCAGTCGGTAACTACCAAACACATGCTATCACAGGTGGATTGGCTCCTGGATACAATGAGGTTTCGAGAAGAGGGATGACATTACTCACAAATATATTGGGTGGTCCTGCATTGAACTCCAGATTGACGTTGTCAATACGTGAAAAACATGGTTACTCGTATAGTGTTGAGGCCAATTACACTCCTTATATTGATACTGGATTTTGGAGTATTTATTTAGGAACAGACTCTAAATATCTTGATAAATCACTTAAATTAGTTCAAAAAGAATTAAAGTTAATTCGAGATAAAAAACTTACTTTCCTTCAACTAAATCGTGCAAAGGAACAATTAAAAGGTCAAATTGCGTTGTCACTTGATGGTAATTCGGGATTGATGCTAGGTCTTGGAAAAAGTCTTTTATTATTTGATCAAATTGATACTATCTCAGATATTTATAAAGAAATTGATGAAATAACAGCAGAAGATTTACTTACAATTGCAAATGATTATTTTTCGGAAGACATTCAAAGTCAATTGATTTTTGATTTAAAATAAACAAAATGAAAGCTATTGTTATTGGTGGAACAGGAGCAACTGGAAAATCCCTTATTGAAGAATTATTAAAAGATAATAGATTTTCAGAAGTAACTGTTTTGTTGAGAAAGAAAATCAATCATTCAAATCCAAAAATTCGTCAATATATTATCGATTTTGAACAAATCAATGATTATTCTAAACTGATTCAAGGAGATGTTGCTTTTTCTTGCTTAGGTACGACTCTTAAAATTGCCGGAAGCCAAGAAGCTCAATGGAGAATTGACTATGATTACCAATACAATTTCGCTGAAATAGCAAAAGGAAACAACATTTCAAATTTTGTGTTGGTTTCAGCTATTGGAGCAAACCCAAATTCATCATTTTTCTATACTAGAATGAAGGGCGAATTAGAACAGTCAATTCTTAATTTAGGGTTTGAAAAAACGCTTATTTTCCAACCAAGTGTTTTAATAAGGCCAAACAGTGACAGATTTGCTGAAAAGGTTGCAACAACAATAATGAAAGGATTTACTAAAATTGGGATTCTAAAAAAGCACAAACCCACACATGTAACAGATTTAGCGAAAGCGATGATCAATGGTGTTTTCAATGTAAAAAAAGGAAATAATTATTTACAAGTAAAAGAAATTCATGATTTAACGAGTAACAAAATGATTCCCTAATCAATTATTTTATCCCCGTATTAATTCTTTCCAACATCATCCTGACCTGAGAAACGAGTAAGTTTTATCATCTCTTCATTCGCCATTAGTGATTCAAAATAACTAAAACACTTTGAGCTAGAAAATGAAGTATTACATTGTGTATCTGGCATTTTATTAGAGATTCCATATCGGTAAATTGGCCCTACAAAAGCAGAATAATAAAACAAATCATCTAGATGTTGAACATAATCATAGCTGTTAACTTTTGTTTTTGCTAAGTTTTCACGTATATCAGGATAATAAAATACAGGTAATAAAATTGTATCACCGCTATTGTTTAATGCCAATGGTTGAATTCCAATTATTCTAGATTCATTAATTGCTCGAACTTTATCAAAAAATAGATCAGATTTGGTTAGAAACCCTATTAAATTCAATTGTTCACTGTTTATGGTTTCATTTTGAATCGTTTCTTTAAAATCCATTGATGAGAACTTTCGTACAGATTGATCAGCTAAAAGTTGTGAAAAAGCTTTTTTTACGATGCGTGGATCCGCTGTCAGCATCC
>DAIOWV010000008.1:48054-68215 GCA_036758285.1 Taishania sp. | reverse complement strand
TTTTTTTAATACTTCATCAGCTACAATTTCCCCTTGATTCAAAAACCAATTTAATTGTAGATAACGAATACTCAATTTAATATTTTTTTCTTTCATAAATGTAAAAGGAAGTAGATTATTGGAATCTCTAACTCCTTGTTGAACAACATTTAAATTATTATTCGATTTGCTGAATTGGGGTTTTAATTGTTCGTAACTTAAATTGTTAAAATAATTACGCTTAATGAGTAATTTCCCATTGTCATCATAAAATTTCCAAACCCCAACTTTTTGTCCATCTTTATAATTACCTGAAACCAACTTCTTCCGTCCATCAACAATTGAATAATGACAGGTTTTTGCTATTGGCGGATAATCAAAACTTTTTGAAGTAGTACAACCCTCTGTTTTTTCTGATTGAGAAAAACCGTTCAATATTAAAAGAAATCCAAAAAAGAAAAGTAAAAAACATTTCATAACATAAGTTTTAAAATCAGACACTTATAGTTTCAAAAAATAAAAACTTAAGAGTTTATTTTCCGTTATTAATGAATAACTCAATTTCATGAAAAAGTTACATTTTATCAATAAATTCAATTTTTAAGAATTGATGACAACCTAAAATCTCCTTTAATTTCGGCATATTTCGTTACTTTTACAATATTAAGAATTGTTAATAGTAAATGAAAAATATGATACGTTCTATAATTACCCTTATTTTTTCAATCGGCTTGTTAATTTCCAATAATTTGTTTTCACAAAAAAAAGTTATTGATTTTAATGCTTTTGATGGTTGGAAAACCTTAAAAAACGAACAAATTTCTTCAAGTGGCAAATACATCACATACGAAATTCAACCGCATAAAGGTGATACCTATTTATATTGGTACAATACTGAAACAAATACACTTGATTCTGTTTTACGAGCTAAAAATGCTAATTTTTCGCAAGATGAAAACTACTTAATCTATTCAATTGAGGCTGGTTATGATACACTTAGAAAAGTTGAATTAGATAAAGTTGATAAGAAAAAATGGCCAAAAGATTCACTTGCCATCTATTCATTTGAAAAACAGGAAATTGAAAAAATTGCAAATGTCAAAGAACATAAAATTGGAAAAAAACATGATTGGTTGAGTTATTTAGAAAATGACAATACAATAAGAGAGGATAAAAAAGAAGAAGAATCCACTTCCAAAAAGAAAAAAAAGAAAGCTAAAAAAACAAAAACTGAAGAACCAAAAAAAGACAAGGAACCAAAATCTGATGGGAAAGTTCTACGATTAAAGAATTTAGAAAATGGCAAAAATTATGCTTTTAAAAATGTAATCGATTACTCTATTTCAGAGAAAGGAGAAGTATTAACATACATTCAACAAGTAAACGACACTTGTACTGTAAATATTATTCATTTGAATACAGATAAAACAACTACTGTTGAACGAACGTTTACTGGGGTTGATGGAATTACTTTCGATAAAAATGCAAACAAATTAGTATTCCTTGGTGCTCAGGATACCACTAAAACAAAAGTTTTCGAACTATTTCTTTACGATCTCACAAACAATCAATTATCATGTTTAATTGACACTACTTCTGAAAATATTCCAAAAGAATGGACAGTAGTAAAAAACATTAAACCAAAATTTTCAGAAGTTAACAATCATTTATATTTTGGTGTAAATGACATTCCATTTCAAGAACCTAAAGACTCGTTAATTGATAGCGAAAAGGCAAAATTTGATTTATGGACGTACAACGAACCTGTTTTGCAAACACAGCAATTAAAAAACTTGAAAAGAGACCAAAACAAAGCCTACTGGTATTCTTACGATTTTAATTCTGGAAAAATTACTGGACTAGAAAATGATACATTAAAATTACAATACAATTTTTATGAACTTTCTGATTTTGCACTTTCTTCTAATTCATTTCCTTATGAATTAGAATCTATGTGGGATATTTCAGGTAAAAGAGATTATTATCTCACAAATATTAAAACAGGAGAACACAAACTTATCAAAAAGGGAGTTACAAACGCAATAAATCTTTCACGTAAAGGTGATAAGTTTGTTTATTTCAATCACGAAAATGGAAATTACTATTCTATTAATTTAATTGATAATTCTGAAACCTGTTTAACTTGTAATGCTAAAGAAAAAACATGGTCTGGTGATAAAAATGGAATGCCGATGGAAGAGTTCGCCATTGGTAATTATGGTTGGAATAAAAATGGGGATCAATTATTTTTATCTGAAAAAAATGACTTCTATGTTTACGAATTTTCAAAAAACGAGCTTATTTCAATAACTCAAAACATAGGAAAACTGAACAATATTGAATTTAGTGCACGCAGGTGGAATACGGATTCAACTTTCACAGAACTGGATAATTTCTTCTTAATCGGATTGGATAAAAAAACAAAAGGTTCACATTTTTACACCATTGAAAATGGAAAACCAATTCAACAAAATTATTGGGATGCTAAAATTTCATCTCTGAAAAAAGCGAAAAATTCTTCCGTATATTCAATTAGAAAACAATCTGTTCAAGAATACCCAGATCTAAACTTCTGGAAGGATTCAGTGAAAAATATCAAGCAAATTTCAAACACAAACCCACAACAAAAAGATTATAATTGGGCAACAGTGGAATTGATTTCATGGAAAACATATAAAGGCCTAGAATTAGAAGGATTGGTATATAAACCAGAAAATTATGACCCTTCAAAATCATATCCTTTACTTGTTTATTATTACGAACTCTATTCTGATGATTTACACAACCATTATGCACCAAGACCAACAGCTTCAATTATTTTCCCAACAGAATATGCTTCAGCAGATTACATCGTATTCATTCCTGATGTACGATACGAACCAGGGTATCCAGCCAGAGGAGCTTATGACTGTATTATGAGCGGAACGGATGCTGTATTAAAAAAATATCCCAATATAGATTCCACGAGAATGGGGTTGCAAGGTCAAAGTTGGGGAGGATATCAAACAGCACAATTGGTAACAATGACAACACGATATAAAGCAGCAATGGCAGGTGCTCCAGTTGGAAATATGTTTTCTGCATTTGGTGGAATTCGTTGGGGAACAGGTATGAGTCGCCAATTTCAATACGAAAAAACGCAAAGTAGAATTGGAAAAACAATGTGGGAAGCTCCAGAATTATACATTGAAAACTCACCCGTTTTTCATTTACCTAAAGTTAATACACCTCTATTAATTATGCACAATGATGATGATGGTGCTGTTCCATGGTATCAAGGTATTGAGATTTTTACAGGAATGCGTCGTTTAGGAAAACCATGTTGGATGCTAAATTATAATGGAGATGAACATAATTTAATGAAAATTGCAAATAGAAGAGATTTAAGTATTCGTATGCGTCAATTTTTTGATCATTATTTACAAAATCAACCTGCTCCAAGATGGTTAACAGAAGGAATTCCTGCGATAAAAAAAGGCAAAGAACTACGCTATGAATTGGATTAAGTTAAGTCTTCTAACTGTTATAATTGCAATTATTTATTTAAGTCTAAAAGCCCCTAGTGGAGGTGTAAATATTTCTGTAAATGATAAAATTGGTCATTTACTGGCATATTCAACGCTTACATTCAATACTGGATTGCTTTTTTCGAAAAACAAATGGACAATCATGGGAATTTTGATCTTATTATTTAGTGCATTATTAGAATTTCTTCAAGGATTTGTTCCTGGACGTGAAGTAGATTGGAAAGATTTAATTGCAAATGCATCTGGTGTTATCATTGGAATAGTACTCTTGTTTTTCCTAAAAGAAAAATGTTTAGAATTCTTGAAAAAGTTAAAAATCGTCTATTAACACTAAGATCGATTACTAGTTTTATAAATTTTATTGAATATGGAAACATCAAAAGACTTAATCAGTTGGAGTGATTTCGAAAAAATAGAAATCCGTATTGGAACGATAGTAAGTGCCGAAATATTTCATGAAGTACGAAATCCCGCATATAAACTTGTTATTGATTTCGGCGAAATTGGAACAAGGAAAACATCTGCCCAAATCACTCAGCTTTATCAACCAGAAGAATTAATTGGAAAACAAGTAACGGCTGTTGTTAATTTCCCCAAAAAACAAATTGCTACAATACAAAGCGAATGTTTAATTCTTGGAGCGGTAAATGGTAAAGAAGTTACACTACTAACAACCGATAAGCCCGTACAAAATGGATTAAAAGTGAGTTAAAAATGTCTATAAATATAAAAGAGGAGCACTGATGTCTCCTCTTTTACATTAACCTAAACTACTACTACTTATGAAAACTAACTCTTACTACTACTATTTAATTCTACTCAAACTTTATTTAAAAATTTCCGTTTTTTCGAAAGTGACTTCTTTAACATCACATAACAAAGATATGTATTTTTAATATGCGTGCATAATATTTAACATTCTTTAAGAAGATTTTAACACTTCATTAAACTTTGCTCTACTATAATAAACGAAGAAAGTTAAATCTTATTGTATTCCAGATATAAAAAATCAGAAATAAAACAATATAAAACTGAAAAACAACTATTTATTTAAATAATAAAGATTATAAAAACAACAATTTACTATATTAAGTATAACTTTAATAACATCAGGAAAAAGTAATATCCCTACCCTTTGTGACATCCAAAATTCATTAAACAATTTGAACGCCCATTCTAGAATTTAACATTTCAATTCTTATGTAAAAATGAATGTGATAGGATCAAATAGCTATAAATGTAAAAGAGAAAATCCAAAATGAATTTTCTCTTTACTTAACCTAAACTACTACTACTTATGAAAACTAACTCTTACTACTGATTAAAGTATGTTTCAAACTTCATGCCAAACAAGACATATTATCAAAAAATTGCAAATATTTATTTTATGGAAAGTTTATAAAATACAAAAGAGAAAACCATAAGGGGCTTTCTCTTTTGCATAACCTAAACTACTACTTATGAAAACTAACTCTAATACAAAGATACGAACAAAATTTAGCTAGAAGTCTTAATTTTTACTGTTTTTTCTTAAAATTTAGTTAAATAATTGAATCGGAAATTTTGTCTTCATCTTTAAGTATTGATTATCCGTTAATAGGATAAAGCAACACGTTATTTTTACTATTTTTGACAGAAAAATATCTAGAGAAGCAATTAAATGTCATGTTGACACATTTACAATACACACATATGGACATTTTGAACAAAAAAATTTACATTCTCTCACCATATCCACACGGAACAGCACCTTCTCAACGCTTTAGATATGAGCAATATATAGAGCAATTCAAAAACAAAGGATGGAATGTTCTTTACAAGAATGGACTTATGTTCCAAAAAATAATCATTATGATGACAGGTTTTCTTCGTCGTTTTCGATTATTATTTAAAATAAAAAAATCAGATTATATTTTTGTCCACCGTGAAATGGCCCACTTTGGCCCGCCTGTTTTTGAGTTTTTAACAGCTAAACTATTGCGTGTAAAATATATTTACGATTTTGATGATGCTATTTGGATCCCCAATTATTCTGAGTCGAATGCAAATTTTCAATGGATTAAATGTTTTTGGAAAGTAAAATATTCCATAAAATGGGCTTCAACTGTAACTGTTGGCAATCAATATTTGGCAGATTATGCAAAAAAATACAACCCAAATGTGATTGTCATCCCAACAACAATTGACATGGAAAATCACCATAATGAAACGATTGATTATCAAAATGAAAAAATATGTGTTGGATGGACAGGATCTCACTCAACAATGCACTATTTAAATGCAATCGTAGATGTAATCAAAAAATTAGAAACTGAATTTAATTTTTCATTTGTCATCATCTCAGATAAAAAACCTGATTTCGAAACCAAATCATTGAAGTTTATCAAATGGAATAAAGAAACTGAAATCAAAGATTTAAGTACTTTTTCTATTGGAATTATGCCTTTAGTAGAGGATCAATGGTCAAAAGGAAAATGTGGATTCAAAGCCCTTCAATATATGTCACTTGGGATTCCATCCGTATTATCACCTGTAGGAGTTAACCTAGATATTATAAAAAATGGTGAAAATGGATTTCTGGCGACTACAAATGAAGACTTCTATCGTTATTTAAAACAATTGATAGAAAATCAAGAAACAAGGAAAAGAATTGGATTAGAAGGGAAGGCAACCGTTAAAGCTCGTTATTCGGTGGAAGCAAACCTCTCAAAGTATCTTCAATTGTTTGATAAAAATTAATCAAACCAAACCTTATTAAAGAATATTTGTGGGCGAGAAGAGTTCATGAATTTATTACCTCCAAAGGTTTTTAAAATAGCAAAATATTTTTCAGATTCTAGTACTCGCACCCATGATAATCCCTCTGGATAGGAATCTGATATACCTTCAATATAAGGCGTTCCATCATCTAATACTCCCGATTTTTTCTTCGAGTCTCCAGGGCTTTGAATATAATCCATTGCTACTGTTTCCATTGTTTGTGTTTCTAATTTTTCAATTACCTCAACGAAATAGGTGTTCCCCTGCCCCATCTCACGATAAATTAAATTCAAAACAACACCATCTTTTTCCATTTCAAAAGGTTTCCCTGGCAACGAAACAACAATATTGGTGATCGAATCATGATATAGATAATTCTTCATTGCCAAGACTTCTTGTTTTTCTTTAATCGGCTCTTTGGAATAAATTGAAGTTACAGGTCGTAATTTATGCCCTTTACTTCTTAATAAATTGACAATACCCTTATCTCCACCTAAATGTCCTGCACCAACAACAATAAACGCACCTTTATTTTGAACAACTGTATCAATACCATCAGCCATTATATAATTACGGTCAGTAATTAATTGTTTATAAAACTCTGGATTCCATTTTAAGCTAGTTCTCAATGATTTTTCAAGAGCTTCAATATCTCCATTTATATAAAGTTTGATTGATTTATCTTCTACTTGCGTAAATTTTCTTGTATACGGATTATTTGGCCATGAAAAAGCAGGTTCTGTCAATCCTATTTGTTCTTCAATGGATTCTAAAGCATGAAAATCTTTATCGGTCATTAATCCATATTGCAAAAAATATAAATCTAAAAATTGAGGCATACCATCCTCATTTCCATAAGATGTAATTGTTGGTGAAGTTGAACTTGTATATGGGTTTCCTGAATTATCATAATTGATTGATAGATTTTCTAAACGAGTATCCCAATCCTTAAACATTCCATAAATATCTGTCTCAAGACAAACAATATCAGCATTTTTAAGAGCAAAATAAACAGAATCGCTAAAATTGAATACACGCTTATCATTGGTGTGAAAACTACCATACAGATAGCTTTTCTTTTTTTGCCCTTTAGTGGTAATTTCCCATAAAAGTTTATTGTCAGGATTTACATCTTGAGAAAAACCAATTGCTACAAATAAAAAAATAAATATAAATGTCATTCTTTCAATCAAAAAAATTTATTTAAATATTAAAAGTAGCCAAAAAATCAAAAGTAAGTTACAACTTGATAGTAATTAAATAAAAAAAACGGTTCATTAGAACCGTTTCCTAACCTAACCTAACCACTATTCACTGAAAAAGATCTTTAGTTAAAATGATTTCTCTTATTTCTAAAATCAACCATCAACTTTGATGACACAAACATACATACTTAATTCCAACACCAAAACAACATTTCGACAAACAATAGGATTTTTTAGACGACTGAGTAATTATTCTGACTAAATGATAAAAATGACCGATAAAATCATAAAAATTAAGATTCTGTAAAAGACAATCATATATTCGTTTACTTTGTATTCATGAAAATAATCGATACAATAAAAAATAATCTTGGCTTCAAAGAGTGGACATTAATACAAAAGGAATCTCTAAATAAGTACAACCAACATAGTGAAATCGTTTTATACGCTCCAACAGGATCTGGAAAAACCCTTGCATTTTTAATTCCATTGGTGGAGTTACTTGAAAAAAATGAAAAACAAGGTATTCAAGCATTAATACTTTCTCCTACAAGAGAATTAGCTTTACAAATCGAACAAACATTTAAATCTTTAAAAACAGATATTAGTATTACTGCTTGTTACGGAGGTCATTCTATTAAAACAGAAATTCAAAATTTATCTGCCTCACCAACGATTGTTGTAGGTACACCAGGAAGGATATCTGACCATTTAAGAAGAGGTAATTTATCAATTGATTCCGTTAAATACTTTGTTGTTGATGAATTTGATAAATGTTTAGAAATTGGATTTTTAAATGAAATTGAACATATACATCGTGAAATTAGACAACTAAAAAAATGTTTTTTCTCTTCAGCTACTAAACTAGATGAATTTCCATCGTTTGTGAACCTAAAAAACCCTGTTTATATCGATGCTCTAAATGAGATGAAGCAACCAGATATAACATATCATTTAGTTCAAGGTTCTGGTGAAAAATTATTCCTAATACGAAAAATGATTAGTCAATTTAGACACGAGCCCAGCATCATTTTCTGCAATTTCAGAGAAGATGTAGATGGTTTACTTTCATTTTTTGAAGAGGAACACATTGCTGTAACTGCATACCATGGTGGAATGGAACAAGATGAAAGAGAACGTTCATTAATTAAATTTCGAAATGGTAGCAATCCCATTCTAATTTGCACAGACCTTGGAGCTAGAGGTTTAGATATCCCACAAATAAAACACATCATTCATTATCAATTACCAGACAAAGAAGATGCTTTCATTCACAGAAATGGGAGAACTGCTAGAATGAGTGAAGATGGAAGTGTATATCTATTTGAAGATCAAATCGAAAAGGCAAGCTATCAATTGCCATCATTGAAAAAAATGAAACCTGACAACTCATTAGATTATTACTTGCCTGATTGGGAAACAGTTTACTTTAGCGCTGGAAAAAAAGACAAGGTTAATAAAATTGATTTAGTAGGTTTTATTTGTCAGAAAGGAGGAATTACAAAATCTGACATTGGTGTTATCTCTGTTCTTGATAATAGTTCATACGTTGCAATCAAAGCAGATTTTTTACCTGATTTACTTTTTGAATTAAGAAAACATAAAATTAAAGGACAAAAAGTTCGAATTGCAATTTCAAAGTAACAATCAAAAACTATGATTTACTAATCATTAACTAAATTGATTTTCACTTCACAACTATGAAATTTTGGATAATATGTTCCTGGTTCAAATAATAACTGGGATACATATTGTTTAGCTCGAACTTGTAAAGGTGTAGAAATAATTATTGATTTATCTGGAATAAATTGAGCTGATGTAACTTTCCCTTCACGATCTACAGCTAAACGAAAGAAAATAGCCCCTTCAACATCTTCATACATCATAAAGCTTGAAGGTTCAGCTAACTTACGCCCTTCTTTCACAACATCTCCACCAACCAATTGTGCACTAGCAAATTGACAAACAAAAAACGAAGCAAAAATTAAAAATATGTGATTCATCTATTATTTTTTGTCTAATGTACTACTTTTTATACAATTTTCGACCTGAACCAAATGGCGAAGAATATGATTGATTACAAACTGAAAAGTATCTCCTAATTTCAATTTAATCAGAGTAGTAATTGAAATAGAAGTTCTAATTTTTGATAATTCGTTTCCATTTATTTGATTCAAAAGTTGAGATAATTCTTCTAATTGATCTAAAAACTCTTTTATGACTGATAAATCTAATTGACTATGAATTGGATTCATGGATTGAAAAGTAGCCATCTTTTTTAAATTTTCTTTGGGCAACATACTTTTCAGAAAATACCCCCCTAATAAACCACTTTTAAAATAATATTTTTTTGCTCCATCAGTTCTTGTTCTAGCATGATATACTTTTAATCGATTTGTAATTTCAGGAATATAAAAACGACCATATCTATTTAAATGTTCAATACATTCTAAAACACTCCACGAATCTTCTCTTTCTCTATAATTTAACTGATCGATTGGGAATTCACCAATTTGTCTGATTCTCAAATCAACTTTAGAAACAGTATCTTTTAATGTTTCAATCAATAAATGCACATCTTGTTTCATCTTTTTTATTTGCAAAATTCCAACAAATAGAAAATTAATTCATTGATTGAAATCAAGATTTTTTTAATCGTGATAAGGTTTCGGGAGTCATTCGAAGATAATTCGCAATGTATTTATTGGGAATCAATTGAAATAACTGTGGACTTCTTCTTAAAACTCGTTCGTATCTTTCTTTAGGAGAATTTGTCAACAAATCCTTTTCCCTTTCTAATTGTTGAACAATCAAATTTTCTAAAATTTCATGATACATATTTAAATTATCTGTCGAAGATCGAACAAATTCATAAAAATCCTTCTTGGAAGCCTTCAGTACAATTGTTTTTTTTATTGCTTGAATAATAAAGTCTGATTTATCTTCTAATAAAAATGAATCCAATGAAGTTATGATGTTCTGTTCATAACCAAATCGAACAGTGCGTTCTTCTTCCGAATCCATTATAAAAACACGAACAGCACCCTCTTTTATATAATAAATTGAAGTATCAATAGAATCATTATTTTTTAAATATTCATTGCGTCTTAAAATAATTTCTGACTTAAAAATACCACTCTCAAACAAATTCAACATACTCAAAGATAAAGACATTACGAAGATAAAAGAATACAATCATTTTAATGTTTTTCAAAAAAATATGTATCATTGCGAGTAAATACAATAAAAATATGGAATTTCCTGCTTCAGAATTAGTACTTGATAAAACTGGTAAAGTTTATCACTTAGGATTAGCACCTGAAAATATATCTACAAAAATCATTTTGGTTGGAGACCAAGATCGAGTTCAATTAATAAGTTCTTTTTTTGATACCATCGAACATAAAGCTCAACATCGTGAGTTTGTTACACATACTGGTACATATAAAGGAAAAAGAATTACCGTAATGTCTAGCGGAATTGGTACTGACAATATCGACATTGTAATAAATGAATTAGATGCGCTCGTAAACATCGACTTAGAAAAAAGAGAAACTAAAAAAGAAAAAATCTCTTTGGAGCTTGTAAGAATTGGAACTTGTGGAATTTTACAACCAACAATACCTGTACACTCTTATTTATTGAGTAGAGCTGCTTTTGGTCTGGATAATGTTGCTCATTTTTATGAGATCCCATTTACTGAAACCGAAATTAACTCAAATAAAAAAATTCAACAACACTTACAGCTTCCTCAAAATGTATTACCCTATTATATAGAAGCAGACAAAGAATTAACTGAACGTTTTTCTTCGGAAAAAACAAACACAGGTATTACAATAACCAGCAGTGGATTTTATGGACCTCAGGGTCGTCAGTTAAATCTAAAAACAAAAACAACAGAATTAAATGATAGAATTACATCATTTGATGAGTTAGATTTGAAAATTATCAATTTTGAAATGGAAAGTTCTGCCTTGTTTTCTTTATCAAAAGCATTGGGACATAAAAGCACAACAATTTGTCTAGGAGTTGCAAACAGACCCAATATGCAGTTTTCTAAAGGATACAACGAAGAAATGAAAGAATTAGTTCTATATGTATTAGATAGGATATAAATATCCTATAAAACAATAAGTTAACCATAAATAAAGGCTGAAACAAAAAATGTTTCAGCCTTTATTTTATTAGTGAAATTCAAAAATAAGAAACAACCAATTCAAATAAATAAAACGTTGTAAAACAAGTAATTGGATTTTTTATTAACTTATAAAAGCTAAAAATAAAACCTCCATTTGAATACACATTAGTTTCTAAAAGCCCTATTTAAAATAGAAATTAACCCATTTGAATAAAAAATTTTACAGAGATAGATTTGAATTTGGTTTATTTCAAATCCTTTTATTAAGTTTGTCAGATTAACTAATGTTTAAGAACTTAAAAATTGAATTATGAGTAGTAAAAAGTCTGCGGGAGGTTTTTCCGCACTAGTTGGTGCAATTGCCATTGTAATTGCTTTGGTAATTGGTATTTTGGTTTACAAATTCATTTTTGGTAACCCAGCAAACTTTATCGACAACGATCCAAATAACGAACCACTTCAAGGTAACTATTTAGGAATAGTTTACAAAGGGGGATTCATTGTACCAATGTTACTTTCTATTGTATTAATTTCTATCATTTATACAGTTGAGCGTTTCATTACTTTAGGTAAAATCAAAGGAAAAGGTAACTTAGATGCTTTCGTAGTTCAAATCAAAGATTTGTTAGCTGAAGGTAATGTAGAAGGAGCAAAAGAAGCTTGTGAAAAACAAAAAGGATCTTTGGCAAACGTTGTTGCTGCAGGATTAGAAAAATATGACTCAGCAAGAAATGATTCTTCTTTAAATAAAGAACAAAAAATTGAAACAGTTAAAAAAGAATTAGAGGAAGCTACAGCTTTAGAGTTGCCTATGATGTCTAAAAACTTACCTGTACTTTCAACTATCGCTTCTATTTCGGTATTAGTTGGTTTGATCGGAACGGTACTAGGGATGATTAAATCATTTGGTGCGATGGCTCACGGTGCTCCGGATACAGCTCAATTATCTGCAGGTATTTCTGAGGCCTTAATTAATACTGCATTAGGTATTACAGGTTCAACTATCGCGATTATTTTCTACAACTTGTTCTCTACTAAAGTGGATCAAATGACACACAGCATGGATGAAGCAAGCTTTACAATTGTACAAGACTTCTCTAAGTCAGTTAAATAATTGTAGAAAATATTTTTTAATTAATTAAATCAAAAAGAAATGGCGAAAGTAAGTAAACCAAAAAGCGCTCCTGGGATTGACATGACACCGATGGTGGACTTGGCATTCTTACTAGTGACTTTCTTTATGCTTTCTGCTAATTTCCGTACAGACGAAGTTGTACCCGTAGATGTTCCTGCCAGTATTGCTGAAACAGTTATCCCTAACGATATGTTAGTTCGTGTAACTGTTGATGATAAAGGGCGAGTTTATTACGGAATCACAGCAAAAGGGGATGTTAAGAAAAATGTGCTTGCACGTATTTCTGAAAAATACAAAATCCCTTTTACAAAAGAACAAGTTGAAAAGTTTGAAAAAATCTCTGATTTTGGATGTTCGGTAAATCAGTTACCTAAGTACCTAGAATTAGAAGAACATGATCGTCAAGCTTTTGTTGATCAATCTTTTGGTATCCCAACAGACTCCACTAATAACCAATTGAAAGATTGGATAACAGCAGGGAGATCTGAAATGTTGGCATACGGAGAAGGTGAATTTTTGGCTGCAAAAGCAAAACAACTTGATGTAAAAGCTGTTGACTTTAAACCAAAATTTGTTCTAAAAGTAGACGGAAAAGCAGATTATATTTATGCAAAGAAAGTGGTAGAAACATTTAGAGACTTAAAAGAAAACAACTTAAGTTTTATTACTTCTCTTAAAGCTGATCCACGAAAACAATAAAATATGGCACAGATACAAGATTCAGGAGGTCAAGACCATAAAGGTGGTAAAAAGAGAGCCAAACGAGGTATCCCTACAGTGGATATGACTCCAATGGTTGACTTAGGATTCCTACTGCTTACGTTTTTTGTTATGACGTCAACGTTTAGCAAACCTAAAATCATGAATTTAGCATATCCTGCTAAAGAAACAGAAAAGGATCCAAACTCAAAGCCTCCACAAGTTAATAATGCAATTACATTTTTACTTTCAGAAGATAAAATCTTCTATTATGAAGGTAAATTCTATCCAGCAGGAGACAAAGAAGGAAATCCGGCAACTCAATTGTCTGAAACAACATTTGGCTCTGAGGGAGTAAGAAAATTACTTACAGACAAAAACCGTTTTGTACTTGGTGAAAAAGCAAAGTTTGATGCTCAGTTAAAAAACAATCAAATTGCAGATACGACTTACAATAGCTTGTTAAAAGAAGCGAAAGGAAAGCCTGCTGCATTAAAAGTTTTGGTTAAAACTGACGACTTGGCAAAATGTAGAAACTTTATCGATATGATCGATGAGTTGCGAATTGCTGATATTGGTGCGTTTGTACCAACAGACATAACTGCTTCGGAACTTGAGTTAGTAAAAGCAAAAACTAAATAATAAACCGTTATGAGTATTTCAATAGTAATAGTTTTAGCTGTTTTGGTGTTAATTGTTTCACTTTACGATTTCTTTTCGTCTAAAAGTTGGCAACAAGTTACATCATCTTCTAGAAACGAAGTTGTATTTGATGAAAGAAACAAAGAATACGGTGCTTATCAAATTCGTAAAAATTACGATAAAACAATCATCTTCATTATTCTTGGTTTGATTGCTGCAATTGGAGTAAGCTTTGGTGCTTATCTGTTTGTAAAATCAATGCCTGTAGAGGAAGAAGAAACTGCTATTAGTGAATTCCAAGCAGAGTTTGAAATGCCTGAAGAAGAAGAAGAGGAAATTCCAGAAGAAGTAATTATGGAAGAACCTCCTGTAACTTTGGAAACGCAATTGGACTTTAGAGAATTTGAAGTAACTGATGAGGAGGTTGAAACAATCATCAACACACAAGAGGACGTAAAGGACACAAAAGCGGGAGATCAAGATCATAAAAATGATAAAGATGATCCTTTTAAAGAGCCTGAAGAAAAGAAAGATCCTGTTGTTGAAAAGAAACCAGAAGTAATCGAAACTTTCGTTGAAGAGGAAGCAGAGTATCCTGGTGGAATTTCTGAAATGATGAAGTTTTTGAGCAAAAACATGAAATATCCTGAAATGGCTGTGCAAGCAGGTATCGAGGGGAAAGCAACTGCTCAATTCGTTGTTGAAAAAGATGGTAGCATCGGTAATGTGAGCATTAAGAAAGGGGTTCCTGGTTGTGGCGAATGCGACAAAGAAGCAATGCGAGTTATTAAAGCAATGCCAAAATGGAAACCAGCTAAAAATGGTGGTAAAATTGTAAGAAGTTATTACAGTATACCAGTTTCATTTAAACTAAAATAATTCCGCTTAGTATAAGCAATACAAAGGCCGTTTCACTGAAGCGGCCTTTGTTATTTTATAATATTTCATGTTATTCAATAGATAAATTAAAAATAAATACCATTTAATCAATCAATTACATCATAGAATCTTTATTGATTTTTCCCACTACTAAATAGCATAACTTAGTTTAAATCTTAAAAAATTAAAGTTATGGAAATTCTCATTTTAATTATCGGAACCTTATCTGCAGTTAGTCTTTATGATTTCTTTTCATCCAGAAAATGGCAGCAAATCACCTCATCAACAAGAAATGAAATTGTTTTTAATGATAGAAACAAAAAGTATGGGGCTTATGAAATACGTAAAAATTATGATAAGACAATCATAATGATACTCTTCTCATTGGTAGCAACAATCGGTGCGAGTTACGGAGCGTATTTATTTGTACGTGAGTTACCCGAAGATGCTGATAAAATAGCAACCGATGAATACATTATCCCTTTTGCTTTCGATGAAGAAGATGATGTAGTTATAGATATTCCAATTAAAAAAGAAGAGGTTGAAAACGTAACAGAAACGTTGAAATCTCAAATTGATTTTAGAACATATGACATAACTGACAATGAGGTAAATACATCAATTAACACCCAAGATTTAGCAATGAATAATAAAATCGGAGATAAAGATGTTATCATTGATGATGAAGAAAACCTTTTTAAAGAACCAATAGCAAAAAAGCAAGAAGTTGTTGAAAAAATAAAAGACGATGTTCCATTTACTATTCTTGATGAAGATCCGGAATACCCAGGAGGATATAAAGAAATGGTTCGCTTTTTAAGTAGCAACATGCAATATCCAGAACTTCCAAGAATATCAGGAAGTCAAGGTAAAGCTAATGTTCGTTTTATTGTAGAAAAAAATGGTGTTGTACAAGATGTTAAAGTAACGAGAGGTGTACCCAATTGCGATGAGTGTGATAAGGAAGCAATACGAGTGGTTAAAAAAATGCCGCAATGGAAACCAGGAAAAATTAATGGTCAACCAGTTAGAAGCTATTTTAATTTACCTGTTACATTTGCAATAAAGTAATTATTTAGTCTTAATAATTAATATAAAACAAGAGAAGCCGAATCAATAATGATTCGGCTTCTCGGTTTTAGGTAGGTTAGATTTGGTAGGTTTAGGTTAGGATGGTCTACAAACCAAGAATATGTTTGATTTCAACTTCGGTAATGGTTCTTTTTATTCCTTCAGGATTGAAGTAAGATCGGGTAATTAACCTCCCATGAATAGCAACTTTTTTACCTTTTTCTCCAAATTTTTCGATAAATCCAGCGATGTTTCCCCAAGCAAATACTTTATGCCACTCCATGTCATTTTTAATTTTTCCACTATTTGTTCGGTATTGCTTGTCTGTTGAAATATCAAATCGAACTACTTTACTCCCATTTTCAAATTCTGTCACTTTTTTATCAGAAGCAATGTTTCCAATTAATGTTATATGATTACGAATTGTTTGCATATCAATCAGCTTTTAGAGGATTACTAAATCATTTATTTCTACTTCAGAAACACAACGTCTTTGGCCATTGTTGTTATAAAAACGAGTTGTTAATTTCCCTTCAATTGCTAATTCCAATCCGATAGTTCCTAATTCTTCCATTACTCTCACCCATTTTCCCCATGCAGTCATTCGATGCCACTGTGTTTTCTTTTTTGATGTTCCCTCAGCCGTTAGTACAATCTCATTTGTTGACATTGAAAACTGAACAATTTTCCTTCCATTATCAAGTTCAACTATTTTAGGTGCAGAACTCATTTTTCCAATTAAATTAACGTGATTCATAAAATTTTGGTTTATATCGGTTAGCCGATAGGTTAAGTATTTTAATTATTTTTTTGATCCTGATGAAAGCGTTAAAAATTCATTCATTTCAATTACTGTGGAATATCTTTTTTCTCCAGTTTTAGTTTCATAACTTCTATTTACGACTCTTCCTTCAATAATTATTTCTTGTCCTTTATCTAAGTTATCCTTAACGAGTTCAGCTGTCTTACCCCATGCATTTACATTATGCCATTGTGTATCATCAACCCAATTTCCTTTTTTATCTTTGTAATTGTTACTTACCGCTAATGAAAATCGTGCAAGTACCTTCCCTCCTTCTGTTGTAACAAATTCAGGTGTTCCACCTAAACGTCCAATCAAACTTACTTTGTTTCTTAAATTATTCATTTGTAATTTTTTATATGTTTGAAAAATATTGTTTTGAAGATTTGATATAACCATTATCGAATCGACATTGCAAAGTTGTGAGGAGTTCAAAATTTTATTCGGTAATTAAATATTTTGTTTCATTTAACATTCGTTTGATAAATGATTAAATTAATTATTATCGGATATAATACTAATTAATAGAGTTTTATTAAAAATAAAAAAAGAATTAAATTTGTATAACAAAGATGTAAACATGAAGAAAAAAATCATAAAATTTGGTTTAGTGGCAATTTGTCTACTAATAATTGTAACTATTTTCTGTAACTGGACGATTGTTAATGCATCTAAAAATTTTATCTATTCAGAAGTAAATAAGATTCCCAAAAAAAGAGTGGGAGTTTTACTTGGGACAAGTAAACTACTAAAAAGTGGAAATCCAAATCTATATTTTTCATATAGAATCGATGCGGCTGTAGAATTGTTTCAAAGCGGCAAAATTGATTATATTATTGTAAGTGGTGACAATAGCAATGAATTTTACAATGAACCATTGGATATGAAAAATGCATTGGTAGAAAAAGGAATTCCAGAAGATAAAATTATATTAGACTATGCTGGTTTCAGGACGCTTGATTCAATTATTAGAGCCAAAGAAGTATTTGGTCAAACAACGTTTACCATCATATCACAAAAATTTCACAATGAACGAGCTATTTATCTTGCAAGAAGAAATGGAATAGATGCAATTGGATATAACGCAAAAGATGTCGTGCAATACGGTGGTTTTCTGACAAAAGTAAGAGAAACTTTTGCGAGGAATAAGGTTTTTATAGATTTACTTTTCAATAAAGCCCCAAAGTATTTAGGCGAAAAAATCGTTATAGAATAAAAAAGGCCTCTAAAATGAGGCCTTTAAAATATTAATTATTCAAAAAGGGAATATTATCCAATAAATTTAAATCCTTAAGAGGAATTTCTCGTGTTTCATCAATTTTCTTTTTCTTCGTAAAAATAGAAACACCTCCCCTTGCAGTTCCAACAATCCTAACCGAAGCAGACTTACTTAAAGCAATTGTTAATAGTTTTGGTAATATTCCTGGTGATAATTCTGCAGTAACAGGCACCGTAACTGTTGATTCAGTTCTCTTTTTGATTTTCACCTTCTCATCTAACTTAATTACACCAACTTGAACATTGTTGATGTATAAATCAAAAGTAGAAGGTTTGACTTTCAAATTATACCCATTGGGATTGTACAAAACTGCGTCAAATGAAAGAGAAGCCTTTTTACCTTCAAATTGTTTCAACTTGAAGTTTTCTGCATTTCGAAATTGCACGTCTTCAAAATCGCAGGCATTCATTAAAAAAAGAAAAAGAATACCAATAAAAAATTTCGATGTTTTTAAAATCATTTGTTCAATTCTGTAAAATATTTATAGAAATATGGAATCGTTTCAATTCCCTTAAAATAGTTAAATACGCCATAATGTTCATTTGGAGAATGAATTGCATCACTATCCAAACCAAATCCCATTAAAATTGTTTTTAAACCTAAAACTTTTTCAAACATCGCTACAATTGGAATACTTCCTCCACTTCTAACTGGAATAGGTTTCTTTCCAAATGTTTGCTCATAAGCCAAACTAGCAGCTTTATAACCAATAGAATCAATGGGTGTTACAGCAGCCTCTCCTCCATGATGTGGATGTACTGCAACACGTACACTTGCAGGTGCAATGGATTCAAAGTGCGATTTAAACAAATTTGTAATTTCATCTGGATTTTGGTCAGGAACCAAACGCATAGAAATCTTAGCAAATGCTTTTGATGGAATTACCGTTTTTGCACCTTCACCAATATAACCTCCCCAAATTCCATTAACATCTAAAGTAGGTCGAATAGAACCTCTTTCAGGGGTTGAATATCCCTTTTCTCCGTGAACTTCACGAATATCTAAAGCTTCATTGTATTTATCGATAGAAAATGGTGCTTTTGCCATCTCAGCTCTTTCTTCATCTGACAATTCAACAACTTTATCATAAAAACCAGGTATCGTTATACGATTGTTTTCATCGTGAAGAGAAGCAATCATTTTAGTAAGAATGTTAATCGGATTTGCAACACATCCACCATACAAACCAGAGTGTAAATCACGATTTGGACCTGTAACTTCCACTTCAACATAGCTCAATCCTCTTAAACCAGTTGTAACTGAAGGTACATCATTGGCTAACATACCAGTATCAGAAACTAGAATAATGTCTGCTTTTAATTTTTCAACATTTTCTTTCACAAAAATTGCCAAATTCGGACTACCCACTTCTTCTTCACCTTCAATCATGAATTTCACATTACATGGAAGTTCATCACTTGCAATCATTGCTTCAACGGCTTTTACATGCATATACATCTGACCTTTATCATCACATGCACCTCTTGCAAAAATTGCTCCTTCAGGGTGAATTGGAGTTGTTTTAATTATCGGTTCAAATGGAGGATTGGTCCATAGTTCAATTGGATCAGCTGGTTGAACATCATAATGACCATACACTAAAACAGTCGGCAAACTAGTGTCAACAATCTTTTCACCATATACAACAGGGTATCCGGCCGTTTGACAAACTTCAACATTATCAATACCTATTTCTTTTAATTTATCAGCAATGATATCTGCAGTTTTGAAAACATCTGCACTATATGCTTTATCTGCAGAAATTGAAGGTACTCTAAGTAAATCAAATAATTCGTCAATAAATTTTTGTTTATGCGAATCAATATATAATTGCGATTGTGTCATAGCTATTTTTTTAACAAAATTGTATATTTTAAACTGAATTAAAAAGAAAAACAGCAATAAATCAATTTTAAATCTGAGTTCGATTAAAAATGGTATTCAGATTTTAAAATATTTTTTTTTCTATTAGGAACGGTTTTTGATATGTCTAAAGCTTATTATATTTGTAAGATTGCTTGAATAGTTGGAAGCATCATCGGTTT
>DAIOWV010000008.1:34996-48044 GCA_036758285.1 Taishania sp. | reverse complement strand
AATCAAAAATTTAAAAAATGAAATATTTAGTTATTCTTGCATTGGGAATTGTCTTAACATCTTGTGGAACAAAGGTTCCATTCACAAATGAAATAAAAGAGGAATTTGGTTTAGATGCTGAAACACAATTGAAGAAAGTACAATTCTATATTTCACAAACAATTGTACTACAAAGAGTTAAGTCTTCTGGTTCACAAGGTACTGCAGAAAACGGCGTTCTTGTAACAAATAGAAACAAAGAAGAAGATCGAATCACTATCCAAGCTCAAACTCCAGCAGTTTTTGAAAGTTATGGTAAAACAGGTGAAATGACCATCCGATTTGAAGTCGGTCAAGGGCGTGTACTTACGTTCAATGTAAGACAAGAAAATGCAACAGCAAAATATTATCTTGTAGCTGCATGGGATATGAATCGTGGAGGAGAATTAACGTATGGCAATGAAAAATACACGATCCAATCTTCAGCAGGAAACGCATATTTAATGGTAATGTTGAAAAAACTACAAAAAACAAAACGTAGAGATCGTGTTGTAAAAGGTATGCGCGTTTAAAACCTTAACAATAATTAATCTTGCGTTAACGCAAAAAGGCATTTTTTTCAATTGTTTTGTCATATGATTTGCACATGGATATTTTTAATCGTGAATTGAGTTGGCTTTCTTTTAATGAGCGTGTTTTGCAAGAAGCACTAGATGTAAGAAATCCTGTAATTGAAAGAATGAGATTTTTAGGAATCTATTCCAATAACATGGACGAATTTTTTAGAGTTCGTGTGGCAAACGTTCGTCGAATCATTGCTGTAAAAAACAAAAATGTTAAAGCATTCAAAGGATCTCCTAAAGAATTGTTCAATGAAATCAGACTTGTTGTATTAAAACAACAACGTCAGTTTGAATTGGCTTACCAAACAATTTTAAACGAATTGGGTAATCATAACATTTATCATGTTCAAGAGAATAACTTAAATGAAGAACAGATTTTAGAATTAAAATCCTATTTTAATCTCAAGTTAAAACACGCCATTGTACCCGTTATTCTGACTGCTCATACTCCATTTCCAAGACTCAAAGATTCTGGTATTTACTTAGCTGTAAAAATGACCAATCTTCGATCAACGAAATTGCGGTATGCTTTAATCAAGATACCTTCCTTGATGTCTCGATTTTATTTGATGAATGAAGGAGATAAGAAAAAGGTTATTTTAATTGATGATATTATCCGTTTAAATTTAGATGCTATATTTTCAATTTTTGTTTACCACAAAATAGAAGCTTTTACTTTTAAATTTACAAGAGATGCAGAATTAAATTTAGATGATGATATCTCAACCACTTTAAAGGAAAAAATTGAGCACAGTATTAAATTAAGAAAAAAAGGAGCACCAGTTCGTTTTGTATATGACCAAGATATGCCTCACGATTTATTAGAATATTTACTTAAAAATCTAAATCTTGAATTTGGTGTAAACACAATAGCAGGTGGACGTTATCATAATTTCAAGGATTTCATGTCCTTTCCTGATTTTGGCAACCCTGAATTTGTATACAAACCTTTGCCACCTCTTAATCATCCCGTTTTAGAAGGGCAAAAAAGTGTTTTGAAAGTTGTCTTAAAACAAGATATAATGATACATTATCCGTATCAACGATTCGACTACCTTGTCGACTTGTTACGAGAGGCTGCAATTGACCCAAGAGTAAGAAGTATCAAAATTAATGTGTATCGAGTAACACGTGATTCACAAGTTTTGAAAGCCTTGATGAGTGCAATAAGTAATGGAAAACAGGTTACGGTATTCTTAGAGTTAATGGCTCGATTTGATGAAGAAAACAACTTATATTGGTCCAATAGATTAAAAGAAAACGGTGCAACTGTTTTACATGGTGCACAAGATTTAAAAGTCCATTCAAAACTAATCCAGATTACAAGAATGAATGGTAATAAAAAACAATACATCACCCACATAGGAACAGGAAACTTTCATGAAAAAACTGCTCGTATTTATGGTGATATAAGTTTAATTACATCAGATGAAAAAATAGGATTGGAAGTTGCTAAAGTTTTTGAAATATTGGAGAGTGAAAACCCCAATCTCAATCGAAGATTCAAGGAATTATTGGTTTCACCAATTAATACCAGAAATAAGATTGTCTCTTTAATCAAAAATGAAATTGCAGCAGCAAAACGTGGCGAAAAAGCAGAAATCATAATTAAATTAAACAATCTGACTGACGAAGAAATGATTGACTGGCTATATAAAGCTAGTAATGCTGGTGTGAAAATAAAAATGATTATTCGTGGTATTTGTTGTTTAATTCCAGGAGTAATCGGTCAATCAGAAAATATTGTTGTTTATTCAATTGTTGATCGATTTTTAGAACATGCCAGAATTTTCAAGTTCCACAATACTGGAAATTCTTTATATTTCATTAGTAGTGCAGACTGGATGGAACGAAATCTCAATAAAAGAATTGAAGTTACTTGTCCTGTTTATGATACTAAACTTCAAAAAGAAATTGATCTAATTTTTGATTATCAATTTAGAGGAAATGCGAAGACTCGTATCATTGGCAAACTACAAAAGAACAAGTATCGAAAAGTTGATAAAAAAGTTTTTCATACGCAAATGGAATTGTATAATTACTACAAAATGCGATTAGAAATACCTTCGACAGAACAATCAACATTAGTTCATAATTAGTATTCCAGTTTTGAAAAAAAGTT
This sequence comes from Taishania sp., assembly GCA_036758285.1. GTDB lineage: Bacteria > Bacteroidota > Bacteroidia > Flavobacteriales_D > Crocinitomicaceae > Taishania. Next base: position 45,320 of record DAIOWV010000008.1, on the reverse strand, counting down.
GATTTTATTATTTACAAGGAAATAGTTTTAACTTTGTATTTCAATTTGACTAAATGACTAATCAAACTGTTGAACTTCCTTTGGCAAAAAAGCCCCGTTTAATGTTTATCGACATGGCACGATCTATTGCCATTTTGTTAATGTTAGAAGGCCATTTTGTGGATGATTCATTGATGAAAGAGTTTAGAGACCCTTCTAATGCTATTTACGCTACTTGGCTATACATCAGAGGTTTTACCTCACCAATCTTCTTAACAGTTACAGGATTGGTTTTCATGTATTTATTGCTTGGCAAAAGAAATGAAAATTATTTTGAAAACATTCGAGTAAAAAAAGGATTTAAAAGATCTATCGAATTGTTGTTCTGGGGGTTTATCTTACAATATTATGCTTTTCATGTATTGCAATGTATTGGAGTAGGTATTTTCACTACGTTAGCAATATTTGGTATTTATAAACTCATTAAAGTAATCCCACTTTGGATTTATTACTTTATTGCAGGTACGTTACTTTTTAGTTTCAATCTTTATTTGGATCAACTAGCTGAAGGTGAATTATGGCCCAAAAACGCTCCATATGTTATTCAAAATATGTTTCACGGCCCTGGTTCCAGAGCTATTTTCCCTATCGTTCCATGGATGGGGTATACGATGTATGGTGCAATGTTAGGTTGTTTTTTACACGATTTTAATAAACAAGTTCAAACATGGAAAGCACCAATAGTTACAATGACGATTGGTATACTTTTATATGCATTTTCTTGGCAAATTTTAACTTGGATAGATACTCTTATTGGTGAACCTTTTACTCTTAGATTAACTGTCTTAGAATGGATATACATGCGATTTGGAATGGTCTTGATAGCATTAAGTACGTTGATGATTATTGAAAAGTTAATTGGAGATGTTAAACAAAACCTATTCTTGAAAATTGGTCAAAATACACTTACAATTTACATTGTACACATGGTTGTTTTGTATGGTAGTTTGACTGGTCTGGGATTAAATCGTTTATTCAGAAACAGCCTTAATCCTTGGCAAGTAACACTTGGTGCAATATGCTTTATTCTTACCTTTGTGATCTTTGTAAAATACTTAGATCAAATAAAATTAAAGCTCGACTTTATACTAAGTCCAATCAGAAAATTCTTTAATAAGTTTTACGGTATAAAGTAAGGTTTATATCTTCTTTTTCACCCCAACATCAACAGTTTTTGGAGCTGAAACTTTCGGTGGTTTTGGTTGATACGGTTCCTTAAAATAAACATCCCTATAGATAATTCGTTGACCACATTCATCCTCAACAGTTAACTTAACTTTGTAATTTCCATGAGTTGCGTAATAATGTGTTGTTCTGTTTTTATTTTCAACAATTTTACCGTCTCCAAAGTCCCAAATAATTGATGTCGCTTTTGGAAAATTAGCAGAGCAATCCACTTCGTATTTACCTTCTTTGGTAAATTTATAGTTTACATCAATTACATCTCGATCTAATTTGTATTCAACTAAATGATTTTTAATGTAATTATAGGCTGTTTTTTGAATGTTTAATGCTACATTATCTGGAATTCCGGAAGCGTAACCTCCTTCAGGACTTGCTCTAAAAATAGCTGAATAAAAAGAAGATGCAACAACATAAGAACCTATTTTTGTCGGATGATGTTCATCTTTTTGATACAACCCATAATCTGGATAATTTTTACGAATTTCTTTCCAAACATTGCCGACAGGAACGATAGCAAAATCGTACAATTCAGACAAATACCTATATCCACTTTCTATTGATGCACTCATTTCTTCGTAAGTACCAATTTCATTCATATAGGCATATCCATTTTCATATCCCCAAGTCATGTACAACAAAGGTTTCACACATGGATTATTATGTTTTAATGTATCTACTATTTTTTGAAAGTAAGGGATTACAGCTGTATCAATGTGTTCATTTCCATAACTTAACTCACGACTAAAACCTTGTAAAATCACATAATCCCATTTTGCCTTATTGATATCTTCATACAAATCCGGTCTTTCAGAATGCATTTTAAACGTGTGATTACTTTTGGCACTCATTACGACATTAATGTGTACATTTTTTGAAATTGCTAATTTTTCAAACATTACAGGCATACTGTTCATGTGAGTAAAACTATTTCCAATAAAAAGTACATTCATTGGGGGAATTGCGCTGGTTTGAGCAGTTGCTAATCCTCCACAGAAAAATGCAGTTACTATCTTAAAAATTCGTTGCAAAAATGCCATTTTAACTTTATCCATAAACGCTGTTTAACAAACAAAATGCCAATTATCTATATTATTTTAATTTAATAAAAAATAGATATTTACGCGAAATTACATTTTTTTAAAACACCAACAATCAGTTTTCATTTTCTTTGAACCAACTTGAGTATTTAACGTAGTTATTTGCAATTCTTTGTACTTCTCCTTCAAACAATTCTGGCGTCAAAGTTTTTACCTTTTTAGCAGGAATACCAGCATATACACTCCAACTTTCTACACGAGTATTTTCCAATAAAACAGCACCTGCTGCAATTATACAATTTGATTCTATGTAGCAATTATCCATCACGATAGAACCCATTCCTATCAAAACATTGTCTTCGACCGTACATCCATGCACCAACGCATTATGACCAATGGAGACATTATTACCTAAAATAGTTTTCGTTTTTTCATACGTACAATGAATCACTGCACCATCTTGTACATTGACGCGATTCCCCATTCGGATTGAATTTACATCACCACGAACAACAGCACTAAACCAAACTGAGCATTCATTTCCCATTTCAACATCACCAACAATTGTAGCATTTTCAGCAAACCAACAATCATCTTCAAATTTTGGAGAAAATCCTCTACACGATTTTATTAAAGCCATCTTAATTCGATTTAATATTATTAATAGTACAAAAATAATGAACTCAAGTTCTCAACAATCTATTTACAATTGATTTTACTCTACAAAATGCATCCGTTCATTTGCAATAAATTTTCTAACTTCGTTTTAAGTAAAGAAAATATGAGCATTCGGATAAAATTTCTTCTTGGGTTAATTCTATTAATTGGTTGTTCGATTATTCATTTATTCATTGGTCATACATCTATTTCATTTTCAGATTTTTGGAACTCAATTTTTGATTACAACATTTCAAACACCAATCATCTAATTGCGAGAGATTTAAGATTACCTAGAATGTTGGTTTCATTTATGGCTGGTGCAGGTCTGTCTGTTGCTGGTTTACTGATGCAAACCTTGTTTAATAATACGCTTGCAGAACCAAATATTTTAGGCGTAAGTACAGGTTCTAGTTTGTTTGTTGCTTTAACACTTTTATCAGGTATTACCTTTTTTCATTCAGACTTGGGATTAATTTCCAGTGCACTATTAGGTTCTTTTATTTTTGGAATTGCTATTTTATTTTTTGCTCGTTTTATTCGTTCTCAAGGTTCATTATTGCTTGTCGGGATTATGCTTGGGAGTTTTTCTGCATCATTCATAAGCGTCATACAAGCAAAGAGTGATGCACATCAATTAAAATTATTTACAATGTGGGCAATGGGCTCATTACAACAAGTTACGTTTCAACAATTACCATTAGTAATAAGTATCTTCATTTTAGGAATCGCTGCGAGCTTTCTTTTAATACGGTCACTAAACGCATTGGTTTTGGGTCAAGAAAATGCCTCTTTATTAGGAATAAATATTCGGAATAATCGAATATTAATCATTTTTATCACGTCAATATTAACTGGTTTAATTACAGCTTTTTGTGGACCAATTGCATTCATCGGCATGGCTGTCCCAAATCTTGTAAAAATAATTTTCAAAACACAAAATCACCTGTATTTAATCACAGGAACATTGCTAATCGGTGGAATTTTTCTTTTGATATGTGATATTATTGTACAACTATTTTCTGATATATTATTACTTCCTATTAACGCTGTGACATCAATGATTGGTGCACCTTTCGTTATTTACATCATACTAAAACGTTGGTCATGATTGAGTTTAAAAATGTAAAAATCGGTTATGATTCGCCACTTGCTCAAATTTATTTTGATACCTTACATTCTGGATCAATTTATGCACTTATTGGTAGTAATGGTAGTGGAAAATCAACATTTTTAAAAACAATTTGTGGCAAAGAAAAAGCGCTAGAAGGTTCAATTTTTATAGACAATAAGAACATACAGGAATTTTCGATGTTAGAGTTAGCTAAACAAATTGCTTTTGTACCAGCTCGTTTTCCTGAAATTGATTTTATGACTGTATTTGATTTTATTGCCCTTGGTCGTACTCCTTACATTAATAATTTTGGGAGACTCAATCAAAATGACAATTCAATTATTAAAACAATCATTGATAAGCTTCATATCACACATTTGGAAAATAAATTTACCTATCAATTAAGTGATGGTGAAAAACAACTTTGTTCGATTGCACGCGCTTTAACACAACAAACCCCTATTCTACTATTAGATGAACCAACCAGTTTTTTAGATTATAGAAATAAACGAAGATTATTACATACTTTATATACACTTTCACAAGAAATGAACTTAGTGATTCTTTTTTCTACTCACGATTTAGAATCAATACAGCAATTCGATATTCAAAAGATAGGAATTGAAGCAAATTCAAAAGATAGAAAAATAGAAATGGTTTCTAAAAGTTTAGATTTGGACTCTATTGTCAACAAATACTATCATTAACTGAAGAGTAATATTTTCTAAAAACTTGAAATTTCTATTCATTTAACAGCAGAATATATATATTTACAGAATAATTCATTTGAACTCATGGATAAACTAATTGCCGATTTCCCTAACAATATTGAAGAAGGATTACTTATAGCCCAAAAATCTGTTTTCAAAACACCGAACAACCCAATCAGAAACGTAGTTATCTGTGGTATGGGAGGGTCTGGTATTGGAGGTAGATTAGTCTCTTTTTGGGTACAAAATGAAATTACAGTTCCTGTACAATGTTATCATGATTATACTGCACCTGCATTTATTGATAAACACACATTGTTGATCGCTTCTTCTTATTCCGGAAACACAGAAGAAACGCTGTTTTTTGTTGAAGAAGCAAGAGTCAAAGGTGCAAACATTATTGGTGTTTGTTCTGGAGGTGAGCTTAAAGAATATTGTCAAAAAAATCAATTTGATTGTGTCATCGTACCTGGTGGAAATCCTCCTCGTACTGCATTGGCTTTTTCAGTTATACAAGTAACAAACATACTAACTAAGTTAGGAATGATTGCTGATACTTCATTACAACAGATTGCAAGTGCTAAACAATTAATTGAGCAAAAAAATATTGAAATTCGCAAAGAAGCTTTAAATCTTGCGGAATTTTTAAAAGGAACTGTTCCTGTATTTTATGCAACATCACTATATGAAGCTGTTTTGATAAGAGCTAAACAGCAATTCAATGAAAATGCAAAAATGTTGTGTTGGACACATGTTATTCCTGAAATGAACCACAATGAACTTGTTGGTTGGGGAGGTGGCGACGATCGTTTTTCTGTTGTATATTTCAACACAAATGATTTACTTCCCAGAAATGAAAAACGTGTAGAGATTACATGTGAAGTTGTTTCTAAAAAAACAAAATTAATGACTATCAATGCTGAAGGAAGTAATCTAATCGAGCGATCTATTTATTTGATAAATCTGGTTGATTGGGCTTCTTTTTATTTATCTGAGCTAACACAGACAGATGCAATGGAAATAAAAATCATCGATCGATTAAAATCTGAATTGGCAAATTTTCAATAATCATGAAACCTCAAGTCATCTTTCAATCTTTAGGGTTGATTGACTATCAAGAAGCCTGGGATTATCAGGAAAAATTATTTCGTGAAACAATTGATAAGAAAATTCGATTGCGAAATGGTGAATTGGTAGATGAAACAAAAAATTATTTGTTGTTTTGTGAGCATCCACATGTATTTACATTAGGAAAAAGCGGAGATGTTTCCCACTTGCTACTCAACAATGAAGAGTTGGATGAACATGATGCAAAGTTTTACAAAATAAATCGTGGAGGTGATATTACTTATCATGGACCGGGTCAATTAGTAGGCTATCCCATCTTTGATTTAGATCATTTTTTTCCTGATATTCATAAATACATGCGTCTTTTAGAAGAGTCTGTCATCCAAACCTTAAAAGCGTATGGATTAGAGTCTGGACGAGTTGATGGAATGACTGGCGTTTGGATAGATGGAGATAAACCTACTGCGAGAAAGATTTGTGCAATGGGGGTAAAAAGTTCACGTTGGGTCACAATGCATGGTATCGGATTTAATGTGAATTCTGATTTAAGCTATTTTTCACACATTGTTCCTTGTGGAATACAAGATAAAGCCGTTACATCTTTAAAGAATGAACTAGGTCGTGAAATTGACATGGCAGAATTAAGTGAAATCTTAAAACAAAAAATGTCTGAACAATTTGAATTTGAATTCATTAATTAATTGAATGTAAGTCTCAACTTATCAAATTAATGCTTTGAATTTTGATCAATTATGTAACGAGTTTCTGTTATAAAATCTTCGATCCCTTGTGTTTTATTGAAATTCCACAACTCATAGGATTCTTTAACTTGACCATTGTCCTTTCTAAAAAGTAATTTGATCATTGTTCCATTATAAACACCATTCGTCGTTTTTCTAATAATAGAAAAATTATGAAAATCGGAAAGCGAAAATTTAGAAATTTTGACTCCAAAGAATTTAAAAGTCAATTCATTGCTATGCAAGTCAAAATAAGTTCTCTTGGAAAATAACCCAATAAAAATAAGTAATGGTATCAAAGAAAAGTAAATGAATTTCACTTCACTCTCATCTAACTCATTCGTTAAAAATGAGTATAAGAAACCAAGAAAAATGAATGAAAAAATAAAAAATCCCCATTTATACTTTTTAAAAGCATTGGGATTGACATAATATTTATTATCTGAAAATGTGAAGTATTTAAAATTGCCAGAAAAAACTGTTTGACTTTTTTCTGGCGCTACAGCTGATTTTTTAAAAACAATTGCATGGATTGCAGGTAATACATCTTTCTGAAATTTATCCGATTGTCCTTGCAGAAAAATTCCTCTACCAAATTTATCACCTTTTTCCTTAATGAAATACCCAGAAATAGTAGCCAAATTACTCAATTCAATAGAATGGACATCATCAAAATTCATAATTTTCTTCTTAAAAAAAAGACCTTTTTTAAAAATTTCTGATGACTTGTTATCAAAGATAATTTGAGCTTTAATTACATACAAAACTGGGATTGAAAACATTATCATCAAAGTGATAGACATTATCAAGAATGTTTGAATGATCAGCTCTAAAGTCATTTCTTCAGCAACAGAAAAAATCAAACCAAATGTTACAACTAAAAAGACAACACATAATAAAATAAAAACATTAAAAAGTCTATAAACCGTAAAAACCGTTATTTGGTCATTTTCTATTCGATACTTTATTTTATTAAACATAAATCAGAATTTAAACTTACAATCTATTTGACTTGATAATTTTATCATCGTCGTCAGAGTCTTTTTTGTAGATTATTCCCAATCCAATTAAAAGACCTATCACAACAAATAAAATGGCAGTTCCAACTAATGTTAAATACTCCGCTATCCAAGCTATAAGTATTGCAACAATATGAATACGTCCATTTCTAGGGACAAACATTTCTCCCGAATATATGTAGCCTGCAAAAACAACAAATACTACAACCCAAATTACTGCATAAACATAATCTAAAGGTCTATTGCTAAAACGATACTTACTCATTTTGATATTAATTAGATAGGTGAGAATATTTTTTATAAAATTGATCTTTGAAATAAGTTCCCATTAATTTAAACTTACCCATTGTATCAAATGCAGATTTTTCCATTACCAAAGTAGAATCTGGATAACGTTCAACTTTATCATAATAAATCAAATCAATTGATTCTCCATCGATATCGATGATTAATTTATGATTCGTTCTACCCATTAAAGAACTTACTCTAGTAACTTTCTCTGTACTACTCAATTCACCTTTTTTTGCATTTAACAATCTCAAACGATCAAAAATTAGATGTTGTTTTGCTTCACCCTCTTCAAAAAAGATATAGTGTAATTCTTCACCACTTAGAACAAGGAAAGCAGCATGATCCGCTTCATTATAACGAGCTTTAACACCTACAGCAGCCCAAGCAACAGTTTTTGCAGCAGTTGCAGCTACAGATTTTGCTTTATTAGAAAGTGTTGTTATATAAGCACATTGGGTAAATGCATCAATTGGGGCACCTTGCATTTGTTTCTTAATTAAATCAAATCTATCATTCATAAATTCATCCAAATAAGTAGGGGCATTTTTATAATATTCTGGTTGGTTATACTTTTCCATAATACCTTTACTTTTTTTAGACATATAAATCGAAAAATATGCACATGCACCAAAGACTACAACGATAATTACAATAACTAATGGACTCATAAAAATTGATTTTAATTTATATTTATGGTATAAAACTATAACAATCAATTCTTTTAATTACTACCTATTCTTTATTTGCGATATTTCTGTCAATATCTGTATTTAAAAAGCTAATATCTGCAACTAAGATATTTTGTTTATAAAAGCTATTACAACCTCTCGTTTACGTTCTGAAACTGGGATTGTGTGTTTAGAAACTAATTCTATCTGTCCATCTTTGAAGTACTTCGCTATATAATTGATATTTACAAGAAAAGATTGGTGACAGCGAATAAACAGTGATTCAGGAAGAATATCTTCATATTCTTTTAAAACTTTTGAAACAATTATTTTAGTTCCGTCATTGATAAAAAATGTGGTATAGCCTTTATCACTTTGACAAAATAAAATATCTGAAACATTTACTATTTGAATAAAGTCAAACGTTCTCAAAGCTATTTTATCAATTTCTTTTTTTGTAACAAATTGATTTTGAGTTAAAAGTAATTGATTTTTATTATTTAAAAATGATTCACTTTTAGAATAACATTTTTCAATCGTATCGTTAAAAGCCTGTATTTCAATTGGTTTTAAAATATAAGCAAATGCACCGATATTAAGAGCTTGAATTGCAAAGTGATCGTAGGATGTAATGAAAATTAAATGAAAATTAAGGTCTATATTTTGAAACAGGGTGAAACTTACTCCATCATTTAAATGGATATCAGCTAAAACGATATCCGGTTTTAATGTTGGAATTTCATTTTTAGCTGTTGACAACTCTCCCGTATATCCAACTATTTGAAGATAAGGGATGTTTTGAACCAATGAAATGATATATTTTAAAATATTTGTTTCATCTTCCAAGATATATACATTCATTTTCTTCATATCAAGAATTAATTAGGGGGATAATAATATTTACCACAAACCCATTTTCTAGTTTTGTAGCTGTAAAGTATGCATTTTTTTTACCATTTTTATTAAATAACAAATCTAATCGTTCTTGAGTAATGATACTGGAAAGAGATTTTTTATCTAAAGACGGTGTTTGATTTAATGTTGTTCCATTATCTAGTATTTCAATTTTTAAAGAATTGTTTTCCTGAACAAAATTTATGGTAATTACTCCTTTATACTTTATTCCTTTAAATCCATGTTCAATCGAATTTTCTACAAATGGTTGCAAAATCATTGGGGGAATCAAAAATAAGTCAGGCTCAACATTATTATTATTAATAATAAAATCAAATGTGTCTGGAAATCTCATTTTTTGAAGATTCAGATAATTAGAAAGAGACGAAATTTCATCTCCAATTGTGATATAATCTTCCCTGTTTAGCTCCAACATATTTCTAATAACTTTTGACAAGGTTATCAAATAATTATTTGCTAAAATCTTCTCATCATTGATTATTAAACCCTGCATATTGGTAATCGCATTGTAAATAAAATGTGGGTTTAATTGCATCTGTCTAGTTTTTTGTTCTAACAAAAACTTGTTATTTTCAATCTCTAATTTTTCGTTTTTTTCTTTTAAAATTTTCCTTGAATAAATTGTATAAAAAACCAATCCTGCTAAAACAAAAAGCAATAACGTTATGATTATCAACCATTTTTGCTGAATAATTACTTTTTCTTTTAAATCATTTTCGATTTTTAGTGTTTTAATTTCTACATCTTTTTTATTTGTTTCAAATGTCAACTCTAATTCTTCAATTTTTTGATTTTTAATTAGTTCACTATTGTGTACATAATTTTTCAGAAATGCATCCAAATAAAATAGTGCTTCTTTGTAATCGCCTTTTTTTTGATAT
>DAIOWV010000008.1:9640-34959 GCA_036758285.1 Taishania sp. | reverse complement strand
CTCTCAATCCTCCATATACTGCTTCAAAATTGGCATTTGGTCCATCGTTTTTTAATAAATCCAATGAAATTTTATAATAATAAATTGCCGAATCTAAATCATTGTTTTTCAGAAATGATAACGCCAAATTATTAATATGTAAATTTTTCAAACTATTATTATTTTTGAAAAATAAGTATGACTTTTTATTACTTTCCAATGCTTGTGAATAGTTTTCTAGCTTAGAATAATATTGAGATTCATAATCATAGTATCGAGCTTGAAGCAATTTATCATCTGTAGTTTTAGCTAAAACCTTTATTTCATCTAAGGATTTTTTCATTAAATCAACATCATTTATCGTTTTTGATAAAAGAATTTGAATTTCATAATACATCGACTGAATATGTGGATGATTTTTAAAAGGTGTCTTTCCAAAATACAAATTAGAATAATGCAAAGCCTTTTTATAATTTCTATTTTGATAATTCAATCGTGCCATATCGTTGTATAACACATATGTCAATAGACTTTTCTTTTTTTCAGCAAAATTGATTGTATTTAGAAATTTTAAATTTGTTTCATAATCAATTATATCGCTTGAATTTAAGTTCTTAAAAATATCCTCGTGTTGTTTTAAACAAAAAAGGTCAACACGATTATTTTTAACCTGAATTTTATCATAATAAAATGAAGCGCTATCTGTTTGATTATGATAACTGTGCCATTTATATTTCAAATAATTATAGGCAACACTTGTGTCTTTATTTTTAACGTGATTAATTTCATTCAACATCTCCTCTGTTCGAACTATTTTTTCATCTTGAGATAGCGTATCAAATGATAAAATCATATTAATAAAAACTGAATCATTTTTTATTAACGAAGAAGTTTTGGTTGATTGCATTGGGTCTTTCTTTTGTTGATCACAACCAACAATCAATAAAAAAGCAATCAGTAAGTGGATGTATAATAGAGTTTTAATCATCAATTTTAAAGTAAGCAGTTTAGTTTGTGTTATTTATCAGCCATATAATTAATAATTTCATTCCTCAATAAATTTAAAGCCGACAAAACACTTCTACTAATATTTCGGTCTCTGTTATCGCCGAATAGATATTTCTTAGCGATGGTTCTATTGGGAGATGAAACAGCAATCCAAACGGTACCAACGGGTTTATCATCTGATCCACCATCAGGGCCAGCAATACCAGAAACAGAGACACAAAAATCAACGTTTAATTTTTCTCGACCTCCAATAGCCATTTCCTTGACTACTTCCTCGCTAACTGCACCTACAGTACTAAAATGAATTTCATTAACACCTAAAATTTTACTTTTTAGTTCATTTGTATAGGTCAAAAAACCACCTTGAAAGTAAGCTGAAGATCCTGCAATCGCTACAATAGACGCTCCTAATGCACCACCAGTACAACTTTCTGCAGTGGCTAAAGTCAATTTATTCCTTTTTAATAAATCTCCGACTACTTCTGATAATGACAAATCTCCATAACCATAAAAATTATCAGGGAATGCTAATTCTACTTGTTCAAAATACGAATTAACAAGCACTTCATCCGACAATCCATTCTTTGATGTAATTCTTAATCGCACCATTCCAGGAGAAGGTAAATACGCTAATTCTAGTCCTTCGTTTCTTAAATTATTTTCCCAGTCGTACATTTTATCCGCAATGTATGACTCTCCTACTCCTTGAATATTTGCAGTTTTTGAATAAAATTGAGAAAGTCCGAATTGTTGTTGTAAACGAGGAAACACTTCATCTAACATTATACCTTTCATTTCATAAGGTACACCTGGTAAACTAATTAATATTTTTCCATTTTGTTCCATCCACATGCCTGGTGCTGTACCTTGTTTATTAAACAATACTTTCGCAGATTTTGGTACAGCAGCTTGTTGAATATTCACATCCAACATTGGACGATTAACACGTTCAAAAAAAGATTTGACATTTGTGAGCGTTTCTTCGTGAATATATAATTGATCTTGAAAATAATCACAAATTACTTTTTTAGTAATATCATCTTTTGTTGGTCCTAAACCACCTGTTACAATTATTACATCAGCATTTTTCATTGCAGAATCGAAAGCAGTAAAAATTGCTTCTTCCTGATCTTTAATTGCAACAACTTGATTGATAAACGCTCCTCTTTTGGAAAATTCCTGTCCCAACCATGAAGCATTTGTATTGACTGTTTGTCCAATTAGTAATTCGTCACCAATCGAAATGAATTCAACTTGCATATTCTAAAATTGATTACCAAAAATAAGCAAGATAATTTTGAAAATGAACTTTAAATTTTCTTAAACTTTGCAATAGCTTCAATATGTCCGGTATGAGGAAATTGATCTACTAATGAAAGTTTTTCCATTTCATAGCCTGCTCTTCTTAAAATATCTGCATCACGAGCCTGAGTACTAGGATTACAAGAAACATAGACAATATTTTTGGCTCCTAAATCAATTACTTTTTGTAAAGTTTTAGGGGCAATTCCAGCTCTCGGTGGATCTAGGATAATTGAAGATATTTTACCAGAGAATTCAGGGTGTTCACGCAAGAATTTACCCACATCAGCTGCATAAAATTCAACCGCACCTTCTAAATTATTGCTTTTTGCATTTCGTTTAGCATCTTCAATAGCTTCTGCAACTATATCTACACCAACAATTTTCATATCTGATCGGCGTGTTGCTAATATTTGTCCAATGGTTCCCGTTCCACAAAAAAGATCCATTACAATATCATTCTGAGGAATTGGTTCTTCAAACACATAATCCAAAGCCTTATTGTATAATAATTCTGCACTTTTTGGATTTGTTTGAAAGAAACTTTCCATCGAAATTTCAAATGACAATCCCAACAACTTTTCGATGATGACTTGTTTACCAAAAACCAATCGACAGCTTCAATCACAATTGGCTTACCAAACACTAACCGACTACTTCCATTTTCAATTTTAGAACGATCAGCTACATCATCATTGACTGTATGCTGAAAACCAGCGATTCGATTTCCAAACAATTGTTTCAATAACAATCCAAAAGCATCTACATCAAATTGTTTTAACCCTTCAGAAGATGTTACCAAGTTAACTAACAACTGATCTTGATCAAAGGATTTACGAACGATAATATGGCGGAAAAAACCAGTTTTCTTTGGTGGGTGCCAAGCTGGTAATTCAGATAAATGTAAATAATTACGGATTTGAATCAATTTGGTTTCCCATTCTTCATCAAACATTCCACTTGGTTTATTCAAATTTTCCACTTTCCACCAAGTTCCACGACGTTTAAAACCTACAGCAAAAGCATCGTCTACTTCTTCACCTGTAAACATATCATGTTCGATACAGGAAAAGCTATACTCCATTTTATTACGATAATAGAAATGAACCGGAGAGGAAATAAATGTATCAAATCGCTCTTTAATATCCTGGAAATTTCCAAGTTTACGATAAATTTCAAGTGTACTTTCCTTTTTCTCTTTTTCTTGTTCTTCTACTGGAACATAAATATAAGGTGCTCCTGAAATTTCCTGAAAATCAGATACTTTTTCCAAAGGAGAACGTTCTAAAACTTGAATTAATTTCGCTTCACAATAACGCTTTTTCTTCTTATCAACTCGTGCTTGCACAACCTGACCTGGAAAAGTATTCGTTACAAAAACAAAACCACAATCATGATCACCATCAATCGGTTAGTTTGGGAGTTGAAAACTTCGCTGGTTGTCTTTACAAAAACCACAAAATCACCTTCTTCAGTTGGAATTTTTGCGACTCCATTACCTCCAAAAGCATAACCTGAAATAGTTACGGTTATTAATTCACCTCTATGAAACATTTATTTTTAATAATTTATAATTAAATCATTCCTCTAATAATTCCTTTATCGGAAGATTCAATAAATTCGATAATTTCTTTTGCAAAAACAGCATTTGGCATTTGTTCTTTCACTTGATCGACACCTTTAGAAATATTCGTATTCATTACATAAATGGTACGATAAACTTCTTCAATTTCACGAACTTGTTCGTCTGTAAAACCTCTTCTTCTCAATCCAATTGAGTTAACACCTGCAAAAGTAATTGGTTCACGAGCAGCTTTCACGTACGGTGGTACATCTTTACGAATCAAGGTTGCACCTGCCACAAAAGCATGTTTTCCTATTTTCATAAATTGTTGTGCAACAACTGTACCTTCTAAAATTGCATAATCATCAATTTCTACATGTCCAGAAAGACCGCAGTAAGAAGCTAAAATAACACCATCACCAATTTGGCAATCATGAGCAACGTGCACATAAGTCATCAACAAGCAATTATTTCCAATTTTAGTTGCCCATTTATCTTTTGTAGCACGATGAATTGTAACACATTCTCTGATGATTGTATTGTCTCCAATTTCAACTGTTGTTTTTTCTCCTTCAAACTTTAAATCCTGAGGTACTACTCCAATCACTGCTCCAGGAAAAATTTCACAATTATTTCCTATTCTCGTTCCAGGATACAAAGCAACATTTGAATGGATTTTTGTATTCTCTCCAATGATTACATCGTCGTAAACAACAGTAAAAGGTCCAATTTCAACATTTTTTCCTATAATTGATTTTTCGGAAATTTGAGCAAGTTGGCTAATCATACTAAACTTTATCTTTAATTACTTGAGCAAATTTCCGAAAAATCAATTATAGACCATTTACATATGCTTTTCCTGCCATATTTACCAAACCTCTACGAATAGGAGAAAGTAATTCTAATTCAAAAACAATTGTATCACCAGGTATTACTTTTTGTTTGAATTTAACATTATCAATTTTCATAAAGTAAGTAGAGTATAAATGCGGTTCATCTACTTGATTTAGCGCAAAAATACCTCCTACCTGGGCCATTGCTTCAATTTGAAGTACACCAGGAAATATTGGATTCCCAGGGAAATGTCCTGTAAAAATCGGCTCATTCATTGTGATATTTTTTATACCAACAATAGAATTTTCAGAAATTTCAATGATTCTGTCTACCATTAAGAATGGAAAACGGTGAGGCAACATTTTCTCGATCGCATTGATATCAAAATGTGTCTTTGTCAAATCAAAAGATTTACCTCCTTTTTCTTGTTTTTTGATTTGCTCTTTTAAAACTTTAGCAAATCTAACATTACCAGAATGTCCTGGTCTTGCTGCAAGAATATGTGCTTTAATTGGACGACCAACCAATGCTAAATCCCCAATAATATCTAATAATTTATGTCTAGCAGGCTCATTTTCATATTGTAATTTTGTACTATTCAATACTCCAATACCATCTACTTTAATTTCTAAATTTTCTTTTCCAAGAAGTTTTGCCAAACTATCTAATTCAGCTTTAGAAATATTTTCACGTTCAACCAATACGATTGCATTGTCTAAATCCCCCCCTTTGATAAGGTTGTTTTTAGCCAAGAATTCCAATTCACGTAAGAACACAAAAGTTCTACATTTTGAAATATTCGGTATAAATTCAGAAAGTTTATAAATTGTAGCATGTTGTGTACCCAAAACAGGTGAATTATAATCAACCATTACAGTTAATCGGTATTCATTATCTGGAACAGCCAAAAATTCAATACCTTTTTCTACATCTTCCCATTTTACATTTTCATCCAACACAAAATAATCGCGATCAGTTTCTTGGTCTTGATATCCTGTTTCTTCAATTGCTTTAACGAATAAATGAGAGGATCCATCCATAATTGGAACTTCAGGGGCATCTAATTTAATTAGCGCATTATCAACTTGACACCCATAAAGTGCCGCTAAAATATGCTCTGTTGTATAAACTCTTGCACCATTTGCTTCTAATGTTGTACCTCTATCTGTTGCAACTACTAAATCTGCATCTGCTTTAATGATAGGTTCACCTTCTAAATCAATACGTTGGAATTTATATCCATGATTATCAGGGGCAGGACAAATTTCAACATTTACTTTTTCACCAGTATGCAATCCAATTCCGGATAGCTTAACACTACTTTTAAGTGTTCTTTGCTTTTCAGACATGTAGTTATTGAGTTAATTCTTTTATTTTATTTTCTAATTCTTGAATTTTATTCAAGATGAAAGGTAATTTTCTAAATCCGTAATACGATTTTTTAAAATCATCAATTGGAATACCTGGTGATCCCATAAGTGTTTCGGCTTTTTTAACCGAATTAGGGATTCCAGATTGAGCGACAATCATTGTACCATCTGCTATTGTTAAATGACCAGAAATACCAGCTTGTCCACCAACAAGAACACGTTTACCTATTTTTGCTGATCCAGCTATTCCAACCTGAGCTGCCATTGCTGAGTTTTCACCAATCTCCACGTTGTGAGCAATTTGACATAGGTTGTCAATTTTTGCTCCTTTGCGAATAATCGTTGCCCCCATTGTAGCTCTGTCAATCGTTGAATTTGCACCAACATCAACATTATCTTCGATAATAACTACACCAATTTGTGGAACTTTACTGAATACTCCATTCTCATCTGGACTAAATCCAAATCCATCAGCACCAATTACTGCACCGGCATGTATTACACAATTAGCTCCAACTTGGCAATCAGCATAAACTGTAACATTTGGATAAATAACCGTGTTACTACCAATTTTAACATTGTCTCCAATAAAACTATTTGGATAAATCACAACATTATCGCCAATAATAGCTCCATCAGAAATATAAGCATTTGCTCCTAAATATAGATTTTCACCAATTTGTGCAGTATCTGAAATGAATGAATTTTTTTCAATCTTTGGTTGTTTACGCTTCATTTGGTCGTAAAACTCCAATAATTTAGCAAAGCATGCATAAGCATTTTCTACCTTAATCAAGGTTAAAGTAGATGGAAGTTCCTTAATGGGTGTAAATGTATTATTTACAATACAAACACTTGATCCTGTAGTATAAATATATTCTTCATACTTTGGGTTTGAAAGAAAAGATAATTTCCCTTCGCTTCCTTCTTCAATTTTTGCCAATCCATTGACTACAACTTTAGAATTTCCAAGAATTTCTCCCTGAATTATGCCCGCTATTTGTTCTGCCGAAAATTCCATGTTTCAAAAATAAAAAAAAATCAATCAGTTTATCAGTAAAGTGTCCTTTTTTAAACTACTTCTGAACATTTTCTGAGCATTTTTCCACATTTTTAGAAATAAAGTTTGAAATGAAGATTTTATTTTGGTACCAAACCGATTGAAAACCGATTGTATCTACACCTTCAACATACTCAATATATTGCTCAACTTTCGGTTTAGCAGAAAAATTTGATTTTTCAAAATTGATTCGACCTTCCTTGCGAATTTTACTGTATAATTTCTTAACATCAGTAATATTTAACTCGTTCAACTGGCAAGTTACTTTTGCAGTAGAATCAGGTGAAATCAGATATTCATCATTAGGAGTTGATAAAAATCGTCCATATCCAACAGTCGAGTTTTTAACATTTTGAGCACTGGTCTCTCCTATTTTCACTTCAGAAATAAAACTTTCGTTCGGCAGTGTAAAATAGAATTTAAATTTCCCTTTTCCATCAAATTCTTTCTCAATGACATACACTTTAAAATCACCATCTTTTTTACTGATTTTAAAATCTATATCTCCATCATTTAAAACTGAAATAACATCTTTATCTGTAAGATTTTTTGAGCGTAAAAGTTCTGATTCAACTTCATTAACAGTGATTATCCGACCTAAAATCATGTTTTTAACTCTATTTCCTGGAGTCCAAGAACAACTACGATTAGGCAATAAAAACGTGACTAAAATAACTCCTATTCCAAATCCTATACCGTAATATTTCAAACGTTTTATAAATGTACTTCCCATTGTTAAAAATTTTGGCAAAGTTACATTTAAAAGTGAATTTATTGATTAAAAGAATTTTTGATCTATGAAAACAAAAAAAGGGAGAACAATCCCCCTTTATGAAAATTTGAAAAGTAAATCAATTATTTAAATACTTTTACTTTACAATCATATTCAACACCAAATACTTCGCCACTGTCATTGCATTCTTCAGTCGCTTGTTTCAATGTTTTATTTTTTAATGTGCTTGTATGGGTAATGTCTCCGACTTTACAGTCACAAGCCCAATCCTTTTTGCAAGAAACAAGTAGTAATCCTGCAGCAAATACCATCAATAATTTTTTCATAAAATGTGATTTAGTTGTAAATAAAATATGACCTAATATAAACAAAAAGAATTTTCAAATTTAAATTTTAACATATTTTAAATCTGTTGATTTTTCATCAAAATAAAACCATGTCTTTCACCTGCAAACTGATTATATAAGAGTATCGTTTTGTTTTTTGGCGTATCAAAACCTTCAATTTTATAAGTCCCTTCAAAGAGTTTTACTGCAAGGTAGCAACCAAATGCATTAGCAGTTCTATAATCACCACAAAACTGTTTATATGTTTGATTTCTTGTGTTTGGAAACAATGTTTGCTGCAAATCTGAATACCAAAAATCAGAACGTGAGTCCCCTGAATTTCCCGTTATTAAAAGATCAATATCTTTCTGCGTAAGATTATTTTTATTTAGAAACTCAATAATCAATTGATGCAATTCTTGCTGTTCTGGAAATGAAATTTGAAATTGATCAACGATTTCTGCGATTGCTCCTGATGAATCATTTGAAACAACTAACATCACTGCTCCTTCACCACACAAAGAACCTTTAGATTGGGAAACGATTAATTCAGAAGTTGATATCACTTCATTTTTAAACAAACCATTTATTTTATCAATATTGTAATTGTAATTAGAAATTTCTTCAACAGCACCAACAAGTAAATCCACTTGTTTGTTCGATGATTCCAAAACTAATTGAGCGTCTAAAAGAGCATTATCAAAAGCTAGAGAACTATTTGAGTGCGTTGAATTATAGCCCGTTTTTTGCCCCATTAATGCTAATTGTCCAGCAATTGCATTAGAAGTACTTTGAACAAAATTGGTTGGTGTTAACACCCCTTCTTCATAGTCAACTATTTGATTTAGAAAGCGAATACAATCTTCCATTCCACCATTTGCTGTTCCGATAATTATGCCTTCAATTGAAGGATATTTCTTCATTAGTGGAAGTCCTGTACCGATACCCATTCGCACTGCTTTTCCCATTCTACGAAGTAAATTCGCTGGTATTAATTCAAGATATGATGGTTCTATTGCTGTTAAGAATTCTTGTTTATAAACTTTAACATCACCATCCAAAAATTCATTTGTATAGGTTAACTGAGGTGAGATAGCAACAACTTCTTTTATAAACATTTTGAAAAAATTAGTGATGTACCATTCCCGCCAAAACCAAAGGAATTTGACATTACATGGTTCAAATTCAACTGTTTTTGAAATATTGTTACAGGAGTCAGATTCGTTTCTGGAATAACATTTTCAAAATTAAGATTGGGATAAATTTCTCCATGATTTAAGCTCAACACACTAAAAACAGCTTCCAAACTCCCAGCAGCTGCTAAAGTATGACCTGTAAATGCTTTTGTGGAACTAAATGGAGGAACATTGTCTCCAAATAACGAAGTAAAAGCAAATGACTCTGTTTCATCATTATTAACCGTTCCCGTTCCATGTGCATTGATGTAATTGATATCCGCTGGCTGTAAATTAGCAGAAATCAACGCATCATTCATAGCCTTAATTGGTCCGATGGCAGTAGCTGAAGTAGCTGATGGGTGGAATGCATCATTTGCATTTCCAAAACCTTTCACTTCTGCATATTTATTTTTTATACCAACTATATTTTCAGCTTCTAAAACTAAATATGCAGCTCCTTCACCCAATGTTAAACCTTCTCTATTTTTATCAAATGGTTTACAAGGTTGTTCGTTTAAAATTCTAAGAGAATTGAAACCATTTACTGTAAATTTGGCTAAGCAATCAGCACCACCAACAATTGCTCGATCTATTCGACCAGATTGAATGAGTCTGGCTCCTAGCAAAATAGCATTAGCAGAAGATGAACATGCTGTATTGATTGTATCTGTATATCCTTTTATTTTGTATCTTCTTGTAATATGATGTAAATGATTTGAACCTTCAAAGGATGCCGAGAATTCAGATTTTTCTCCAATCAAATTCGCATCATTGTACAATTCATCAGTATAACACATCCCTCCAACAGTACTTGATGAAATAAATGCTGTTTTATAATCACTTATTTCATTTGTTGTGAGTTTACTTGATTCTATCGCTTCTTGAAAAGCTTTTAAGGCAATCAATGTTGTTCGGGTTATTCCCTTTTCATTGCTTTTGGTAAGAACTTTTAATTCCTCATCGCTAGCTTTAATTTCAGCAAAGGGCAATTTATCTACATAAGTAGATTTAAAATGCGTTGCTCGTCCTATTCCAGACTGAGCAACACGTAGTTTGGTCAGCTGTTCTTCAACAGTCAAACCCAAAGAAGATATTGCACCGAAACCGGTTATAAATACCTTTCTCATCATTTATTATTTCGTTCTATTAGTGATAATATAATCAACAATCGTATTTACATTCACTAAGATTTGACGACCTTCGGTTGGGTTTTTAATTTTAATTCCATATTCTCTATCCAACAAAACGATAAGTTCAACTGAATCTATAGAATCTAATCCTAAATCACCTCCAAATAATTCTTCATCATCCTTGATATCATCAACATTTACATCTAATAAATTTAAATAATTGATCAAATGTTGTTTAAATTCAAGTTTTAAATCTTCTCTAGATATTTCCATTTTAAAGTAATTCAGTTTATAATTTCACAAATGTAATTAATTGATATACATTTTTGAGATATTATTTTTTGATATTTATCTCTTGTACGTTATTTTGATTTTTCTTTGAAAGAATTTTTATCCCTGTTTATTTTCAACTTTCAATTACTACAAATAGTTTTGTGTTTTTAATTTCAAATAAGCCAATACTTGACATACTATTATGAAAATAGAAAGAAAAAGAATAGATGGAGCTAAAGCGTTCCAATCACCATTTTTCAAAAACAAAACATAATAACCTTCTAAACACCAATGTAAAGGTGAAAAACAAGCAATCGTTTGCATGTAATCGGGCATTACAAAAGTTGGAACCCAAATTCCACCAATTGCAGCAAATATTACAATAGAAACAGCTCCAAAACCGTTTGCTTGTTCTTGTGATTTAGAATACGTACCAATCAAGACTGCATAACTTACAGCTGCTAATCCACACAAAACAGAAACTATTGTTAACTGAATAAATGCATTTGGAATTTGCAATTTTGGTAAGTTAAGTAAAGGAAAAATAAAATATCCAATACAAAAAAGTAAAAACAACTGACAAACAGCAATGATAACATAGACTATTATTTTACTGAATAACGTAAATTTAAAACTTGGTGGAATTGTCATCAAACGAATAAAACTTCCAGACAAACGCTCTTTGACCAAATTTCCACCTAGAGAGACTACCATGAAAAACATTGCAAAAATCGACCAAGCAGGTACATTGTGCTGTGTGGAATTAGGTGTCATCTTTTGTTTCCCTTCAAAAGTTGCATGTTTAGCAATAATGGGGGTAGTTTCACCAATCAATTTGTCTGAAATGTGTTTTGGAATTTCATCGTATCCCATTTCCTCAAACAATTGATTCAACATGACCTTATTCTCCATACCTGTTATTACTGTCTTTAAGTTGGTAATTAATGTATATTGAAAGTTTTCTTGTAAAACAGGATCGAAATAAATGGTCAGGTTTGTTTTTGATTGTTGATCTTTCACCTCATCATCAGAAACGCCAAATTCTTTGAGAATTAGTTTTGTTACAATTCCATTATTGTTCTCAATTGCTTGAGAAAAATTTTCTGGGATATAAATACTGGCTAGTTTACCATTTTCGAGTCCATCTTTTTGTAATTGCTTTTCTGTTAATTCATTTTTTTCATCTAAATTAAAATTCCCTGCATGATTCAACATTGCAATCAAAGTATCACCTAAGCTACCCTTATCCTTGTTCGTTACTAGCAGTTCTAGTTTATTGTCATTAACTAATTTAAACGCACTATCTTGAACGACTGTAATAATAAACACAAGTAAAACAGGCATCAAAAACATCAGTAAAAGTCCTACTTTATCGTGTATTATTAACTGAATTTCTTTAACAATAGAAGCTATTAACTTTTTCATTAATCTCGTAAGTTTTTTCCAGTTAAAAAAATCAATAGTTCTTCTAAATTTTGAACCTTGTGTTGATTTGTTAATTCTTGAAGAGTACCTAATCCGATGATTTGTCCATCATCAATTAATGCAATTCTATCACAAAAATCTTCCGCTTCTTTTAAGTGATGTGAAGTGTATAAAATAGTCGTTCCCTTTTGATTTAATTCTTCCAATAATTGAAAAATTGCATGTTTACTTTGAACATCTACTCCAACCGTTGGCTCATCTAGAAATAATATTTTTGGATCATTTAGAATACCAATTGCCAGGTTAATTCTTCGCTTCATCCCTCCAGAAAACGTCATTACTTTCTTGTGTTTAACATGGCTTAAACCTAGCTTATCCAGTATTAAATCGATTTTTTTAGTTAAATTTTGCGAATTTACTCCATACATAGTCCCAAAATAAGTTAGGTTTTGATCTGCGGTTAATTCGGGATAAAATGCAAAATCCTGAGGAACGTAACCAATATCTTTTAGGGCCAGTTTTACATCTACAGAGCCATTATTTAAATAATAACTTACATTGCCTCCTGTTGGTTTTAAAATTCCACACATGATAGAAATTAAGGTCGTTTTTCCAGCTCCATTTGGTCCGAAAATACCAAATTTTTCACCACTAAAAACAGACAAATTAACATCACTAACTGCTGATTTTTGACTTTTAGGGTAATTTTTAAAAAGAGATTCTATTTCTATAATGGAATTCATCGACAGCAAGTAACAATTTTAATTAATCGTAATTTCTATTACGTTTTTCTTTAAAAATAATTTCATTTGGACTATTCAGCTGTGATTCTTCATCCGATTTTAATTCTAAATCTTTAATGATTTTATTTTTACTCGGTTTAAGTGTAATAAAATATAAGAATAAGATTACAAAAGCAACTAACATCAACTTATCTGAATTCACAAAAAATAAAACCGCTGACATTACTACAGCTGACTGTAAGATAGCAATTCTTACGATAAAAACAGCTCTATATATTGTCATTTTTCTCACTAATGAATCATGAAGTTTGATATCTTCCAGTCGCTTTTTATAAAAATACTGGCTTACAAAATAAGTAACCAACACCATAACGCTAACGATTAATAAACTTTGCTGATTAACAACAAATGAATTTGTCTTCGTACTAAAAAAGTCCAACCCCATATCCTGATCGCCAGAAGGAAAAAGTAGAAAAAAACCAATTAATGAATTTATTTGCATAATCATCAGTGCAAAATAAATTACATTAAGTTGCATGAAATATTTAGAGGAAGTCGACTGTGTTATAGACATAACATCAAATTTTAATTTTGTTCAATTGAGTGAATGCATCTTTTTCAATTATACTAATTTCATTTAATATATCAGCACTTTTATTATAGTCTGCTTGAGAAGTTAATCGACCTTTGTAAATACCAGCCATCTGAACAGCACTATCTCTCCATAAATCACCTGCTTTTGTAATCTTTTCGGAAACCAGTAGCAAATCATCATTTCCAGTAATTGCAGCAGATTCTTCAAGAAATGCACCATAAAGATAACGAAATCCACCACCTCCGGTTCCGATTTCTTCTTGCATACGAACTATTTGTCCCAAATAAAGTGCAGCTTTACGTTCACCTAATTTCTCACGCCACTTACGAATATTTTTAGCTGTATAATTAATTCCTTTCACTCCTGCAACACCTCCTGGAATTCGCAGCATATCACGGCAATTTCTATTGATTCCTTTTTTGATTGCATGAATGAGTTGTTCTTCTGTAACATTTACTTCAGAAGTAGGATAATAAATATGTCCTTTTGGAGCAAGAACCCCCTTAGCAAATCGTACTTTACGCATGTCTTCTCTTGACAAGATAGCTGTTTCTTCCATAATTGGATCAGAGACTAAATAATTATTTCCTTCTCTTCCAAAAACGATTAAATTATGTGCGTTAAAATGAAAACGATATTCTTTTGGATAATATGACAAATGAAAAACACCAACTTGACATCCAACAGAAATGTTTTGTTCTAACAATGCATCTAGTTCATACATTGCTTTTTCTTCATTTCGATATTTTTTGGACTCTAGTTTAACATCAAAAGCTTTACATGTTCTTTTAAAAATATTCCCCGGAAATGTTCTAAATGAAATTGCTGGTCCGCTTTGTAATTTTAAAAATGGAATTTCAATATAAAACAATCCAGATCCAATGCCAAATGCTAATGGTTCTGTGATTTGTTCTAAACCTGCTTGCTTTAATAACCCAACAGTCACCCCATTTTCACAATGAGCAGTTTGATAATGTTTGAAATTTTCCAATTACTTAATGTTTTTCAATTGTTCTACACTGATTTCAAATACATCGGCGTATTTCTGTAAAACTTTATTCGACAGTTTATTAAATTTAGAAGGTTTAAAATGTTGTTTAATTCTCCACTTCCAAAAACCTGTATAATGAGACAGGACACTTACATCCATCAATTTAAGCTCCATGTAATACAAAACTGGACTTGCTTTACCAGTGTTAACAAGATTTAATGCTTCTTGAATTTTTCGTTCAACTTCATTCCATGCACCATCTAAAGCGTCTTTTTTTACACTCCAGCCAGTACTCAACCCTTGTTCATAGTTCCCCTCTTCGTTTTTAGCATAACAAACCTCTCTAGTCCAGCCTTTTAAAGCACTTTCATCTTGAGGGATTTCACTTTTTTTCATAATTACAAATATATGAAAATTGCGAATATGAAAACTGGTGAATATTAACTACCTATTTATTAGTAAATGAGTAGGTGTAGTTGTTCGAAGAAAGAAAACGCCATTAAAATCGGTTGGTTTTATCGCTCGATAGTTATTTTTTCTAATAATAGCAGCTCCAATATCAACTATAGAATATAATTTGTTTGTTTTTAAGTAATTGGCATTTAAGTAACCCATTGAATACTTTGTTTTAGAAAATGCTTTTTCAACACTTCTACTTATATTAAATTTTCGATACAAAACACTTGTTTCAGTTGGTTTAATTTGTTTTCCAACATAATCCAGAACATTAAATTCACCCTCATAAGTAGAAAGTGCAAATGCAGCATAATTTTCACCTAATCGTTCTGATAAAAAAGTACCTGTTCTTTTAACATCTGAAAAATTAGCTCTTCTACTTAATGCTTTACTTACATGTATGTTGTGTGCAAAATAGATACCTTTTGTTTCAGGATATAGTTGTTTGTAATAAACTATATTTTCAGCCATGCAGCTATCTCGAAAATTATAATAAAATTTTTCTTTGGATTGAAAAAATTGATCTAAGCTTCTCTTTGTCAACAACCAATCGTAAGATGTATTTTTTTGTTGATCGTCACAGATTTCTTTCCAAATTGACAGTGCAGCATTTACATTTTGTTTCTCAAATTGTAATTTCCCTGTTAATAGAGAGTCTATTTTTATTGCTTTATCGATTATTTCTGGTCGTTTAGAAAATAATCGTTCAAATTCTGGTAATTCATCTTTAGCCAACTGCATGTCAGTACCTACAAAATTCAACTTGTTTCCATTTTTGAAATTATAGACTCTCATCCATTCAATTAAAGATGTCATTTCAGATGTTATCCAAGGCCATAAAAGAAGCTTGTTAGTGGCAGAATCTACATTATCATCTGACCCATGTATGTATCGATTAACTCGTTGACAAGCAGCATAATCCGCCTCTAAGAAAAAGGTGTTAAATTCATGATTTTCAACTAAATATTTAAAAATTCGATGACGTAACACTACAAATTCGCTTGTTCCATGGGTTGATTCACCTAAGCCAATAATGGATTTTCCAACAAAAATTGAATCAATCTGTTTTAAATCTTCAAAAGAATCCGTTGGCTGATATGATGTTAATGGAAGAAAATTTGCTGTTTTTTGAGCATAACCTACACCCACAAACAAAAAGAAGAGAAAAAAGAGGTGTTTCATAAAAACGATTTATTCAAATAACGAACTCAAAAGCAAATCGTTACATGTTATATTTTAAAATTCGCTTTTACATGTTTCACAAAACTGTGTTTTTATTTTTTCATTTCTCAAGATTTGAAAATTATTTGAAATATAGCGACACCATCTTTTAGAATTTAAAATAGCCGCTTGTCTATTTACATCAGCAAAAAAATCTGTCTCTATTTCCTCATTCATTAGTAACATTGTTTGAATAAAAGAAAACAAGGATTGTTCGTTATAAATTTTCTCTTCAATTTTTGGTTTCAATCGATCGTAGGTTAATTTAAACATACTGTAATGATTGTAAAATAATATCAAATCAACATCCTCTTGAATTGTTAGACTTTTTGATTTGTAATGATTTGAAATAAACTGAAATGATTCACTTATTGAACCGTCATTCGTATGTCCATAATACAACAAAAAAGAGGAATGAAGATTCAATAATAAATCAATCACAAGTTCATCTGGCTTATATAATTTTTGAATCACATAAGGAGACATAACCGAAGCTAATAATGAGCTGCTCACATCCCAATCTTGCAGTAAAAAGACATTTAAATGTGTATAAAGATTTAACAGATTTTGTTTTGCAGCAATTGATAATTCTGAAAAGTGATTAATCCAATAGTTTACGAGTCGAACCACTTCATGAGGATTGTCATGAAAAACATCGGTTAATAGAGCAAAATAATTGCCTAATCCTTTGTTATTTTTATAAAAATAATCCACTATTTGAGGCTCTAACAAAAACGCCAAGTTTGACTGACCTTCAGAATCATATAATTTGAATAATGCTTTTTGAACTAATAATTCATTGTTTTCTAAAATTGCTGATCTTAAATTCAATTCTGGCAATAATTTTGGTTCAACAGTTTTGTTTATTTCATAAAAAATATTCACATATGAAGTACGTTGCATTGCAAAGACTTTATCCCAATTTGGAAAATTCAATAATCGTTCTTTAATTACTACTCTTAAGCTATCATTGGATGCTATAGCTAATTTATGTTGTCCGATTGTTTGTAATTGAAATCGAAATTGTTCCCAATTCTCTTTTGCCTCAATTTCTATTTTCACATTCTCTAATGGTATGGATGATTCTATGAATTTTAAAATGGTTCTAGCTCGTTCATTTTGCAAACGAATATTGTTGGTGGAATCGCCTTCTACAGAACTAAATGCTTTAATAATTATTAACTTAACACCTTCAAACGAGGAAATTTTTGGAATACTTTTTAGGTTAAATTGATTGACATCAAAATCAAATTTTATTGTTTCGGTACCTGTTAATGGTTTATTTCTTAGTTCAATATGATTATCTTCTACAATTGTTTTAATTTTATTTAAAGGGTAATAATCACTATCTACTTCAACTTGATAAATATAGCGGCAAGCTTTTCCATTTTTTAAGAGAATAATTGAAATAGAGTAATCATTTATGTTAATATTTGCTGGTACTTCACCAACTTTGGAGATTAATCTATACTTACTTTGCGCTTGATTATTGTTGAACAATTCATCTCTATAGATAGGTTTCAAAAGAATACCGTCATAAACTAGAGAAGCATCTAATTGATTTTCGCGATTACATGGAAATTGTTTTTTATGAATCAAATCGATTACAATACCATCCGTTGGGGAGTTAACAATCTTTTTTAACACATCTAAGTTGCTAGCGTACAAAATAATATCATTTCCACTAACTTCAGTATTATTAGCAAGATTCATAACAATATTAAGAAATGCTTTGTAACTATCTCCACAATTTTGAGGGGCTTTTTTTATTCCAAAAGCGTCATTTGACAACTGTCCTTCAACAACAAATCCCTTTCTCCCAAATACATGTGTAACATAAAACACACCATCTTTATTTACAGCAAAAGCAAGTGCAGCATGCGTATATTCGGAATTGATCATGTTCTCATAATGAGCTTCCGAATTTTTCCAACCTTCAAATATTTCTTCGGCTAATTTTTTTAAATCATTTTCTTCTAATGGGAAACGTTGTGCCTTCGATTGGTAAATATTTTCACCTACTGTTTGGAATGCTGTCCCGTTAAATTCCTGAACCCTTGCATAGGGAGTTTTGTACTTGGCTGTTTTTTGATTATGTGATAAAATTTTGTTGGATAGCATGTATTTGCTATGAAATTCTGCTGCTTGAAATAAAGTATCATTATATTTTAATGCAGATGAACTGTGTTTATTTCGTAATTTATTTACTGAAGTAATAACATACATTGATAGTTTTTTCTGTTCATTTACACTCAATTGAGAATGCGTTATAAAGCCATGCAAAACAATAGTAAGTAATAAAAAAAGTTTCATCTTATTATTCATTTAGCTATATCAATGTATAAAACAGAAAAAGTCACTAAAATCAAATCTTATTAGTCACTTTTTTGCCGAACACGTTTATAAATCTTAATCAAAATCATCAAACCTACAGCTGTTGCAAAGAAACCTATTGTGCCTTTCCACCACACCATTGCTCCTTTTGTTGTAACGATGAAAACAATGGCAACTAAAACTAACGTTGCTATTTCGTTCCACAATCTCAATCCCGTAGATTTCCAATTGTAAATGTCTTTTTTTAGGTCAAATAAAATTTTCTGGCAAGTAAAATGATAAATAAGTAATAGAACAACAAAAGCCAATTTAACATGCATCCATGGTTGATAAATTAGATAAGTGTGACCTGGATATAAAAACATACAAATACCAAAAGTTGCAGTTAAAATCATTGCAGGGGTTGTAATAATCCACCACAATTTTTTTTCCATTTCTACAAATTGTTTGGATAAAATATCCCGTTCCACTTGTGTACGTTCTTGTGCTTCTGTGTGATAAATGAACAAACGAACAATATAAAATAAACCGGCAAACCAGCTTACCATAAAAATAATGTGAAGTGCTTTTATAGTTTCAAAACTCATACGGCAAAAGTAATGACTTTAGAGAATTGAATTGTCAGACAAACGTCATAATGAAATTAAATCTATGCTTTTAGTTTAATTTTGAATAAAATTGGAATGAATAATTTGGATTTAATTCCGGATGAGCAATGTGCAGTAAATCATCTAGTAATTTATCTGGCTCAATTGAAGAAACCTCCCAATAATAGTTTTCTTTTTGTGAATGACAATAAACATTTCCAAGATTAAAAGCATCAAAAAGTACAGCTTTCGGATTCATTGTTTTTAATTCATTCATCGTTTTCGCTCCTGGATTAATCCAAATCTTCGATTTTCTATTATCTGAAAGAATTTTTTCTTGAGTTAGAGCAACACTACCCGAACCTTTCGTATCAAAATACTTATAGGTAATGTTTGCATCTTTTAAAAACTCTGCAAAAAAACTTTCTCCTGCTGGACAATACCATTCACTTCCAATAATATTACCACTTAACACCAACTCTGATGGTTGCAATTCTTGCGCTTTTTTCTTTAAATCATTGTATCTTTTTTCAATGTCATTAAAAATAGTTTCAGCATCAACTGATTTACCATATAAAAAGCCGTAAACTTTTATCCATTCAGCTTTACCTAATGGAGTTTCTTCTCTCCAATCAAAAATTGGTACACATAAAATACCTGCGTTAACGAATTGCTTTTCGTGAGGGAAATCATTACTATAGCCACTGTGTAAAATAGCAGCTGGTTTAGAAACAATAATTGATTCCAATGCCAACTGAGTATCATAACCAACTTCAATTAATTTATTTTGTTTGTGGTTTTCTATTATCGTTGGATTAAAAATATATTTCATCTCAGAAACACCTGAAATATTTGAAGCTAAATTCAACTTATCCATCATTCCTATAAAGGTTCCTGATAATGCTATAACATTCTTATTCCCTTTTAATGGTGAAAGTTTTATTAGTACTTTTTTTGTGTCAGGATGAATAATTTCAACGGAATTCAATCCTTTTTCATCTGTGACAAATCGAAAATGCTTTGCATATTGAACTGTTTTTTGTTCCTCTTTTAAAGAATTATTTTCCGTTTTTTTAGGAGTTGGCGTACAGCCGATAAATAGAAAAAAACTCAAGTAAATAAAAAGATATGTCTTCATGAATTAACTGTTAAAATATAAGCAATCAACACTAAAATGAATCAATGTTCAATTGAAGCCCAAAGATAATAAAAGCAACCCAATTTAATAAGTTGCGTTCCATACACATAAGCTTATATTTTGTTTTACATCTTAAATTTCAATAGTATGAAACGATATTTTTTTGTATTCATTATGGCAGCTTTATATATTAATGTAGCAATGTCACAATCAAATTGCCCAACCAATGTAAGTGTAGATTATCATGTCATTGATAAAACAAGTCAAACATTAGATTTGAATGTATTTATTAGTGGAATTGATAATTTTCAAAGTATATCATATTACAATTCGAATCCAAATCAATTTATTGGAAGCGGAAGCAACCAATCGAACAATTACAACAATATTAACTTTTACCAAGATACGGTTATATGTACAGATTTACTTTATGTTGACCCTATCTCACATGAGACTTGTGAAATGACTTTTTGTGATACAATCCGAACATCTCAAGGACCTTGTGATAATATTCATTTCTCGTTTACACAAACTCCAACATCTAATGGAATTGTTGTATTAGAGTTTGACTACAATGCTGAATGGTCAAATAATTATATTATTGACCTTCATTATAATTCATCTGCAAATCCTAGTTTTACAACTATTTATTCTCCTATTGATGCACCTTCAACTTATACATTTCATTCAACCAATGACACAGTTATTTGTGCTTCTTTGAATAACACTATATGTGGGACACTAACATTTTGTGATACAATAAGAGTACCTCAAGATCCGTGTGATACAGCTAGTTTTTCATTTACACAATCCCCAATATTAACTCCTGGTAGCGGAGTGCAACTAGAGTTCCATTACAATATTGATCCAGTAAACAATTACCCTGTTAATTTACATTACAATTCGACTGGAAATGTGAGTTTTGCTACAAATATTGATGCTGGGGCCAATTATAATTTATATCCAACTGCTGATACATTTGTATGTGCTGTTTTGACTCAGTCTTCTTGTGGTCAATTCACGTTTTGTGATACGATATATATGAATAACAGTTTATCGTTGAATACAAACAGTCAAATTAGTGAATTTACAATCAACCCCAACCCTGCTGTAGATAATATTTCATTGACATTCCATAATAACTTAAATTTAGATCAAATTATTATCGAATTTATTGACCTTACAGGGAAAACAATAATGACGAAAAAATCACAAAATAATATCGATATAAATGATTTAACTAAAGGAATTTATTTTGTGAACATTAAAAATATTGACAATAAAATTCTAAATACTAAAAAGCTAATAAAACAATAGTTTTCAACTTAATGTTGCGGTTGATTGAGGTAAACCGCAACATTCTTTATTGAATATTCATACGAATTCTGTATTCTTTTGGATATAAATTATTAAATCGATTACCAATATTTTTTATCCATCCGAGTGACTCTCCTTCATGGGTAACCTGTACAAAACCATTGGAAATATTTGACTCCAAAGCAAAAGTATCACCATGAAGATATTGCAATGCTTCTTTTTCTTGCAGATCAACACTGGCATAATTTTCACGCAATTGATGACACATTAATAAATCATGATCTGGAATTAAACCTTTTCGAGCATGCTCCCCTACCACTACTCCCCATTTAATGATGTGTAGATTTTCTTGAACAATCAAATAATCTTTTTCCCACGCAGTTGGGATATCTAAAATGGTATTGTTCCATGAAAAAAATGAAGAGTTTTCAAGTTTTACCCATCCTTTTAAAGGAGTTGTATCCTTAATGCGAAGCAATCCTTTATTTGCATTTTTACCTAATGTTACTCTTTTACCTAATTCAGATGTTTTTTGGATAACTGCAATATAAAAACCTTCCGTTTCAGTCCTTCCAGGTATACCATAATTTCCAACTCCATTTCGACCTTTAACAAAGGTGTTAAGTGTTGAAACATCAATGTATTGTCCTCCTAAATTCTCTTCTATCCATTTTACATTCTCCTCATTTTCATGTGGATTAAATGTACAAGTTGAATAAATTAAATATCCCCCTTCTTTTAATGAATTCCAAACGTCTGCCACTATTCTTCGTTGGCGTCCTACACAAAGAGAAACATTTTGCAATGACCATTCATTTCTAGCGTGTTCATCCTTTCTAAACATTCCCTCTCCAGAACAAGGAGCATCAACAACAACTAAATCAAAAAATCCCTCCAACCTATTAAAATCTGACGGGTCATTGTTTGTAACAATCGTATTTGCATAGCCCCATTTTGAAATATTTTCTCTCAAAACCTTTGCACGTTGATTAATCACTTCGTTTGCCACAAGCATCCCTCGTCCATCTAAAAAAGATGCAATCAAAGTGCTCTTTCCTCCAGGAGCAGCACAAAGATCAAGAACAACTGGATTTGTAGGTACATCTAAACTACGTAAAATAGTATCTAAAAACATAGAACCTGCTTCTTGAGGGTAAAAGGTTCCTGCATGAAACAATGGAGTTAACGTAAATGATGGACGCTCTTTTAAGAAATAAGCATCTTTACACCATTCAATCATTCGATTGTTTTCAAAATTTGGTGTTATTTTCCTTGGATTTTTTCGTATTGAAATGGGTGCAACCTCATCTAGAGCTTTTAACAATTCTTTTCCTAAATGCTCATCATTTGATACGTATTTTATAAAATCGTCTGGAAAATTTACCATATATTAGACATTAAAAATTTTTGTTGCTGGATATTGATTAAAAGTGCCATTAGCAATTCCCACTAGTTCGCCATTTTGATTTACAAAATCTGCTTCTACAAAGATTATTTTCTTTCCTGCTTGACGAACACGGGGTATACCCTCAATTATATCACCTTTAATAACAGGACGCATATAAGTAATTTTAAATTCAACAGTTGAAACAACATTACCATCCTTTGCTGATACTGCAAGAGCTGCAACACCTAAAGTTGAATCTGCTAAAGCTGAAAGGACTCCCCCATGAGCGGCCACTGGAGTAGCTAAATGTTTTTCTGAAATTTTTATTTGATGAGTAATCGTCCCATCTTCAAGAACATCATATTCCATATCAATTAACTTTCCAAATTGATTACCTTGTCTATATAATGCTATAATTTCGTGTTGTATCATTTTTTCGATAAATTACTTTCTATTCTAAATACAAAAGATGAATTCAATCATTTATAAATATTTCATATCAAACCACTTTCCTAATAATCATAACAAATTATTAGTTTAAAAATAGAAGTTAGACTGCAAAAATACCGTAAAAAAACTAATTTTGAAATGGAATTTTTCATAAATCCAAAGCAATATTATGAGTAGAAAAGATGATTTTTTGAAATATACTGGGCAAACAAACCAATTCCCATACTTAATTGATGTTGAAAAAGCTGAAGGCATTTACATTATTGATAAAAATGAAAAAAAATTCATGGATATGATATCTGGTGTGGGTGTTAACAACATTGGGCACTCACATCCAAAAGTTATTCAGGCAGTAAAAAACCAGGTTGAAAAATACATGCATGTGATGGTTTATGGAGAATACATTCAAGATGCTCATCTAAATTTTTGCAAAAAACTTGTCTCATTCTTACCCAATCAATTGGATTGTGTTTATACGGTAAATTCTGGTACAGAAGCCAATGAAGCTGCTTTAAAATTAGCAAAACGCATTACTGGCAGAACAGAATTAGTTTCATTCAGAGGTTCTTATCATGGTAGTACACATGGTTCAATGAGTGTTTCAGGAAATGAAATTAAAAAAGAAGCTTATCGACCATTACTTCCAGATGTACGTTTTTTACTTCACAATTCAATCGAAATGTTGGATCAAATCACCGAAAAAACGGCAGGTGTAATCATTGAAACAATTCAAGGAGATGCAGGAGTAAGGATTCCAACCAAAGAATTTCTAACTGCTCTTAGAAAAAGATGTACAGAAGTAGGTGCACAACTAATTTTCGATGAAATTCAGTGTGGAATGGGGCGTACTGGTAAACTCTTTGCATTTGAAAATTTTGATGTAGTACCAGATATATTAACGCTCGGAAAAGCCTTAGGTGGTGGAATGCCAATTGGAGCAGTCGTTTCTTCACACGATAAACTGTGGGAATTTACATATAATCCTATGCTTGGACACATAACTACATTTGGAGGAAACCCTGTTATTTCGGCTTCAGCACTTGCTGGATTAGAAGTAATGGAGGAGGAAGTTGACTTTAAAGAAGTTGAACGTTTAGGTCAGTTGTTGCAATCCATTATTTGTCAATCCGATGAAATAATCGTTTCGAGAAGAATTGGAATGATGTTTGCATTCGATATGACATCATTTGAACGAGTTGAAAAAGTAGTAAAAAAATGTTTGGAAGACGGGTTAATTAGTTTTTGGTTTCTCTCTCATCCTTATAGTTTTCGTTTGTCTCCACCATTAACAATTTCAGAAGCAGAAATTAGAAAAGCAGGTGAAATAATTTTGAATGCTATTGAATCTACAAAAGAGAATTAATCCAAAATGTCTTCAAATTCATTAAAGATTTTTAGATGTTTTTGCAATTCGACTTTTTCTCTTTTCTTGACAACGTAAGTCTTCGTCCACTTATCATGCCATGCTCTTTCGCCAATACAAGTAAGAAATTCGAACGGAATAAAACGAATAATAGTTCTTAATAATGCTTGTTCAAATTTAATTTTTTCAGCATATTGATTAATCACCCGATAACCGCAAATTAGCTTGCCAATTGTTGCTCCGAAAAAAAATTCAGAAAGAGCATAGTATAAAAAGAAGAAGGAATAAGCAATAATATTGGCATTATCTCTAACAAAATTTGCAAATGAATAATTATCTGGACTAATCGAAAGACTGATAATTAATGTTGAATAAACAATTAAAAAGGAAAGTAAATAATAAAAAAACAAATCCAATAAAAAATACCCTAAACGTACTGTGGGGAAAACTAATTCAACTTCTCTTTTAACTTTAGCTTGATAAGGCTCACGTGTAACATTACCATAATTATCTTTTATTCGTTTAAAATAATTACGAGTGATTTTTATCTCTTCA
>DAIOWV010000008.1:0-9618 GCA_036758285.1 Taishania sp. | reverse complement strand
TAATTCTTTTTCTACAAATTCTCTAAAATTTTAAAGAAAATTTCTCTTTTTGCTGGAGAAAGAGGAACTTCAGAACCATCTCTCATAACTACTGAACCTCCATTTCCTTTGTTATAACGATCTACAAAATCTAGGTTAATCAAATGTGATTGTTGTACTCGGATAAAATTATAACCTACCAAAAGTGTTTCAAATTCTTTTAACGTTTTAGAAACCAAAATCTTTCTGTTTTCTGTTAAATAAAAAGATGTATAATTTCTATCCGATTCGCATCGAATAATTTGATCTAAATCAACAACATGCACACTTTCCTGAGTTTTTAATACCAATCGACGTTTTTGTTGAGGTGAAATATTTGTCTGAAGTGCTTCAAATTGACTTTCGTCCTTCTTTTCAGACATGGTTTCCAAAGCATTTACAACTGCGGCCTTTAATTCCTCTGGATCAACTGGTTTAAGTATGTAGTCCAAAGCACTAAATTTTATTGCTTTAATTGCAAATTCTTCGTGCGCTGTAATAAAGATTACTTCGAAATTTTTATTTGGTATTGCTTTTAATAAATCGAAACCTGTACCGTCAGGCATTTGAATATCCAAGAACACAATATCAGGCTGGTGTTCCTCGATTGCTCTAATTCCAGATTGAACATTTTCTCCTGCTGAAATTGCTTCAATATCCAGACCAAAAGAATTAATCATTTTTGCGATTAAGTCTCTAGTTCGGTTTTCATCGTCAATTATTACTGCTTTTTTCATCCTGATATTCTTAAAGAGATTGGTTTTCTGTTCGATATGGCAACGAAATTAATACTTTTGTTCCGGTTTGCAATGATTTATCGTAATCTTTCACTCTCAAAAAACCATCTGTACGATACTTTTTATTGATATTGTTGATTCTTTCATAAGTAATATTCATTGCCATACTTTTATGTTCCCTACTTTTCTTGTTTTTTTCCGCTCCCTTACGTCCAATTCCATTATCTTCAATGATGACCTCTAACATATTGTTATTTTTCTCAAAATAGACATTAATAAACCCTCCATCTATTGTGTGTAATTGACCGTGTTCAATAGAATTCTCTATAAATGGTTGCGTAATCATCGGAGGAATCATTGCGACTTCTTTTCTCAGTTCATCGGAAATAAATATACTATATTCAAACCTGTCTTCAAAGCGAAGTTTTTGAGTTTCAAGGTATTTAATTAAGATCTCTTCTTCTAATTCTATGGAAATTTCTTCTTTCGATGAATTCTCTAAAATTAATCGCATTAATCTTGAGAAATTCACTAAGAATTTTGATGAATTTTGAATATCATTCTCATAAATATAACTCTGAATCACAGACATTGCATTAAATACAAAATGTGGATTCATTTGAGCTCTTAACAAGGTTTGTGACATTTCAGCCTCCCGTTGTTGTTGTTTAATTTTTGCTTGATTCCAACGATTGAAAAAGATGACCCCTGATAAAATGATAATCAAAATAAAACCTAAAATGACATACATCTGAAAATCATTTTTCAATTGAACGTTTTCCAATTGTGCAGAAGTCAGTTCTCGTTCTTGCTTTTGTCTTTCTAATGAATCAGACTGCGATAAAATCAATCGGTCTCTTTGTTCTGCTCGGTACAACTCATTTAATTCTGCAATTTTCCCCATTGCTTGTTCTGTAGCATTACTATCTATGTAATTGAGATAACTTCCCATGTAGAACAAAGCTTTTTTACTCATCCCCAAATCATTGTACACATTCGACATGATTCTATAGGTATTATACATTTGATTGTGCAATTGATATGTTTTACTAATATCAATTGACCGGTTCAAATATTGTATTGCATTATTGTACTTTTTCTGAGCGTAAAAAACAGTTCCAACATTATGGAATACATTGGCGATTTGTTTCATATCTCCAATCGATTCAAAATAAATTAAAGCCTTGTTGAATTGAGATGCTGCTTTATTAAATTCACTTTGTTCATTGTAAATCATTCCAAGTGTATTGTAAGCAATTCCTAGTCCTTCTTGATTGTTTAATTTTTCAAATAATTCAATGGATTTAAAACAATTATTAATCGCTTCTTGATATTTTTTCTTAGAAAAATAAATATTTGCCAACTCAACGATTGAAAATCCTGTTTGTCTTAAATCATAGACTTTTTTTGCATTTTCAAGTGCTTGATTAAAATAATACTCAGCTTCCGTGAAATTATGAATGGAATATTGCGCTTTTCCAATTTCAATCGAAAAAATTGAGATTTGTCTTAAATTTCTAATTTCAGTTGCAATTTGAAGTGCCAAAATATCTTTTGCTACACCTAACTCCAATTGTCCAAAAGTTTTATAGGTAAATGCCTGTTGATGAAAACATTCTGCCAATAATGCTTTATTCGATGTCCTTCTTGCATTTTGTATTGCGATATCAATGTAGTACAAGGCAGAATCTTTACTATTATTCATTGTAAAGTTTTTTCCCAGTATTAAATTGGCCCGTGTAATGTATTGTTTCGAATTAATGTTTTTTGCAATTCGCAACATTCTTTTAATATAAAAATCAGCTGTTTCAGGTTCTTTGGTCATTAAATGATAATTCCCCAAGTGTTGATACACTTCCAATAAAAGAAAATCACTATTTACTCTGTTTAAATAAGGTTGGCATGCCAAAACAGTTTGAAAATAAGCATCCCTATCTCCTTTTATTAATTCGACCTCTGCTTTATACAAAAAAGCGCTCAATTTAGAAGAATCATTAAGAATTCCACTTAAATGATCTAACTTTAATATTAATGAATCTGCTTTTTGGACGTTAGATTCTTGATAATACTTCCCTAACTCAAGTAGTAAACTAAATTTTTTTTTTGGTTTTTTTTCTAGTTCAATTTTTTCAATCAGTTGGCTTTCGATTTTTTGATTCACTTGACCAAAAACAGAAAGATTCACTAATAAACAAAAGAAAATAAAAAATAGCTTATTCATCACTTACCAATCGATTGATGCAGTTAAAATTACAATTTTTGAGTATTCAAACGATTAAAACTCTTCTTAAAATAAGAATATTATCATTTTTATCATCAATTAGAAGTAAAATAAACGCTTTAAAGCACTATATTTGCTCAAAATTTTGACATGAATCATTCAAAAATTTCTACAAGTAAAGCTCCAAAACCTGTTGGATTGTACCCACATGCTAGAAAAGTTGGTAACTTGTTGTTCCTTTCTGGTGTTGGACCAAGAAAAGCTGGCTCAGATGCAACTGATTCTGGTGTACCTGGACTTGTTTTGGATAAAAATGGAAATTTTCTAGAATTTGATTTTGAAGCACAGTGTCGAAGTGTATTTGAAAACGTTCGAGTTATACTAGAGGAATCTGGTTCGTCATGGGATAACTTGGTTGACGTAACTGTTTTTCTAACAAATATGAAACGTGATTTTCATCTATATAATCAGCTTTATGCAGAGTATTTTAAAGAAAATCAACCGTGTCGAACAACAGTGGAAATTAATTCACTTCCTACACCAATTGCTATCGAATTGAAATGTATTGCAACAATTGATTAAATTATAATTAGTATGATTGGATTTATTATTAAATGTGCTTTGGCACTTAGTTCATTATGGGCAACAATTAGTTTATTCGCAAATGGATATTGGGGATGGGGTATTGTTATGATTTTAGTAACAGCTTTCATTGGAGTGTTCTTTTTCCGACATGAACGAATTATTTTAGCATTCTATCAAATGAGATTAGGAAATCAAGATAAAGCAAAGTATCATTTTGATAAAATAACAGCACCTCAATTTCTTCCAAAAAAACAACGTGCTTACGTTATGTACATGCAGGCTGTTTTAGGTGCTCAAGAAAAAGGATTTGCGAAAACAGAACAATCACTTCGTAAAGCACTTACAATTGGATTGAGAACAAAACATGACAATGCAATTGCTCGTATGCATCTTGCGGGTGTTTGTGCTCAAACAGGTAGAAGACAAGAAGCAATGCAGTTACTTGCTGAAGCTAAAAAAATTGATGATTCAGGCATGTTAAAAGATCAAATTAATATGTTGCAAAATCAATTAAAAGCTGCGCCTTCTGCAAATCAGATGCGTATGGCACAAATGATGGGAGGAAGAAAAAAAATGCCTCGTAAGTAACATCATCATGAGTGAAAAGAAACTGTTTACCGATGGTTGGGCTGATTATGAACTGATTGATGCTGGTGGTGGTAAAAAACTAGAGCGTTGGGGGAAAATCATCACAATTCGACCAGAAGTACAAGCATATTTCAAAAGTGAAATTCCTTTTGAAAAATGGTATGAGAAAGCTAACTGGGAGTTTATTCCGAAAGGAAGTTCTGGAAAATGGAAATGTCTAAAAGCTAAATCTCCGGATAATTGGGAAATTACTTATGACAGAATGAGGTTTAAATTAGCGTTGACTAAATTTAAACACATCGGTCTTTTTCCTGAACAAAAAACAAATTGGGATTTTATCAACAAACATTTAGATGAAAACAGTAAATTCCTAAATTTATTTGCTTACACAGGTGCAGCATCACTAGTAGCTAGAAACAAAGGTGCAGAAACTTTTCATGTAGATTCCGTTAAACAGCTTATTACTTGGGCAAAAGAGAACATGGAACTATCTCGTTTATTGAACATTAAATGGGTGAATGATGACGCCTTAAAATTTGCAAAACGAGAAGAAAAAAGAGAAAATTCTTACACAGGAATAATCATGGATCCTCCAGCTTGGGGAATCGGTACAAAAGGAGAAAAGTGGAAGTTAGAAGAAATTGATGAATTACTTTCAACAGCCGCTTCACTCATTCAACCAGGTGGATTTCTAATAATGAATACTTATTCCCCACAACTCACCATTGAAGAACTCAATAGCTTAGCTCAACTTTACTTCTCAGAACAAACTTTTGAAGTAAAGGAATTATGGATGAAAACAACCAGTGGGAAAGAGATGTATTTTGGGAATTTATTGCGTGTGAAATTTAATCAACTTAATGATTCTGAATAATCTAATTTGACTGGCGAGAATACCAGTCAAACGCATTTTTATACAAAATTCGAACTGTTTCATCTTGCGTAAAATTATTTTCAATCAGCTGTATATCTCTATATGTAAATGGCTGTTTAGCACGTGTTGATGGTAAATCTGTTCCAAACATTAATGCATCAGGATTAATACGATAAATTGATTTCATTCTTTCAATTGGGTCAAAATCTATTCTGCCAAATCCTGTTGCTTTTACTTTTATACCTCGTTCTACCCAATACAATAAATCATTAAACCCAGATTTTGATAAACCCAAATGATCAATTGAAAATTTTGGAATATTTTTTAAAACAGGTTTTAAACTCTCTAAATCGTCACTATCAACATATAATTCAGTATGCCAATTATATCGTTCGAAAAGATAATTTGACAATTTCTCAATATGGTTTACACTTTCAGATCCACCTCTTTTCAAATTAAATCTTACAGCAACAACTCCTGCTTTATTCAATCTGTCTAATTCATCATCTGCCATAGCGACAGGAATATTTGCTACACCAAAAAAGTTTTTCCCTAACAGCTCTAAAGCATTTAATAAGTATTCTTGATCGAAAGCTTGAAAAGATCCTGACACCACAACTCCACCACCTATTTGGTAGTCCTTTATTGCTTGTTTATAATCATTTACTGCAAAAGCTGGTGGTAAATAACCATTGTTTATTACTAATGGAAAATCAGGATTAATGATGTGAAAATGTGAGTCGAATAGTTTCATTTCTAAGTCAATTTATTCTAAACCTATACAAAAAAGTGTTTCTCCTTTATTTACTGGAGGGGTTCCTATTTTGTACAAAATAATACCCGATTCTGGAGCAATAATTGTTTCAATTTTATTTCCAAACAAATCTGTTATATATCCAATCTCTTTATTTTTTTCTACATAATCCCCTGCTTTTAAGTGACTATAGAAAACACCTTGAACTGGAACAGAGATATATTTTTGTTGATTGTATCTTGCTTTCACTTTTGCACCTTGAGTGAGATGTTCATTTTTATACATATCTAGTTCGTTCATCATGCGATAAATTGCGTCTTTTGTTAAAGTAATTTCTTCATCATTCCAATTCCCCAATTTACCAATCTCTATACTAAGTGCTGTTTTCCCATCTCTCACCGCTTGTTTAAATGCATACATTGCAGGTTGCTCTTTAGGTAATACGTAGGGATACGAAACAACTGTTTCAAAACCACTAATTTCACTAAGTTTTTTCGCTAATTCAGTTTGCTTTTTAAATTCCTGATTATCATAATAGCAAATAAATGGAATAAGATCTTCTCCAACATCTCCTCCATGCATATCTAACAGCACATCTGTAATTTCAAAAACTTGTTCTGTAAGAAAAGTAGCCATTACCTCAGTAATCGAACCATTATTATTTCCAGGAAAAATCCTATTTAGATTTAATTGATCTAATGGATTGACAAATGGTACTCTTTGATAAAATGACTGAACATTTACAATTGGAATAATAATTAGGTTGCCTTTTAAATTTTTAACATCAATTTCTTTTCGTAAATCTAACAATGACATTATGGTTGGGTATTCCATCCCATGTATACCAGCTATTATAGTAAACGTTGGTCCTTTTTGATTTCCTTTTATAATTGTTGTAGGGATATCTACAGAATTTCCATCAAGAGCATTAATATGAAATAATGTGTCTTTTATACCTGGCTGAACTCCGTTTAAAAAACTCCTTAATTTAAAATTTTGTGCATTCACCATCTGAAATACAAAAATTAATAATATCGTTAATACAAATCTCATGTTAAAATCAAAATAATGCAACAATGTTGCAAATATAAAAAGAATCATTTAAAGTAAAAAATTAGATTTTTTAACTAAAAAACATCATATTTCTCTTAAAATTGCTTGAAAAACTGATTAAATTGTTAATTTCGCAAAATGACCAACACTTTTCTAATAAATTGAAAAGGAAAAACGAATGAATAATCATTTTGAGGGGAGGAAGATTTAGAAAATGCCAAAATTAGACAATGAACACCAATATTGCATTATCTGTGGACACGATGAATTAATTCCTCTTGAACGCTATAAAAGTGCGCATTTATGTCAGTGTTTAAGATGTAATTTAATCTTTTCGGATTTAAAGCCGTCATCACAAGAAATTGAAACATTACAAAAGCAAATAAAGTGGAAAGATCATATCACGGAAGATGCTTATCGTAGATATACTCATATTTTAGACCGTTTTGAACACTTCAGAAAAAACAACCGCATTCTAGATTTAGATTGTAGTCATGGAGAATTTTTGGAAATGGCGAAAGAACGTGGCTGGGAAGTTTACGGAACGGCCGACACAAAAGAAGCTTTAGAAATTTGCCGAGCGAAAGGATTAGAAATGTATGCTGGTGCACTTCAAACTGAAGTTTTTCAAGACGAATATTTCGACATTGTATGTGTTAGAAACGTACTAGAACACATTACAAATCCAAACGAAGAGCTTACAAAAATTAATAGAATAATAAGAAGTGGTGGTTTAGC
This sequence comes from Taishania sp., assembly GCA_036758285.1. Classification (GTDB taxonomy): domain Bacteria; phylum Bacteroidota; class Bacteroidia; order Flavobacteriales_D; family Crocinitomicaceae; genus Taishania. The sequence goes on along the minus strand of DAIOWV010000008.1, from coordinate 2,050 downwards.
GTATGTCACAACACCAAACTTTAATTCATATTTACGTTACCGACTTAAAGAAAAATACAGTATTATTTCTTACCCGTTGAGATTGGTTTATTATACTCGTGGACCGCTAAAACGACTATTCAGACAAAATGGTTTTAAGGTCTTGGAAACTGAATCCACTGGGGTAAGTATTTCTAAGCGAAAAATTATTCGTGCTCGTACAAAAGTTCCGATAACAGAAGAATCCGATTTTATAGAATGGGAAGAAAATGGAAAAGAAAGTAAATATTCTCGTTTTCAAAGAAGAAATTTAAGTCCGATTTTTAGTTTTTTTGGTATTGGTGACTTCTTGAAAGGTTGGTTTACCAAACCGTGAAAAGGAAATAAACAATTTAAATGTATGTTTAAATCGTTTAAGGAATTATCTTTGTCTAAAAAATTTCATTTAATCAATGAATAACATTTTAGTAAGAAGTTTATCTGGAGCTGTATTCATCAGTTTAATACTTGTCCCTTTGTTTCTTGAAAACTCAATAATTGCAATTTCTGTTTTTTTTGGTTTCATGATTTTAGGAATTGTAGAGTATGGAAAATTATTTAAAAATGTTCCTTCTGTTCAGATTAATTGGAAATTAAATACATTCTTCTCTGTTTTAATCAGTATAATTATAACCTTCAGTGTTTTACAATCTAATCTATTGTATATTTTTACTGTTTTCCCTTTGATTATTATCTGGAATTCAACAGAATTGTGGCGAAAAAAACAAAATCCGCTATTGAATATAGGAGTTTCACTGTATGGTTTTATTTATATCTGTATTCCTTTTATTTTAGCTATATATATTGACTTTTTAGATAAAGAGCAGTTCCCCGTATTGGTTGGAATGTTTATTCTTATTTGGACAAACGATACTTTTGCATTTTTAAGTGGCAAGTTTTTCGGGAAAACTAAATTATTTGAACGAATTTCACCTAAAAAAACATGGGAAGGCACAATAGGAGGAGTTGTATGCACCTTTTTAATGGCTTATGGTATAAGTACACTTTTTTACACAGATCAATTATTATTTTGGCTAATTTCGGTCCTTTTTATTGTACCTGCAGCTATATATGGTGACTTATTAGAGTCCTTATTCAAACGTAGTTTAGGTATTAAAGATTCTGGAAACATTATGCCTGGACATGGAGGAATATTAGATCGATTTGACGCTGCATTTTTTGCAATTCCATTATTTCTATTTTGGTTACATTTATACAAATTTTTATTTTAATTCATTATTATGACATTTCATAGAGAAGGATATTTAATCATGTTAATCGGATTTATTTCCGTTTCAATTTTGCAATTTGGAAACTTTATGCTGTACCGAACACTAGGTTGGCTTTGGTTATATGTTATCCTATCTTTGGGACTGTTAACATTATTATATCTAATTATTCAATTTTTTAGAATCCCGAATAGAAAAGCTGTATTTGGCAACTTAGATGTTTTATGCCCTGCAGATGGAAAAGTTGTAGTGATTGAAGAAGTTGAAGAGACTGAATATTTCAATGATAAGCGTATTCAAATTTCTGTTTTCATGTCGCCTTTAAACGTTCATGCAAACTACAATCCCATTTCAGGAATAATAAAGTATGTGAAATATCATAAAGGTTTATTTTTAGTGGCATGGCATCCAAAAAGTAGTACAGAAAATGAACGTTCAACTTTTGTGATCGAACATAAAAATGGACAAGAAGTTTTATTTAGACAAATTGCAGGAGCTGTAGCAAGAAGAATCTGCTACTATGTTAAAGAAAATCAACAAGCTACAACAGGTGAAGAATTTGGTTTTATTAAATTTGGTTCACGCATAGATATTTTCTTACCATTAGGAACAAAAATTGATGTAAAAATTGGTGATGTTGTAAAAGCAAAACTGACTAAAATTGGATCATTAGTAGAATAATCCAATTAATTCTTATCTCTACCATAAATCAAACGATACAATGGTGTTGTAATTCCTGTTTTTACAAGAAAGAATAGCAGTACACAGTATATTGTACTAAATAAAATTACAGAGAAACAAAT
>DAIOWV010000007.1:8854-71534 GCA_036758285.1 Taishania sp. | reverse complement strand
TGATTTTTCGATTTTTTGTTAAATTTTTAATAAATGTGAAAATGTGTCATTTTTTGATTGTTGTGATTGAAATTTAATTTAAAATGTATTAATCAAATTTTTAAAGGTGAAAAAAGTGATGAAAATGAGCGAAATTGAAAAAATGAAATTTATTTTTTAAACTCTTTTCATATATATTTGTTAATGAAAGTTAAGTAAATGTAAATTTTATTTTTTTTAACAAATCATTAATTAAAGATAAAATTCCTATATTTACCGCTTCATTGGCAAAAAAATAAGTAATTAAATAGACTGTACTTATGTTAAGAAATCTACATTTGTTGTTTGTAAGTATCTTTTTCACAGCTGTATATTCGTTCTCTCAATCTGGTATGGGAACAATTAGAGGGTCAGTTGTGGATGGTGATACAGGTGAACCTTTAGCTTTCGCTAAGGTATTGCTTAAGCAAAACGGAACGATTAAAGGAGGTGCGAACACCGACGATGATGGAAAGTTCCAAATTAATTCAATTACACCAGGTAGTTATGATGTTGAGGTGACGAATTCGGGAGAAGGGTATCAACCAACTGCGATGACGGGTGTTGTTGTAAATTCTGAAAAAATCACATTCTTGGATGGGATTCAAATTTCAAAACCTTCAGATATCAAACAGATAGAGGAGATGGTTGTAGTTGCATACCGTGTACCACTGATTGATAAAGATGGTGGTGCTTCAGGAGGTACCATGACAAGGGAGGATATCTCAAAATTACCTGTTCGTTCTGCAGCTGGTGTTGCACAAACAGTAGGAGGGGTAAACACAGATGAAAGTACTGGGGATATTAGTGTCCGTGGTTCTCGTTCTGATGCTACTTATTACTATATAGATGGTATTAAAGTGAGAGGATCTTCAAATTTACCAAAGTCAGCTATCGAAGAGGTTTCTGTAATTACGGGTGGTTTACCTGCAAATTATGGTGACGTTACAGGTGGTGTAATTTCCGTAACTACTAGAGGCCCTTCTTCTAAGTTTTTTGGAAGTTTAGAGGCTGTAACTTCTGGTTTTTACTTTAAAGGTAAAGATCCAGATGGATACGATGGTAAAGTTTTTGGTTTAGATAAATACGGATACAACCTTGTTGAAGGAATGTTTTCAGGTCCTTTATTTATGAAAAAGGATTCAACTGGAGCAAAAGTAAAGCCTATCTTAGGATTCTTAGTGTCTGCTAGTTACTTGAATGAACTAGATAACCGTCCTTTAAATGGAGGAAGTTACCGTATTAAGAAAGAAGTTAGAGATCAATTGTTGGCTCAGCCTTTAGTTGCTAATTCATCAGGTGATGGAACTTTCTATGCAACTTCTCTTTTAAGAAAGGATGATTTTGAAAATACTAAGTGGAGAATGAACGCAAGAAATCAAGTCCTTTCTGCTCAAGCTAAAATAGATGTTAATACAGGGCCATCAATGAACTTGTCTTTTGGAGGTTCAATGAACTACTCTGATGGTAATATCTATAGTAGAAGAAATTCACTAATAAACTTCCAAAATTTTGGAACTAATAGATCTTTAGACTGGAGGGTTTTTGGTCGTTTAACTCAACGTTTTACGAATGATAGAGAAGGTTCTGCTTCTAAAGTGAAGTCAGCTAACTACTCATTAATGGTAGATTATTCTCAATCTCGTTCTCGTTCTTATGATCCAAAACATGGGTTTAAAGTTTTTAATTATGGACATGTTGGTACGTTTAGAACAAATTACGATACGAGTTTAGTATTTGTTGATTCATTAAATGCTTATGTACAACAAGCAGTTCCATTTGTAAATGGTATTACATTTCAAGCTTCTGAGACGAATCCAGGTTTAGCTGCAGTAACAAATCAGTATTACGATATGTTTGGAAGTGCTAGAGACGTTGAAGAATTAAGTAACAGAAATGGTTTGTTAAATGGTAGAACTCCTATCACCGTTTATGACATTTGGGATAATCTTGGTGCTCCATATAATGCTTTTGGAATTATTGAAAACAATCAATTCCGTGTTACAGGTTCTGGTTCTGTTAATATCGGTGATCACTCAATTTCATTAGGATTTGAATATGAACAAAGAACAGATAGGGGATGGACTTCTGGAGATGCAGGAATTATAGCTATTTGGAATCAAGCACGTTTGTTACAAAATAGCCATATTAAAGAAATTGATGTAACTAGACCTACAATCGTTCAAGAAGGTGCTTACAGAAAAATTTATTATGATCGATTGAATTCAGGTTACGCTTATAATAATGGAGGAGTCTATGGTGGTGCTAAAAGTGGTGCTACAGGTGGACAAGTAGATAATCAGTCTTTCTTTGATTATAATCTTAGAAAAGAATTAGGATTAAATCCTGGTGGAAGTGATATATTGGATGTGGATTCTTATGACCCAAGTATGTTGAGTTTATCAATGTTTTCACCAGACGAGTTGTTGAATAATGGTACTTCTTATGTTTCTTATTATGGTTATGACCATACAGGGAAAAAAGTTAAGGGACGTACTGATATTGATAAATACTTCAATGAATTTGATGAAAATGGTAATTACAAACGTTTTGTAGGTGCATTCCAGCCAACGTATATTTCTGGATACATTATGGATAAATTTGCTTTCCGTGATTTAGTATTTAATGTTGGTGTGCGTGTGGATGTATTTGATGCAAATCAGCCAGTTTTAAAAGATAAATACTTATTGCATACAGCACTTACTGCTGCTGAAGCAAGAGCAAAAGTTGGAACAACTAATTTTGATTGGGTTTCTATTCCAACTTCTATTGGAGATGATTATACGGTTTATGTTGATAACGTAGGTGCTCCAGGTGAGATAAAAGGTTTTAGAAGTGGAGATACTTGGTTTAACAGCAATGGTGATCAAATTGAAGATCCAAGCGTAATTAGAGGTTCAAATGGTATTGCACCTTGGTTACATGATCCAAATAAAAAGACAATCAGCAAAGATGCATTTGAAGATTATAAAGCTCAGGTAAGTGTAATGCCTCGTATTGCATTCTCTTTCCCGGTTTCTGATGAGTCATCTTTCTTTGCTCACTATGATATCTTAACTAAACGTCCTACAACAGGAGTTCGTTTTGATCCATATGAATATCAATTTATTCAAACAAGAAGTCAAACAATTAACAATTCTAATTTGAGACCTGAGAAAACGGTTGACTACGAATTAGGATTTCAACAAGTTTTAACAAGAACTTCTTCTTTGAAAATTTCAGCTTTTTATCGTGAACAAAGAGACAATGTTCAAATGATTGGTGTAACTGAAGCGTATCCAGCTTCATACAAAACATTTGGAAACAGAGACTTTGGTACTGTAAAAGGTTTAACAGTTGCTTATGACTTACGTAGAACAGGTAATATTCGTATGACTGCAGCGTATACATTGCAATTTGCTGATGGTACAGGATCAGATGCAACTTCAATGTCTGGATTAATTGCAGCTGGTTTACCTAACTTAAGAGCAATTTTCCCTTACTCTTATGACCAAAGACATGCATTTGCAATTTCTTTTGACTACAGATATGGAAGTGGAGCAGATTACAATGGACCTAGAATTAATGATTTCCAAGTTCTTGCAAATACAGGTTTGAATATTATGACAAATATTTATTCAGGTAACCCTTATTCAAGAAAATTAGATATCGTGAATGAAGGTATGTTTTCACAAATTGCTTCTGGATTGGATGGAACAACAAATGGTTCTAGACTTCCTTGGCAATATCGTTTAGACTTACAGTTGGATAGAACATTTGATCTTGAAATCGGTAAAACAGATGATAAGAAACGTGCTGCTTTCTTGAATGTTTATATTCGTGTAACCAACCTATTGAATCAACAAAACGTTCTTAATGTATATCGTGCAACAGGTAACTGGAATGATGATGGATATTTAGAAGCAGCTAATAGCCAAGCTTCAATCCAAAATCAGGAAGATGCTCAATCTTTTAGAGATTACTATATGTTAAAAGTTCAAAACCCTTTTAACATCAGTGCACCTAGAACGATTCGTTTAGGAGTTAAGTTTGACTTTTAATTTCATACTAAATTATAAGATATGAGAAATTATATTAAAACTACATGTATAATTGGAGCTTTTACCTTGCTCGCAAATATATCACTGGCGAATTTATTCAATGGTAGTAGTAATATCGGACAAGGTAATAATCCAAAACCAGGTGCTTCTGCCTCTTCAGGTAGTGCAAAAAGTGCAGGGTGTATTCCAGCTACTGAAATCTATTTACTTGAATTTAATGGTGTATCTGCATTTTTACAGATGGGAGGTGTACTTTTCATGGATAATAGAAAAGCTGAAACAGTTGCTGCATACGAAGTTCCAAGAGGTGGAGGTGCAAGAGCAATTTTCGCTGCCGCTTTATGGATGGGGGGTAGAGATGAAAATGGTCAGTTAAAATTAGCAGCCGTTCGTTTCCGTCAAGTAGGTAACGATTTTTGGGGTGGTCCTCTTTCAGTATTGGCTATACCTGCAGGTGATGTTAATTTTGATCCGTTATTACCTGTTGGAGATAACACAATTAGACCATATGGTGATGCGAATGTTGCTGCAAGTGAGTGTGTGAAATACGATAAGTTTTATGAAATTGATAAAGCTACAGTAATTCGTTTTAGCTTACAATGGGAAGCGTGTAATAGTGCTTCACCTACAAATGATCCTGTTGCATGTGCTGCAATTGATGAAAGTTCATTACTTACAAATAAAGAAATGGCGGCTATTAATGATTGGCCAGCTCATGGTGATCAAGGATTAAGACAAGATTATTATTTAGCTCCTTTCTATGATAGAAACTTAGATGGAAACTATCGTCCTGAAGATGGAGATTACCCTTGGTTTGATGATATTTTAGGAAGAGATGATGTTGTGTGTGGTGTAGACCGTCGTGTTACTCTTTTTGGAGATAGAACTGTTTGGTTTGTATTTAACGACAAAGGAAATATCCATACTGAATCACAAGGTGAACCAATTGGTATGGAAATTCGTGCTCAAGCATTTGCTTTTGCTACATCAGATGAAATTAATCAAATGACTTTTTATAACTATGAATTGATTAACCGTTCAACTCAAACGTTAACAAATACATTCTTCTCTCAGTATGTGGATCCAGATTTAGGATATTCAGCTGATGATTATGTGGGTTGTGATGTTTCTAGAGGATTAGGATATGCTTACAATGGAGATCCTTTTGATGAAACAAATGGTTCACAAATTGGTTATCAAGCAAACCCTCCAGCAATTGGTGTTGACTTTTTTGAAGGTCCATACCAAGATCCAGATGGTAGAGATAACGTAGGACCTAAGTTTGATACGATTACGAATTCATGGATTATACCAACTGTTGCACAAGCAATGGCTGATACAGGTATCGTTTATAGTGGTATTGGTACAGGTTATAATGATGGTATTATTGATAATGAGCGTTTTGGTATGAGACGATTCACATACTTTACAAACCCTCCAGGAGCAATTTATCCTTATATTGACCCTTCTGTAGCGAATCAATATTATAACTTTATGTCTGGTTTCTGGGCTGATGGTTCTAATATTACTTTTGGTGGTACTGCTGCGGGTGGTTCTATCAATACAGATTATGTATTCCCTGGAGATTCAGATCCATTACATTGGGGTACAGCGGGTGTTGATCCTGGAAATGCAAATCCTTGGACAGAAGCTGAAGCAGGTAATGCACCTGGAGACAGACGTTTTGTTCAATCTGCTGGTCCTTTTACGCTTAAGCCTGGAGCTATGAATAATATCACTGTTGGTATTGTTTACGGTCGTGCTGCTGGTGGAGATTTAATGGCTTCTGTTAATGTAATGAAAACTGCAGATACTAAAGCACAAGCATTATTTGATGCATGTTTTAAAATATTAGATCCGCCAAATGCTCCTAAATTAGAAATTCAAGAACTAGAAAATGAGTTGATTTTAACTATTTCTAATCCTTCTTCCTCTAATAACTTCAATGAATTATACGAAGAGGTTGATGATATTAATATCCCTAAAACAGCATTAGATAGATCTTATAGATTTGAAGGATATCAAATTTACCAATTGGCTAGTGAGTCAGCTTCTGTATCTGATTTGAATGATGTTTCTAAAGCTAGACAAGTTATTCAATGTGACATTAAAAATGGCATTGCTGAGATAAATAACTATTCTATCAATGAAGAATATGGTATATTGAATGGTAGAAGAATGGTTACTGGTGCAAATCAAGGCATTAGTCATTCATTCAAAGTTACTACGGATGCATTTGCTATTGGTGACAATAGATTGGTGAATCATAAAACATATTATTTCGTTGCTGTTGCATATGCATTTAATGAATTTGAGAAATTTGATCCAAATGATCCTACTAAATTAGGTGGACAAAAAACACCTTATATTGTTTCTCGTTTGGCTTATGATGGAACAGGTATCAAGTCTGTTGAAGCTGTGCCTCACAATCCTCGTCCTGAGTTAGGTGGTACTTATCAATTGGCAAATTATGGTTCATCACCAAGAATAACTCGAATTGATGGACACGGAAATGGTGGATTAAATCTTGAATTAACTGCTGAATCTCGTGATCAAATTCTAAGAAATGGTTCATTAGACAAAGTTAAGTATGATTTCAATGGTGGTCCTATTGGAGTTAAAGTAATTGATCCATTAAATGTTAAAGGTGGTTATTATGAACTTTTAATGAGAAATTATGTTCCTACTTCAGCAATTACATCTTATAACTCTGCAGATACTGCAAGTTGGGTTATTTATAGATATACTGGTCAAAATGGACAGTTACTTGATTCTGTAACGAGTAATCAAACCATTAGAGTTGATAATGAACAGTTGGTACCACAATGGGGTGTTTCAGTTCAAATTAATCAAAAGAAATATTACGAAATTGGAAGTATTGGTGTAGGGCCTTCTACATATTTTACTGAACCGATTACTTCATCTATTCATTTTGCAGATAGCTCTAAAAGATGGTTGAATTTTATAAATGATAACGATTTATACCAACCAACAAACTGGGTGCGTTCAGGGACACAAGGACCTGGTACTGCCAATCCAACAGAACCGGCTCATCTTAATCCTGCAAATTATGGTGATGAAGTTGGTGTAGATGATGATCAGAAATATGAAAAGTTACTAAATGGTGGTATAGCACCTCATAAAGTAACGGGTTATAATGTTGAATTTATGCCTTTGGCTTATACTCCTAGTATTGCTGCAAGTCCAACTTATTCACGTTACTTAGCTGCAATTTCTTTCTTACCTAGTGTTGATATTGTTATCACTTCAGATAAGAGTAAATGGACAAGAGTTCCTGTTATTGAAATGGGACGTGATGCTAACTTAACTGCTGGTGGTGCTAAACCAGGTGAGATGAGAAAAAGCTCAAGTGTTGGAAAGGATGGTTTGCCTGATGGTACTGGAATGGGTATGGGATGGTTTCCTGGATACGCAATTGATCTTGAAACGGGGGATCGTTTACATTTAGCATTTGGTGAAAATTCATACATGAGTCAAGACAATGGTCGTGATATGATTTGGAATCCTTCTTCTAGAACGACAGATCCTAATGGTAACTATGTAATGGGTGGTGTACAGCCTTTATGGGTATTTGGTGTAAAATCAAGAACTTTAAATGGTCACAATCAACTTAGAGACATGCCTGCTTATGACCCTACAAATGAATCTGTTAATTTCTTAGAACAACAATTGAGAGGTTTAGAAGCAAATAATGATGTAACAAACAGAGCAAGAGTTGTTTACGGAAACTTAGCATGGGTGATGTATCCTATTTTAAATGGAACTCAACGATTATTAAGTACAGATGTTACAATTAAATTAAGAGTTAGTAAAGAGTATAAGAACTATGTTGCATCTGGTGATAATGGTGGTCGTCCTAAGTATTCGTGGAATATGGATGAAATTGCTACTCAAACGAATAAACGTGAAGCTTTATCTGATGTTTTAGATATGATTAATGTTGTTCCAAATCCATATTTAGCTTATTCAGAATATGAAAAATCTAGAATGGATACGAGAGTGAAAATTACTAATCTTCCAGATGAATGTACAGTTAAGATTTATACATCTAGTGGTAAACTTGTTCGTACATTTAAGAAAGATAGTCCTGTAACTTCTATTGATTGGGATTTAAATAATCACCAAAGAATTCCGGTAGCTTCAGGTATGTATTTAATACATGTTGATGTTCCGAATGTTGGTGAACGAGTTTTGAAATCATTCATTGGAGTTCGTCAAGTTGACTTACAAGGTATTTAATTAATTATTAGTAATTGAAGAAAATGAAACGTTCAATTTTAAATATTAAAGCAGTATTAATTTGTGGAGCTATGATTGGTAGCTTCACAGTTAATGCGGGAAATGAAGATCGTGTAGGTCAAGCTGGTGCAGCACATTTATTAATTAATCCATGGGCACGTAGTTCTGCAATGGGTGATGTTGGTATTGCGTTCACAAACGGACTTGAAGCGACTTTTACAAATATTGCTGGTTTAGCAAATACAAATAAGACTCAAATTAAGTTTAATTATACAAACTGGATGGGTTCTATGACTGGTATTTCTTTAAACAGTGCAGGTATTGCCCAAAGAGTTAGTGAAACAGGTGTTATTGGTGTAAGTGTTCAGTCTATGAACTACGGTGATATCATGATTACAACTGTTCAAAATCCTGAGGGTGGTATTGGTACTTTTTCTCCAAGAGCAAACATTTTTAATGTAGGTTATGCACATACATTCTCAGCATCTATTTCAGGAGGTATTAATTTTAAAGTAATTTCTGAAAATATTTCTAACATGAGAACTTCAGGTGTTGCTATTGATGCAGGTATCCGCTATGTTTCTGGTGAACAGGAACAATTGAAATTTGGTATTGCATTGAAAAATGTTGGACCAGTTATGAAGTACAAAGGTGATGGACTTAACAATCAAGTTCAATATTTGACTTCAAGTTGGATCATTAGAGCAACGTGCTGCTACATTTGAAATGCCTTCTTTATTATCAATTGGTGGTTCTTACGATTTTATATTTGATGAAAAAAATCGATTGATTTTAGGTTTAGGATTTACTGCTAATTCTTTTTCATACGACCAATTCAGATTAGGTCTTGATTACGGATTCTCAACTGAAAAAGTTGCTTTCAACATTAGAGGAGGGTATGTATATGAAAGAGGAGTTATGAGTTTAGAAAATAGAGCAAATGCTTTAGTTGGACCAACAGCTGGTTTTTCAATTGATGCACTTGTTGGTGAAAAGAAAAGTGCCTTAGGAATTGAGTATACTACTCGTTTTGCAGGTCAATTTGGAATTATTCATACAGTAGGGGCTACAATTAGCTTGAAGTAGAAAATTTTATTATATTTGTTATATGCAAGAGAGTCCAATTTTGGACTCTCTTGTTTTTATGTTAAATAATTCAGTTATGTCACAAATTAATTATTACACAGAGGAAGGGTTGCAAAAATTGAAGGAAGAATTGCATGAAATGAAAACAGTTCAGCGTCCTTCTATTTCAAATCAAATTGCTGAAGCAAGAGATAAAGGAGATCTTTCAGAAAATGCCGAATATGATGCTGCTAAAGAAGCTCAAGGTATACTAGAGATGAAGATTGCAAAATTAGAGGAGATAGTAAGTAATGCTAGATTAATTGATGATTCAAATATTGATACATCTAAAGTTTATATTTTGTCTATTGTAACGATTAAAAATGTTGCCAATGGGATGCAAATGGTATATACTTTAGTTGCGGAAAATGAAGCTGATTTAAAAGCAAAAAAAATATCAATAGAATCACCTATTGGTAAAGGTTTATTAGGGAAGTCTGTAGGTGAAATCGCTGATGTGCAAACTCCAAATGGAATTGTTAAGTTTGAAATAATTGATATTAAAAGATAATGAGTACTATTTTTTCTAAAATAATCAATAAAGAAATTCCGTCTCATATTGTTGCTGAAAATGATAAATTTTTAGCATTTCTTGATGCTTTCCCTTTAAAGAAAGGTCATGTTTTGGTTATACCTAAAATTGAAGTTGATTATTTCTTTGATATCGATGATGAATTACTTTCAGAAATGATTGTTTTTTCAAAAATGGTGTCATCAAAAATTAAAACAGCTTTTCCTTGTAAAAAAGTTGGGATGTCAGTTGTTGGACTTGAAGTACCTCATGCACATATTCATTTAATTCCAATCAATGAAATAAGTGATATGAGTTTTTCTAATCCAAAGTTAAACCTCGATAAAAGCGAATTAGAAGAGATTGCAAATGCAATTATTCGTTCATGATTTTAAGCCCTTTGAGGGCTTTTTTTATGTCGAATCAATAAGAATTTAATATAAAACACTATTTTTACTTCTAAATTATTAAATTAAACAAAATGACAGGACTTTTAATTACTATTGGTGTTATTGTAATATTAGTTATTTGGTATATCTCAACAAATAATAAATTAGTAGCTCTTAAGAATAATAGAGAAAATGCTTTTGCTGATATTGATGTTCAGTTAAAACAACGACATGACTTAATTCCTCAATTAATTGGAGCAGTAAAAGGTTATATGGATCACGAAAGTGGTGTATTGACTAGAATTACAGAGGCACGTTCAAAAGCGATGAATGCAACAGATGTTAATTCTAAAATCGAGGCAGAGAAAGAATTAGGATCAGCTATGGGAGCTTTTAATATTTCAGTTGAAGCTTATCCGGATTTAAAAGCAAGTTCAAATTTCTTGCAATTGCAAACGGAAGTTTCAGATATCGAAAATAAATTAGCTGCAGTTAGAAGATTTTTTAATTCTGCTACAAAAGAATTAAATACTGCTATTGAATCAATCCCTTCAAATATCGTTGCAGGATTTAAGAAAATGACTGTTCAACCTTTCTTTGATTTAGGACATGAACAACGTCAACAACTAGATAAAGCGCCGGAAATTAAATTTTAATGTTTTAGAATGAAGTACGTTGGGTTACATTCTCAAATTGCGAAAAATAATCAAAAATCTATATTGTTATTGTTAGCATTTCCCCTATTAATTTTAGTAGGGGTTTATGTTGCTATATATTTTATTTCTAATCAAGATATAGAACTCTCAAACAGTTTGTTTGTATCTGTTGTGCCGATTGTATGTGTTGTAGTTGGTGTATGGTTTGTTATTGCTTTCTTCTTTCATTCCAAAATGATCCAAATGGCAACTCATTCTGTTCCATTAGAGAGAAAGGATAACATGCGAGTATATAATCTTACCGAAAATTTGTGCATGACTGTTGGTATGAAAATGCCAAAACTATTTATTATTGAATCGCATGCTCTCAATGCTTATGCTTCTGGGATTAATGATAGTACTTTTTCTGTTACATTGACTAGAGGCTTGATTAATTCCTTGACGGATGACGAGCTAGAAGGAGTTATTGCTCACGAATTAATGCATATTCGAAATAAAGATGTGAGATTGTTGATTGTAACTATTGTTTTTGTTGGAATTTTTGGAGTTATTGTAGATGTTGTATTCAGGACTTTTTTATACGGAGGTAATAATCGTAGAAAAAATGATAAAGATAGTGGTGGGGCAGCTTTGATTATTATTCTGGTTGTTGCTATTGTACTATATTTTTTATCAATGATTTTTAAATTTGCTTTATCAAGAAGTCGTGAGTACATGGCTGATGCAGGTGCTGTTGAGATGACTCGAAATGCTCCTGCGATGGCAAATGCCCTTCGAAAAGTTTCTGGTAATTCTAAATTGGATACCACAAATAATGAAGTAAAAGAATTGTTTATTGATAATGGAGAAGAAAAATCAAATAGTTTCTTTTCTTCAATTTCGAATATTTTTGCTACACATCCACCAATTGAAAAAAGAATCAAGGTTTTAGAACAACTGTGATTAAATTTTAAGTAAAATTTTTAAAAAGTTAGATGTCATGATGCGATTTTTCTATCTCATGCTGAAAATTACTTTGCCTTACACTACACGTATTTATTATCCACGTCAAAAGTTGGTTAATTCCCCAAAAGAATTTTTTGGGCGTACAATTTACGTAAGTAATCATGCAGCTTCTTTTATGGATCCATTTATTGCCGCTGGTTTGAGAAGACCACTTGTCTTTTTTATGACTAGATCTGATGTTTTTACACCTATTTCAAAACCAATCTTATGGGCTTCTCATATGCTTCCGATTTATAGGGAACATGATGGTGAGGATACAAAGAATAAAAATGAAGAAGTTTTTAAAAAATGTGCTCGCATTTTATCATTTGGGCGAAATCTATTAATTTTTGGAGAAGGTTTTACTGATGATGTATTTATTAGACGATTAAAACCAATAAAAAAAGGTGCAGTTCGAATCGGTTTTACAACTTTAGAGGAAATTAATTGGTCAAAAAAGATTTATATCGCAGCTGTAGGTTGTAATTACTCTGATCCAAATGAAATGAGGAGTGATGTATTAATTTCTACCTCTGAAAAAATTTGTTTGAATGATTATAAAAATGATTTTTTAGAAAACCCAAATAAAGTAATAAATGATTTAACAAAAGAAATTGAGTTAAGACTTATTGCACAACTAACACATGTTGAAAATGCAGAGATGGCTCCTTTTCATGAGAATGTTATGAAAATAACTAGAAAAGGAATGAATGCTACTTGTTCAGACCATTCTATTTCTCTTGAAAAACGTTGGAAATATTCTCAGAAATTGGCAAGATGGTTTAATGAAAACGTAAACGAACAAAACGAACCATTGATGAATTTGAAAAAGGAACTAGAATCTTATTTTGGACTTCAAAAAAAACTTCATCTAGATGAAAGATATGTTTATGAGTTAAAAACAAGAAATGGTTCAAGATTTAAAGAGTTGTTGTTTATGCTTACAATGTGGCCTTTTGCAATTTTAGGTTTTATTCATTGTGCCATTCCGTATGTTTTATGTAAACGATTTGTTGAAAAAACATTTAGACGAAGAGTTTTTTGGAGTTCAGTTAAATTGTTAACTGCAAAAATATCAATGGGTTTATTGAATATACCATTCATTTTTCTTTTTTATAAATTCATTTACCCTAGTTATTTGTTGGGATTTGTATATTATGGATGTATTGGTTTGTTTGGATTAGCCGCTTACATGTGGATTCGGAATCTTCGTTCTTTTCAAATTAAAGGTAAAATGAAAGCAATGGATATTGATAAAATTTGGGCAAAAAGAATTGAATTAGTGAAAAAAATCAATGAATTAATTCCAGTTTCTTAATTTATAAGGTAGTTACTTCATTGATTTATTGTAATTATATGCGATAAAAATGAAAGAATTACTCTTAAATGAAAAAAAAAACTATTTTTGCAATTCGAAAATTGACGATTAATGTTAGAAAATTTAAGTTCAGAAGAAATAAAAAGACAATTTAAGTCTAATAAAACATTAAGAACCATCACATTTGCTGTTGGTGGAATTATTGTTGGTGTTGTTGGATACTTACTTTATAATCAGTTTGTATCTGGTCCAAAAGGAAAGAAATCGGAAGATTCTTATTGGTATGCTATGAATTTAATTCAGCAAGACTCAACAGATTTGGCTATACAAGAGTTGAATACTCAAATTAAAAAGTATGACGGTTTGAAAGGTGGTGAAAATGCTCAGTTCTTACTAGGTCGTCAATACATGGAAAAGGGGGAATTCAAAAAAGCGATTGAAGTACTTGAAAAAGTTAAGGTTAAAGATACTTATGTTTCATCTTTAACTCTTGGTCTTCAAGGAGATTGTTACAGTGAGTTGAAAAAGTACAAAGAGGCAGCCGCAATGTATAAAGATGCAGCTTACAAAAACTTGAATGATTGGACTACTCCAATGTATCTTTTTAAAGCTGGATTATGTGCTGAAGAATTACAGGATTATGATGCAGCATTGAAGTTGTATGAAGAAATTCAAAATGATTATACAACTTTTGCAAGTACAAAAACAATTGATAAATACATCGCAAGAGTAAAAAAATAAACTATTATGGCAACAGCTAATCGCAATTTGTCAGAATACAATAAGGACTTTGTTCCAAATGGTGCCGATTATAAAATCGGCATTGTTGTTTCTGAATGGAATGAATCAATAACACTTAATTTGCTTGAAGGAGCAAAACAAGCATTGTTGGATAATGGTGTTTTATTGGAAAATATTGTCGTTCGATTTGTTCCTGGAACTTTCGAATTACCTTTGGGATCGCAATTTTTCTGTGAAATGACAAACGTTGATGGCGTTGTTGCTATTGGTGTAGTTATTCAAGGAGAAACTCGTCATTTTGACTTCGTTTGTGAAGGTGCTACATCTGGAATCAAAGATGTAATGTTGAAATACAATAAACCTGTTAGTTATTGTGTCTTGACTGACAATACAATGCAGCAGTCAATTGATCGATCTGGAGGGATTTATGGTAATAAAGGAATAGATTGTGCAATTGCATGCATGAAAATGATTGATTTATACCGTTCATTTAGAAAATAATAAACTATGACACTTATCAAATCCATTTCAGGTATTAGAGGTACAATAGGCGGAAATGTAGGAGAAGCATTAACTCCGATTGATGCCGTTCGTTTTGCTGCTGCCTATGGAACTTGGTTGAAAGAGAATCACACTGGAAAATTAAAAGTTGTTATCGGTCGAGATGCTCGAATTTCAGGGCAAATGATTTCTGATTTAGTAATTTCGACTTTAGTTGGATTAGGTATTGATGTTGTAAATTTAGGATTGTCAACAACTCCAACAGTTGAAGTCGCTGTGCCTATCGAAAATGCACATGGAGGGATTATTTTGACTGCAAGTCATAATCCTAAACAATGGAATGCTCTAAAATTATTAAATAATAAAGGTGAATTTATTTCTGGTGATGAGGGTCAACGAGTGCTTGAAATTGCAGAAAATGATGCCTTTTCTTTTGTTGAAGTAGATAGTTTAGGACAAGTCTCTACTGATGATACTTATCTTCAAAAACACATCGATTTAGTTCTTAATTTACCTTTGGTTGACCAAAAAGCTATTCAAGATGCAAACTTCTCAATTGTTGTTGATGCTGTAAATTCCACTGGAGGAATTTTTGTTCCAGCTTTGTTAGAAGCATTAGGAGTGAAGAATGTAACGAAATTATACTGTGAACCTACAGGAAACTTCCCTCATAATCCAGAACCTTTACCTGAACATTTAACTGATCTTGCAGATAAGATTAAAGAAGTTGGTGCTGATTTGGGAATCACTGTAGATCCAGATGTAGATAGATTAGCAATGGTTTGCGAAGATGGAAGTATGTTTGGAGAAGAATATACGTTAGTTGCTGTTGCTGATTATGTGTTAACACATACACCTGGAGCAACTGTTTCAAATTTATCATCTACTCGTGCATTAAGAGATGTGACCGAAAATAGAGGGCAACTTTATACAGCTGCGGCAGTTGGTGAAGTGAATGTTGTAAAAGCAATGAAGGATACCAATGCAATTATCGGGGGTGAATGAAACGGTGGTGTTATTTATCCTGAGTTACATTATGGTAGAGATGCATTAGTTGGAATTGCCTTGTTTTTGAGTCATCTTGCGCATAAAAAAAGTACTGTTTCGGAATTAAGAGATAGTTACCCAAAATATACGATTTCTAAAAATAAAATTGAATTAACTCCTGAAATAGATGTTGATGCAATATTAACTTCAATGGCTAAAAAATATGCGAATGAAGAAGTTGATACAACAGATGGTGTTAAGATTTATATAGGAAAGGAATGGGTTCATTTACGTAAAAGTAATACAGAGCCTATCATTCGAATTTATTCTGAAAGTGAAAACGAAGTAAAAGCAAATCAATTAGCTGAAAAAATTATATCTGAAATTAAAGGATTGATTTAATTCCGACTTGCTTAAAATTTCATTTAAAAATTTATTAGCCTTAACTTTGAGGCAAATTCATATTGATGAAACTGCACTATAGAGAAATAGGAGAAGGAAAACCCTTTGTGATTTTACATGGATTGTTTGGATTTTCAGATAATTGGCAAACTCATGGGAAAAGGTTGTCTGAATATTTCCGTGTAATAATGGTTGATTTGAGAAATCATGGGCATTCTGATTGGTCTGACGAATTTTCTTATGAATTAATGGCTGCTGACCTAAAAGAATTGTTTGACGACCTTAAATTGGAAGATACTATTCTTCTTGGACATTCAATGGGAGGAAAGGTTTCAATGAAATTTGCTCAGTTGTATCCAGAATTATTAGAAAAGCTAATTGTTGTGGATATGGGAATTAAATTATACCCACCTCACCACCAACAAATTTTAGCAGGATTAAATTCTTTGGATTTAACAGCGATTCAGAACCGTTCAGAAGCAGAAGCACATTTATCTAAATATATTGACTCAGATGGAGTAAAACAGTTTCTTTTGAAGAATATTTATTGGATCGAAAAAGGTAAGATGGCTTGGAGGATGAATATTCCTGTTTTAGAACGAGAAATGGATAACATTCTTGCACCTTTGGATTCAACAATCGAATGTTTTACACATACGTTGTTTATTCGTGGTGGAATGTCAAACTATATTCTTGATGATGATATTACTGATTTAGAATCTGCCTTTCCTGATAGTGAATTAATTACAATTGAAAACGCAGGTCATTGGGTACATGCAGAACAACCGGATGAATTTGTAGATGCTGTTTTAGGTTTTTGCCTTCGATAGAATATGAAAAAAGTTGTTATTGTTGGCGGTGGACCGGCAGGTTTGATGACAGCATATATGCTTTCAAAAACTAATAATTTTCAAATACAATTATTTGATTCTAATAAAGCATTGGCTAGAAAGTTTTTAGTTGCTGGCCATGGTGGATTCAATTTGTCAAATGCTGAAAATCAATCAACTTTTTTAGAAAAATATAATCATTCTTTCATCAAAGACGCAGTTAGTGATTTTTCGAATGAACAAACGATCGAATGGTTATCAGAGATAGGAATAGAAACTTTTGTGGGTTCAAGTGGAAAGATTTTTCCTAAAAAGGGAACAAAACCTATAACTGTATTAAATACTTGGTTAGGAGCTCTTAAAAGTAAAAAAGTAGAAATTTTCACGGAACATTTATTATCTAATTTTGATGGTGAAAACGTGAGTTTTTTAACTGAAAATGAACAAGCGGTACAATACGACTATAATTATTTAGTTTTCGCTCTTGGTGGAGCATCGTGGAAAAAAACTGGTTCTACTGGTAATTGGATAGAGCTTTTTCAAAAAAAGAATATTGATGTTATTCCTTTTCAATCAAGTAATGCAGGTATTTCTATAACAGAATGGAAAGGTGGACTTGGTGGTGGTGTCTTAAAAAACACTGAAATATGTATCGATGACACAAAGCTATTTGGAGAAATAGAATTAACAAGCTACGGACTTGAAGGTGCTCCAGTATATGCATTAAGTCACAAAGTTAGACAAGGGGCAAGTTGTCTTTATTTAAATTTGAAACCCAGTTTTTCCAAAGAAAAATTAGATGAAAAGTTTTCCTTTTTTAAAGGGTCAAAAACTGATTTTTTGAAAGAGATTAAACTATCAAAATCCGCAATAGAATTATTGAAAAATCAACTTTCAAAAGCAGAATTTTTAGATAATAGTAAGTTTTTAAGTAGTATTCAGAATTTGGAATTACCTATTGAAGCACTTCAACCTATTGACGAAGCAATTTCGACCGTTGGAGGAATATCAATGCAAGAAATCACCGATTCATTTGAAATGAAAAAAAATCCTAATCATTTTTGTGCAGGAGAAATGTTGGACTGGGACGCTCCAACAGGTGGTTATCTATTACAGGCCTGTTTTGCAATTGGTAATAAAATTGCAAACAAAATCATAAATGATAATTATTTAACCTGAGTGCAATTTTAATCGAACTCAGGTTAATAAATCAAACTTAGAGTTGTTTAATCAATTCTAGGAAGATTGATTTTTTCTTGAACAATAAAACTTGTTGGATAAGTTGAACCTACCTCTGATTTTAAACGATCTGCATCAAGTGAATTTCTAAAATCACCAACTTTTAAGAAATAGTTTGGTGCACTATATGTAACATAAGTCTCAATTTTAGGAAAAGACTTTGCAAATTGCACTCTTGCCTGATCAACTTTAGCCTTTTCAGAATCAAAAAATAATTGAACGCGATAACCATTCATTTGAACAGCAGTAGCTGGTGGTATTACTTCTCCTTGTTTTTTGATAAGTTCATCAATACGAGGATCTTTAACGATTTCAACAGATCCTTGACCGTATGTTAAGGTGATACAAGTCAATATAAACAGTAAAAATAAACTATACTTTTTCATTTTTTCATTTTTCAATTATCAAAAATACAAACATTTTTTGATTACCTATGAACAATCAATGTGCCATTATTTGTATAAAAAAACAGGAAAGTTCAAATTGAGCTTTCCTGTTGTACTATTCATTTAAAACTGACTTAGTCAATTTTATCAAAACCTGTAAATGATCTTAAAACTTCAGGGATAATAATTCCATCAGCTGTCTGATGATTCTCCATTAATGATGCCATTATTCTCGGTAAAGCTAATGCAGAACCGTTCAAAGTATGTGCTAATTGTGTTTTCTTATCAGCTGTTTTAAATCTCAACTTCAAACGATTTGCTTGAAATGTATCAAATCTAGATACAGAAGATACTTCTAACCATTTTTCTTGTGCTGCAGAATAAACTTCAAAGTCATAAGTCATAGATGAAGCAAATCCTGTATCTCCACCACAAAGTCTCAAAATACGGAATTGTAAACCTAATTTTTCTAGCAATCCTTTTACGTGTTCCATCATTTCTTCAAGTGCTTTTGAAGTATTTGATGGGTGTTCAATACGAACAATTTCTACTTTATCAAACTGATGTAAACGATTCAGTCCACGAACGTCTTTGCCATAAGATCCAGCCTCTCTTCTAAAACATGGTGTATAACCAGTCATTTTAATTGAAAAATCTTCAGATGGCAAAATCACATCACGATAAATGTTTGTCAACGGTACTTCTGCTGTAGGAATCATATATAAACCATCAACCGGAATTTGATACATTTGCCCTTCTTTATCAGGTAATTGACCTGTTCCATATCCAGATGCTTCATTTACAACATGAGGAGCTATGTATTCAGTATAACCTGCTTTTTCTGCTTCAGATAAAAAGAAATTAATCAAAGCTCTTTGTAACTTTGCTCCTTTTCCTTTGTAAAAAGGAAAACCAGCACCAGTTACTTTAACGCCAAGTTCAAAATCAATCAAATCATATTTTTTTGCTAAATCCCAGTGAGGAACAGCTTCAAAGTCATATTGTGGAGTTGCTCCAAATTCAAAAACGGTTTCGTTGTCTAATTCGTTTTTTCCAGCCTTAACTAATTCATTTGGAACATTTGGTAATTGATACATTAATTGTAGAATCTCTTGATCAAGTTTTTCTACTTCAATTTTCAATAAATTTTCTTTGTTTTTCAATTCGGCAACAGCAGATTTAGCATTTTCAGCTTCCTCTTTTTTACCATCTTTCATTAACAAACCAATGTTTTTAGCATAGGAATTCATTTCCGATAGTATTGAATCCAATTCAGATTTAAATTTTCTCCATTGTTCATCTTTTTCCAACAACTCATCAATAATAGGTGCTGCATCAAAATGTCTTTTTTTCAATCCTTCGATAATTGTATCCTTTTCTGTACGGATACGTGTAATTTCCAACATAATGCTATTAAATTTATAGCTACAAAAGTAAGTATAAAATAAAAAAGAGCATTGTAACAATATAAATTATTATTGCTACAATGCTCAAAATTTAAAAATTAATTGACTACTTAACTGTTGACACAGTTTTTTTATCAAAAGCCTTTTTTAAAATGACAGGGTATGTAGAACCAAATTCTACGATACACCATTCTCTAAATTTTTTAACCTCTTCGGCATCTGTTATCCATTTTAGAGATTTATTTAATTCTTTTTGGAACAAGAAAGCATCAAAACTTACCCTTTTAAGTACTTTTTTTGTGAGTTCTAACATAACATTTCTAGTTTTATAGTTTGTTATTTCATAAATATAACAGATTTTTTTTTCATTTAGTACATTATAAATGTTAAAAAATCATATCGACTAGAATGCATATCCTAGTTTTAGAGAAGTTGTTGTTCCAATGCTTAATCTTGAAAAATATTGATCGTTAGCATTGTATGATTTGAAAATCTCTTCTTTTTTATCATTTAGTAAGTTTGAAACTTTTAATCCTACCGTCCAATTTTCTTTCTTACCAAATTTTTTGTTTCCATTAATATTTAAACTATGAAAAGGAACAGTATAAACGTCGGGGCGATCAACCATTCCGACATATAATAATGTAGAACCTTGTACATTATAAAAAACACCAACTTCTAAATTTTTCCAAAATCCATTGTCACTTCCATTAAACGAAAATCCTGCATTCACAACATAAGGAGCTTGACCAGCCATTTTTCTGAAGTCTTTTATTTTCTCTCCTTCTCTAGCATTAGCAATTCTACTTTCTTTTTCTGTGGCACTATATTGAATTTTTGAATCGGTAACTGTGACATTTGATATGAATGAAAAATTAGTGATTTTTTCGGATATAAATCCTAATCCTAATCTTACTTCTAGTTCACCTCCTAGTACTTGTCCGTCTCCTACATTTCGAGGTTGAAAAGATCCTGCTTGAGATGAAAATTGAACGATTTCAATCGGATTAAAGAATTTTTTATAAAATGCACTAACTGATATTGTTTGGTCTAGCGATGGAAAAATTTCCCAACGTAAATCGAAATTGTGAATATCTGTACTCTTTAAATTTCCATCCCAATAAACGGTTCCCGTTCCCATATCTTCATCTTTAAATAACCCACCAATGAATGTTCTGCCAGTAAGTGGATCAACAATTTCAGCATAAGACATTTCTTTAAATGATGGTCGAGCAATTGTTTTACCATAAGCAAGTCGAATATTTTGTTTTTCTGTTGCGGCATAAACTAGATTTAAAGATGGGAATAAACCAAAATTGTCTAATACTACATCATTATTTAAAACGTTGTAACCTAGTTGATCTTGACCAGTATAACGTTGGATGTAATTTTCGGCTCTTAATCCAATTACAGTTTTCAAGCGTTTAAAAGGGATGATTTGAGTGGATAAATAACCAGAAGTGTTTTGAATAGATGAAGTAAATTGATTTGGATTATTTGGTAAAAAAGTAGGTTCAATTGTTGTTCCTTTTGAAATATCACCGTTGTAAGGCCATAAATTTTCTGAAGCAAATAATTCGTCTGGATTTCCTGTTAATTGAATGTTTCTAACATTGATCATGAAGGTTCTGATATTAAAGCTTCGTTCTTTATAAGTATGTCCAGCACCAAATTTTAATTCACCTTTACTTCCAAATGCATTGAATTTCCATGTAGCATCTCCTTTTGCTGCTAAATTTATTTCTTGTAACTCTCTCCAGATTCTTTCAGGAAAACCAGATTCAGTTCCAATAGTATAGCCAGATGGTTGAGTTCTATATCGAGTAAATCTTACATCTGGATCTTCAATTGTTGATAGAGTAGGAGAAAGTTTCCAGTCAATCATCCAATTTGAATTTTTTCCGACTTCATGCTTACCAATTAGTTGTGCATTTGTCATTCCTCTTTGATTGTATTCAAGATTGTGCTGTATGGCATCAAAATTTGATCCTTGGTCACGTCCTTCATAATTAAAGATTCCCGATTTTGATTCCCCATTTTGAAGATGTAAAAAATTGAGTGTATATTTTGATTTTTGGGTTTTTAATCCAACTCCAGCCATTGTCGTTAATAAGATATTGTTTATTCCAAACGATCCTTTTTGGTATTCACGAACTTCCATTTCATTTATTGTTGGATCAGATTTTAGTCCATATCTTCCATATTCTGCATCTTTGTAAAATTCTGTACTATTGTTATATGATATCATAACATTGTATCCGATAGCATTTTTTTCTAATTTTTTCTGATCACCAAATGAGAATCCGATTCCAAAATCCATCAAACTCATTTGTTGAATAGCACCCATGTTTGTATTAAATTTACTCAACACTTCTTTGTATCGAGTGGCATCTTCACCATTTGGATTACCTATTATTTTTGCATAAAAAGGAATATTGTTTTCTGCTGGAAGCTTTCTCATTCCATTGTCAAAACCTAAAAAATCTGTTTTACTTCTAGATTGAGTCAAAAAATCTTTATTGAAGTGATAATTAGGATTAAATCCAAGACTTATTGATAGATTTCCTTGACGTTCATCTGGGAAATTTTTCAATGAAATATCGACTATTCCTCCTGAAAAATCAGCGGGTAATTCTGCAATAAAAGATTTATTTACAAGTATATTTTCTATGATACTTGTTGGGAAAATATCCATTTGTAAAGTATTCTTATCGGGATCTAATCCTGGAATATCCATTCCATTCATTACTGTTTTATTATATCGATCTCCAATTCCTCGAATGAAAATATATTTTCCATTTGAAACTGAAATACCAGGAACCCTAGTCATTGCTCCTGCTGCATCAGAGTCACCAATTTTTTTAAAACTAGCAGATGAAATTCCATCTATTGCATTTGGAGCTTTTTGTTTTAGAACTAAAATAGCAACATCACTATCTACTCTTCGAGTAGCACTAACAGTTACTTCACCTATTACGTTAACAATTTCACCCATTTTGACAATTGGAAGAATATTTGTTTGATCAGAATGAATGATAACATCATTCATTTTTACTGTATCAAAAAAAGCAGATGAAAAAATCAATTCATACTTACCTGATTCAAGTGACATTTCAAATTTTCCATCCAAATTTGTATTTGCTCCTTTTTTAGTGCCAGAAACCCAAACTCTAATACCGATTGCAGGCTCACCTGATTGTGCTTCAATAACGGTTCCTCGAACGATACCTGATTGTGCATTAGTAAGTGTAGTAAAAACAAGTAAGTTGATCAGAAATAAAAGAGATTTGCTTTTCATTTTAGAATCTATTTTAAAATGTTGTTTAATAATAAAGACTAAAAACCCGAAGCTTTTGCCACGAGTTTTAGTCTTGAGTTAGTTTTAGTAATAGATAGTTAAAAATTTAATTGTCCTGCGACAGAAGCCCATGACCAGTTTGAAAAACTAGATAAAGTTGCTCCAACTGTATTTGCTCCAAGATTTACATTCGTTGCGTGAACATCAGTACCATTTAAAAATATGGCATTTAAAGCAACGCCTGAAGCAGCAGTGATTTGTAAGTTTTGAAATACTAAATTTCCATTCGTAAAATTGGTTTGTGTTGCAGTTCCTGAAAGTGCGAAATCTCCTTTACCTCCTATAGCAGGATCTGGAAAGTTGAAGAAATATAGATTAGAAAATGTTCCTCTAGCTCCTTCTCTAAAATCAGCAATTTCTGAATCGGCAGAACCTTTTATAGTACCATTTTTAATTGTATGTCCAGCTAAATAAGCTCCTTCAGGTCCATCAATTTCCAATGCATGATCTGTAGGATTAGAACCAGGAACACATATTACTACAAAATTATCTAAAGTACCTGACCAAGCTTGATCTGTATCTATTGCGTCATCACTAGAATTCCAAACCAAAGCATTTTTAACATTAACAGATCCTCCAAAGAATTCGATACCATCATCTTGGTTACCAATTACTTCTACGTTTTCAATTTCTGTTTCATTTCCAACACCTCCAAGAGTCAATCCATTGATTTCATTACCTTCTCCGATGTTTGCTCCACCATGTCTGATCGAAATATATTTTAATACACCAGAATCATCAGCGTCATCTCCACCTCCGTACTGACCGTTTGGATCAGAAGCTGGAATTCCTTCAATTTGAGCAGTGTTTGCATCTGCAGAAATCTTAGCATTACCTAATACAATAACACCTCCCCACAATCCATTCATTGTTGGATCTAAGTTTGGACTAGCAATTTGTCCAGGTTGAATTTCGTCTGCGATTGAAGTAAAAATAATTGGTTGACTTGGTGTTCCTTCAGCATGGATTTTTGCTCCTCTTGCGATAATTAATGCAGTTGCATTAGCTCCAGTTCCCGCTTCACCTTTAATAATTACACCAGGTTGAATTGTTAGTGTATTTTGATTAGTTACAGCAATTCTACTTTTTAAAACATATACTTTACCTGTTTCCCAAGTAGTATTCGATGTGATGTTAGAACTTATATAAACAACTGATTCATCATTTGTTGATGTACTGTTGTAAACACAAGACCCATCATCTTTTTTAGCTTTTTGGTTGTAGTTTGTAGCTTTTGAGTCAGTGCATCCTTCTTTTTTACATGAAGTTGCAGACATAATTATTGCTACACCTAGTAACAATGTTCCGATTTTAACTTTTGTTGTTTTCATCTTATTACATTTTAATGCTGCAAAGTTGGACTAAGAATGATGAAAGTATGTTTTCAGATATTTATCTATTAATAAAATTTATATTAACAAAAAAGTTGTACTAAATTGGTTTAGTAGGGCTCAGAAGTTGAGTTTCAATGCTTTTTTTGAAAGTTAATGTTAACTTAACACCATTTCATCTCTAATTGGAGCTTTAGCTATTTAATTTTGTTGTTCAAATTAATCTTGATGCTCTTAAAAATTCAGATACAATTTTTATTAATATTTAGTGCACTACTTCTGTTTACGAAGAATAATGCATTGGCTGTTGAGCAGACTGATTCGATAATTACTGAGTTTCACAAAGAAAGTTTTGTAAATATTAATGCTGTTTCTAAAGAAAGAGCAATTAAAATTCGTTGGGGAATCGCATATGACTCCTATGAATTTGCCAAAAAAAACAATTATTCAATTGTCATAAGATTTGCCAAAAAGGATGATTTAAAACACAATTCGAATGCTTGGAATGTTGTTAAAGAACAAATAGCTTTAAATCAAACAAGATTTCTTCTTGAAAATTTAGATCATAACGAAGAATATACTTATTCAATAGGAGTTAAAACAGATAGTGAAATTGTTTGGTCGAATGAATTTTCTGAAAGAACTTTGTTGCCATGGGGTTTCTTTAAATTTATTGTTTTAATTGGTGCGTTAGGACTTTTCATCTATGGGATGAAAGTCATGAGTGAAGGGTTACAACAGGTGTTAGGAGCAAAATTGAGAAATCAATTGGGGTCAATTGCATCGAATCAATTTCGTGGTGTTCTGGCAGGCTTTAGTATCACCTCAATAATACAATCCTCTACAATTACAAATGTAATGACGGTTTCTTTTGTTAATGCAGGGATTTTAACATTAAGACAATCAGCAGGTGTAATGATGGGTGCGAATATTGGAACTACGATCAAAGCATGGTTTATTAATCTTTTAGCTTTTGAGGTAGATCTTTCTATTTATGCACTGTTTATTTTAGCAATAGCAGCACCATTACTTTTCTTTGGTAAAAAGCGCTGGAAACCATGGATAAATTCAATTTTTGGTTTTGTCTTTTTATTCATGGGACTTGGGTTTATGGTTGAAACAATTCCAAGTGATATTCAAGATATTCCTTTGTTGAGTCATTTATTATCGTTGAAAGGTATACCTGTTGTTGGTGTTTTAATTTTTACTTTATTGGGTGTTTTAATTACAGTTGTTATGCAGTCTTCTTCGGCTACATTGGCATTGATAATGGTTTTTGTAAGTGGTGGACTTTTTACATTTGATGTTGCAATTGCAATGATGTTAGGTGCAAATGTTGGTTCTGTAATTGCAGTTGAAATGGCTTCTGCTAAAGGTAATGTACATGCAAGGAGGTCTGCTCGTATTCAAACATTGTTTAATGCAGGTGGATTTATCTGGGCGTTATTGTTATTTCCATTCATTCTACAGGCTATTCAATATTTTATGATTCAGGTTGGTTGGGGAGATCCAATCAATGATCCAATTGATTATGCAAATTCTGGATTGGCACTATTTCATACTGTTTTTAATGTAGTAAATACACTTATTTTTATTTGGTTCATTCCTCAACTAGTTTCTTTTGCTGAAAAAACAGTAAAATCAAAAAAGGCTTCAGATGAAAAGTTTCATTTGGAATTCATTGGAGCTGGGTTTTTAAGTACTGCTGACTTATCAATCCTTGAGGCGAAAAAGGAAATAGCAAAGTTTGGCTCACTAACGCAGCGAATGTCTAGGATGACTCGTTCTCTTTTGTTTGAGAAAAACCCAAAACAATTTGAATTGGTACTGAAACGAATTCGGAAGTATGAAGATATCACGGATAAGATTGAAGTCGAAGTTGTCAAATATCTTAGAAAGCTTGGTGAAGGTGATTTAACAAGTCATACCGTTGAGCGTATTCGTGGTATGAATAAAATGGTAAATGATTTAGAGCGTATTGGAGATATTTACTATCAAATGTCAAAAACAATTAATAGAAAAGTCGCTGAGAAGTTGTGGTTTACTCCAGAACAACGAAATAACATAAGTGAAATGTTTGATGTTGTAGATGAAGCTTTGGTGATTATGTGCGAAAACCTGAGTGTTTCGCATGAAAAAGTACGACTAGATAAAGCAATTGAGGCTGAAAAGAAAATCAATCAAAAAAGAAATGAATTGAGAACAAATTATCTTGCAGAAATTTCTAATCAAGATCCAAACTTTAAGGCAGGGATGATTTATAATGATTTGTTTTCCTCGCTAGAAAAAGTTGGAGACCATATCATTAATGTCTCAGAGGCGATTGTTGGTAAGGTTTAATCTACTTTTAGTGACTCCTGTAGAATTGCGAATAATAAAAATGCCGTCACAAATATTATTGAGGTCCATCTCAAATTCTCTATTTCCTAGAATACGTGCGCTTTTGTATTTTGAGTTGGAAAGGAAATCTTGGTTGGAATCTTTCAGTAAATTCATAAAGATAAAATCACTTTGATATGTCCTGTAAAGCTTCCATTCGATACTGTTTTGCGATAACTTTTTAAGTTTAACATTAAACAATCCTTTTTCACTTCCATATGTACCCGTGTAAGACGAAAATGCCATTACGTAGTAATCGTTAAGAAAATATTTTTTTAGATATTCCCCGCATACAACCGAATTCTGATACCAGCTTGATTTTACCATTCTAATATTATTTACTAAATGATAGGTCGCAGCCCAAATGATTATTTTATCATGTTGATTTAGCTCATAATAATTGATCAGATTTATTGCCATGACTGAATCTCGCAAATTTCCATAAGGTTTATGATAGCGTCGTGTAAAGTCGGTTTTAAGATTCAAAGGAATTTGTTTCCAAAAATCAAAATAACTGGTTTTTCTTGAAAGCAATTCAATCGCATTTTCAAGTTTGTTTAATTCGTTGACAAAGTCTAACGTATCTTCTGGAGCAAATTTTTTAAAGTAGTTGGAATATTTTATTTCATCTTTTAGTAAAGAATAAAATCGCTCGGAGAGTTTAAAAGTTGAATCATATTGCCGAATGGAGTCTTCAAGTATATGAATGTCTTTTAATAGGTGTTTGGCGGATAAATCTGTGAATTGGTTGTCAATTCCAACTAATTTAATCGGATTATCCGTTTGATAGGTTGAAACGATGTATCGATATAATTCGCGCATTTCTTCTGACTTCCATACGCCAAAAATTGCATCAAAAAAATCTATTTCAGTCGCTTTGCCTAATTCAAATAGTTTATTAAGAACGTAGCAATCGTATATACTACTTTCAATAGCCAAGGTGTTAAAACCCAAGGAATCATGCAGGTATTTTATCATTGCAATTTTTGCAGCTATTGTGCTACCCATATTGTGAGTAGATTCTCCAAGTCCTATGACTTTTTTTGATGATAAACTAGTTTTATCTTCAGGATTTATAATGAACACTCCGTTTGTCATTTGCTCTTTGCTAATTTGACAGATGGATTGGCAATAAATGAGTGTGTTAAAAAATAAATAGATAATAAATAAGACTCGGTTCATAAGTTTAAGTATTACAAAATGTTCGGATAAAAATAATTGTTAAACTTTATCCTCATTGTTAACTTATCCTAAAAGTCTATTTCAAACATTTGAAATAATCAAACGGTTCTAAGCAATCATTGCATTGATATTGAGCTTTGCATGCAGTACTTCCAAATTGGGAAACCATCCGTGTGTTTTTAGAATGACATTGTGGACATTCAATGACTGGAGGGTCTGCAAATAGCACGCTTTTATCTACTTCGTCAACAGGAGGTGCAATCCCATATTCTTTTAATTTAACTTTTCCATTTTCAGAAATCCAATCGGTTGTCCAAGCAGGAGAAAGAACAAGTTGAATGTTCACATCTGTTAAACCTTTCGTTTTAAGTAGAGATAATATATCTTCCTCAATTACTTGCATTGCAGGACAACCTGAATATGTAGGTGTAATTGTTATGTTTACTATATTTTTCTCAATTTTAACTGAACGAACAACACCCAAATCAACAATCGTTAAAACGGGTATTTCAGGGTCTGAAACTTCCTCTAACCATTGCCATATTTGGATTTCTGAAACCATGAATTAAAACTAAATTTTACAAATGGATAATAAATACCTATTTGATTACCACTTCATTCCTGGGTAAGCGCGCTGAATGTATTGTAATTCTGCTAATATATATCCTAAATGTTCAGAATGTAAACCAGTTCTACCTCCTTTCTGTATCCATCCATTTTGAGGAATAGATAAAGTAGCTTCTTCTAAAACTGTGTTGACTACCTTTTCCCATTCAGCCTTAATTGGAATTAGAGAAGGAACAACTCCATCTTTTTGAAGTACAATATCGACTTCATTTTCAAAAAATAATTCATCTGTATAACGCCATAAAGTATCTAAAGCATACTGTATTTTATTATGTGATTCTTCTGTACCATCTCCTAAACGGATTACCCATTCAGAAGAATGTTTCAAATGATATTTTGTTTCTTTTAACGATTTTTCAGCGATTGCAGCTAATTGTTTATCAGCACTATTTTGAAGTGCTTCAAAAAAAGGTTTTCTAAAGGCATCAAAAAGAAATTGACGCATCATAGTTACTGCAAAATCTTCATTTGGTTGTTCCAGCAATAATACATTTCGATACTCTCTTTCGTATCTTAAAAATGCTAAAGCATCTCCATCTCTTTCTTTGTTCTCAACTATTCCAGCATAATCTAAAAGTGAAGTTGCTTGACCAATAAAGTCTAAAGCCATATTCGTTAGTGCAATATCTTCTTCCAATATTGGACCATGACCACACCATTCAGATAATCGATGTCCTATGATTAAACTGTCGTCTCCTAAACGAAGTAAATATTCAAATAAATTATTATCCATTTTATATAATTAATTGAATTACATATGAGAAATCCCATCAGGGACATCATAAAAAGTTGGATGACGGTATATTTTTGAATCTGCAGGTTCATATAAAGATTCAGACTCGTTAGGGTCTGAAGCATATACATCACTTGATTGAATAACCCAAATACTAATTCCTTCCGAACGACGTGTGTATACATCACGAGCATTTTCAACAGCCATTTGAGCATCAGCAGCTCTTAAGCTACCAACATGTTTGTGACTCAATCCTTGTTTACTTCTAATGAAAACCTCCCAAAGAGGCCAATTTGCATTTGACATTGTTCGTTATTTTTATTCTAAATTCGATTAAGCTCTTTTTTCTTTTTGTCTATTCGCACGTTTTTCGGCATATGCAACAGCAGCTTCGCGAACCCACATACCATTTTCTTTTGCTTTTCGACGTGTATCAACTCGATCCTTATTGCAAGGTCCGTTTCCTTTTACAACTTGCCAGAATTCATCCCAATTGATTTCTCCAAATTCATAATGACCTGTAGCTTCGTTGAATTTTAAATCGGGATCAGGTACTGTTAAACCAATCATTTCTGCTTGAGGAATTGTTACATCTACAAATTGTTGACGTAATTCATCATTTGTAGATCGTTTAATTTTCCACTTCATTGATTGTGCTGTATGTTTTGACTCAGCATCATTCGGACCAAACATCATTAATGCTGGCCACCAAAAACGATTCAAGGCATCTTGAGCCATTGCTTTTTGTTCAGGAGTTCCATTTGCTAAGGTTGACATGATTTCAAAACCTTGGCGTTGATGAAATGATTCTTCTTTACAAACACGAACCATAGCACGAGCATAAGGGCCATAAGAACAACGACACAAAGGTACTTGATTCATGATTGCTGCTCCATCAACCAACCAACCAACAGCTCCCATATCAGCCCAAGATAATGTTGGATAATTAAAAATAGAAGAATATTTAGCTTTACCAGTATGTAAGTCATCTATGGTTTCCTCTCTGTCTGCACCAAGAGTTTCTGCGGCACTGTACAAATATAAACCATGTCCAGCTTCGTCTTGAACTTTAGCCAATAAAACAGCTTTTCTTCTTAAGTTTGGTGCACGAGTAATCCAGTTGCCTTCTGGAAGCATACCTACAATTTCTGAATGTGCATGTTGTGAAATTTGACGAATCAACGTATCACGATATGCATCTGGCATCCAATCTCTAGGTTCAATTTTGATGTCATTATCAATTTTTTCCTGAAATAGACGTTCTAATTCTTCTATATTATTTTCCTTCATAGCCATTTGAGTACTCTACAAATTTAGTGAAAAAAGGTGTATAAATATGAAATTTTTGAAATGAATCGTTTGACTTCTTTTTTTAATCGTTTTTTTGATGGTATTTTGAATTAAGGATTATTTTTTGTTTGAATTAGATATTTATGTATTTTAACTACCTAATCTTTCATTTTTTTAAGTATTTAAGTGAATTTACATCTGTTTAGCATTCGGTTTTTAATGTTGTTTAGCCATAAATGATTAATTTTACCGCAAAACAAGTAGTTGAATTGAATTATGACTCCAAAATTTCATACATTAAAAGTAAAGGATGTTAGACGAGAAACTGAAGACGCTGTATCGGTTTCTTTTGATGTTCCAAACGATTTACTTAATGATTATAAATTTATTTCTGGACAATATCTTACATTAAGAACTTTGGTTAATGGTGAAGATATCCGTCGTTCATACTCTTTATGTTCAGCACCTTATGAGAATGAGTGGAGGGTAGCTGTAAAACAGGTAGAAGATGGAGTTTTTTCGACTTTTGTCAACACTCAATTGAATGTTGGTGATGAGTTAGAAGTAATGACCCCAATGGGTAATTTCACGTTAGAAACAAATCCAACAAAACAAAAATCATATGTTTTATTTGCCTCTGGTTCTGGTATAACTCCAATTTTAGCAATTTTAAAACAAATTCTAAAGGATGAGCCATTAAGTGATATCACATTGTTTTATGGAAATAAAAATTTTAGTTCTATCATTTTTAGAGAGGAATTAGAAGCTCTGAAAAATAACTTCATGAGTAGACTTCGAATCATTCATGTATTGTCTCGTGAAAGTTTAGGAAATAAAATTCAAAAAGGTAGAATTGATGGAGCAAAATGTACAGATTTGTATAATTCTTTTCTAAAAGGCTGGGATATTTCTGAAGTATTTATTTGTGGTCCGGAAGAAATGATTCTTTCTGTAAAAGAAAGCCTTGATCAGTTAGGAGTCAAGAAGGAAAGTGTTCATTTTGAGTTATTTACAACTGCTGGTGGTAAAGCTAAAGCTAAAGCTAAGGTTGAATATACAGGTCCTGAAATTAATGCAAATGTACAAGTCATTTTAGATGGAGATACTTACGACATTGTAATGGACGCTTCGGAAACGGTTCTTGATGCTGCTTTTAAGGTTGGTGCTGATTTACCTTTTGCTTGTAAAGGAGGTGTTTGTTGTACTTGTAAAGCTAAAATTATTGAGGGAGAAGCACGAATGGATGTCAACTATGCATTAGAAGCAGATGAAGTTGCAGCAGGATATATCTTAACTTGCCAAGCTCATCCAATTACAGATAAATTAATAGTTTCATTTGACGATTAAAATATGGGATTTTTTGGTAAAATTTTTAAAAAAGAAACAACAGTAAAAACTCCTAGAGGATTTCATAATGTATCTGTTAAGACGATCAATAGATTAACGAAAGATGCAGTTGAAATCGTGTTTGATATTCCCGCAGATTTAAAAGAGACATTTTCTTTTTTTCCTGGTCAATACTTAACATTAATAGTTGAAATTAATCAGAAAGAAGAAAGGAGATCATATTCCATTTGTAGTGAAAATGGTGCAGATTTAGCAATTGCGGTTAAAGAGGTTGAGAATGGTATTGTTTCAAAATATTTAAACAATCTATTGAAATCAGGAGATTCGATTTTAATTTCTAAACCTGAAGGTCGATTTTTATTAAATGATGCAAAAAAAATAATCGCTATTGCTGCTGGGTCGGGAATAACACCTATTGTGAGTATGGCGTATGAAGTCCAGAAAATGGATGATGCATCGATGAAATTGTTTTATGTAAATAAGAAAGAGCAAGATATTTTATTTCAATCTCGATTAAATCAACTATCAAAAGTTGAAACCACTTATTTTTTAACACAAGAAGAAAAGGAAGGGTATGCTAAAGGAAGGGTTGGAAAAGATGCATTCATGTCAATCATAAAAGAAGATTTAAGTATTCTGAAATCAGATGGTTTTTACATTTGTGGACCTGAAGAAATGATTCATCATGTTAAAGAAGCGCTTCAATTATTTGGTGTTTCAGATTCAAAAATTCATTTCGAATTATTTACGACAGCTTTAAGTGTTGAAAAAGAAGTTGTTGAAGAGGTTAGTTTTTCAGGAACAACAAAAGTTAAAGTTGTTTTAGATGATGAAACATTTGACTTTGAAATGAAAGGCAATAAATCTGTTTTGGAATCTGCAATTTCTGAAGGAGCAGACGTGCCTTATTCATGTAAGGGAGGTGTTTGTTCAACATGTAGAGCAAAGGTTTTGAAAGGTACAGTAAAAATGAAGGTGAACTATACACTTACGGATAAAGAGATAGAGCAAGGATATATTTTATCTTGTCAAACTCATCCAACTAGTAGTGAATTAATCATTTCATACGATGAGTAAAAATATAGTAATAATTGGTGCTTCTAGAGGTATAGGTAAAGCGATGGTGGATCAATATGCACAAGATCCATCACACACTATTTATGCTCTTTCAAGGGATGAAGAAAAAATGCGAAAGCAGTTTTCAGGTTATTCAAATGTAAAATGTCACGCATACGACATTTCGATTGAAAATTGCACCAACCAATTAGATTTCATTTTTTCGAATACTGAAAAAATTGATGTGCTAATTAATAATGCAGGTTACTTAGTAAATAAGCCTTTTGAAGACATTACTCATAATGATTTTATTCGTTCATATCAGGTGAATGTTATTGGAATCATGCAAACAGTACAGGCTCTTTTTCCAAAAATGGAACATGGGGCACATATTGTGAATATTAGTTCTATGGGGGGATTTCAAGGTACTGTAAAATTTGCTGGTTTGATGGCTTATTCAACTTCTAAAGCAGCATTGGTAAGTTTTACAGAAATGTTTGCTGAAGAATTTAAACATACAAGCGTTAAAATGAATTGTTTGTGTCTGGGAGCTGTACAAACAGAAATGCTACACGAAGCTTTCCCAGGATACGAAGCGTTGATTTCTCCTGAACAAATGGCTGAATATATTTGTAATTTTGCTTTAACAGCACATCAGTGGATGAATGGTCGTATTGTACCAGTTTCGTTGACAACACCATAATGTAGATTATTGATATTACAATTTCTAAATGACTAAAATTCATTCTGATGAGAAAAGTCATTCACATAGATATGGACGCTTTTTTCGCTTCAATAGAACAGCGGGATAATGAAGCGTTTCGTGGAAAACCGATTGCAGTAGGAGGTTCGGGACATAGAGGGGTTGTTGCAGCAGCTAGTTATGAAGCTAGAAAATACGGAGTTTATTCTGCAATGCCATCAAAACTTGCAGTAAGAAAGTGTCCTCATCTTATTTTTACTCCACCTCGTTTTCATGTTTATAAAGAAGTTTCTAATCAAATTCGTTCAATTTTTTTGGAATATACTGATTTAGTGGAGCCATTGTCACTAGATGAAGCGTTTTTAGATGTAACGATAAACCATAAAAATATCCCATATGCCATTGATGTTGCAAAGGAAATTAAACAAAAAATTTGGGAAACGACAAATTTAACTGCATCTGCCGGGGTTTCTATCAATAAATTTCTTGCTAAAATTGCTTCTGATTACAATAAACCAAATGGTTTGTATATAATTGGGCCTAAAAAAGCTGAAAAATTTGTAGAAGAATTAAAAATTGAAAAATTTTTCGGGATAGGAAAAAAGACCGCTGAACGAATGCATCAAATGGACATTTTCACTGGATTAGATCTAAAACAAAGGTCAGAAGAGTTTTTAACTAATAATTTTGGAAAATTTGGAAGGCTTTATTATTTGAATGCTAGAGGAATAGATAATCGTATTGTTAATCCAAATCACATACGAAAATCTGTAGGAGCTGAACAAACATTTTTAGAGGATACCGATGATTATTATGTTTTGAGAGATCAATTAATGAAAGTTGTAAATGAACTTTTTAATAGAATTGATAAAATGAAATTTAAAGGTAAGACTATCACTTTAAAAATAAAATACAGCGATTTTACACATATTTCAAGAAGTAAAACAAATGCAAATGTTGTAGAAGAGTTTGTTGTACTTGAACAAACTGCCGAACAATTACTACAGCAAATTCCATTGTTGTTAAAGGTTAGATTGATAGGTTTATCAATTAAAAATAATGAAATGTTAGCTGAATCTCAATCGGAAGAAAAAACATCTTTGCAATTGGAAATTCCTTTTGAAGAAAATTTAGGATAATATTTGTCTAAATCGAATTCATTAAATAGTCGTATGCTTCTTGAATTTCAATAAATCGTTGATGAGCTTGTTCTTGTTGTTCTTTTGATTCTCTGGCAAATTTATCAGGATGATATTTTTTCGCTAATTGTCGATATCGTTGTTTAACTTCTTTTTCATTAGTGGGTAAGCTTACTCCTAATAAATCCGCATGTTGCTGTAGTACTGAAGGAGATGGAGTTGACTTTTCTTCTCGCTTTTTATTTGATGATTCCTTAGATTGTGTTTGTTCTTTTTTAGAAAACATAATTTCATCTAAAAAGGACGGATTGAGATGTAAAGCTTTACTTATTGTTTTTAAAGCTTCATATTCTTTGGATTTTAAATTGTTATCAATAAAAGTAAGATGAACCAAAAATTCAAGTAATTGCTTTTTAAAAGATTCCGAAGTATGGTTGTTTAACCAGTCCGTCACACCAAAAGGGTGGATAGGATAATGAAGCACTCGATCTATCGACATTTCTATCTTCTCAATGTCGTAATTGTATGTTTTTGAAAAGTAAGAAGTTAAATATTGAATTTTTCTCAGTTGGTGATGACGATCCAAAGTAATAAAATAGACTGTTAAACAACAGTAAGCCTCCATTAAGTTCGTTTTGTTGTATTCCAAATCAGATGGAAAAACTCCTTTTCTCCATTTTCGAATAAGAAAATTATTGTAAAGAATGTATGAAAAGAAACAAATTAACGGGAGAAAAACAGCACAATAACTAACCCAGACTGATTCAATTCTATTATGTTGTTTTGTTTGAATTTGAACTTCTTCATTTAATTGGATAATGGAATCTATGATTTGTTGATAATCATTCGAATCAATAGTGTTGCTGATAAGTAATAGAAGGTCCAAAGACTTGAAATTTAAAAGCCCATTTCTATTTATCGAAATGGGCTTGTTTTATTTTAAATTATGCTTGCTCAACCTCAAATGAATAGCTTTCCATTATTTGATTAGCTAATAATTTTTTACATGCTTCTTCTACTTTTTGTTTTGCAGTTTCTATAGTGTCTGCTTCCACAAATAAACGAATGTGACGACCAATTCTAACCCCTTCAATTTCTGGTAACCCAATACTTTTCATACTGTTAGTGACTGCTTTTCCCTGAGGATCCAACAATGCGTCTAATGGCATTACATCAATTTCTGCTTTAAATTTCATGTTGTATTTTTTTTCGTTTATTTTCAATAACTGATAAAATCAGGTACAAAATTATAATAATTGGAATAGCCCAAGCTAATAAAATTGGAATAAGTATCAAACAGCTTCCTAAAAAGACGAATTTTATTTCATTACCTGTCCATTTGAAGTGTTTGAATTTTAGTGAAAACAATGGTAATTCGGCAATTAGTAAAAGTGACATCACTAGAGTTATGCTAATCAATACCCATGGATTAAGAATGAAAACTAAAAAAGGATTTTCTGTTTGACTTTCAAAATTTTGAATCATTATTAAAGGGAATGACGTGAAGAAAATAGTATTTGCTGGAGTTGGTAAGCCAATAAAACTTTCCGATTGACGTGTGTCTATGTTAAATTTTGCCAGACGAAACAATGAGAAAAATGGAATGATCAACCCAAAAAAACTAATGATATTGATGGAGCTAAACTCACCTTTTGATAAATGCTTAAAAAAGTCAAAAACAGCAACAAAAATTTGTTCAGAAAAATTCATTGTTGATTCAATATTTACACCTCCTTGGGTTTGAAAAATAAGAATAACACATATTAAAACTCCTGGAGCAACTCCAAATGTTACCATGTCGGCAAGTGAATCTAGCTGTTTACCTAATTCGCTCATTTTGTTTAGTTTTCGAGCTAAAAATCCATCAAGGAAATCCAATACAGCTGCAAAATAAATTAGATAACAGGCCCATTCCAATTTGCCTGAAAAAGCTAAAAAAATGGATAAAATTCCGCATTTTAAATTTCCTGCGGTCAATAAATTGGGTAAATTGAACATACTGAGTGCTAAAATACACATTTAGATGTGTTCAATTCAATTAATACACATATTTTTGCATTAAAATAAAGAAATTGAATATGAATACAATTTTCTTTAAAAAAAGTTGTTAATAGTCGGGTAAAATTATATTTATGACTCATCGCATCATTGCTATTACTTTAATAGTACTTTCCTTTAATGTTTATTCTCAGACTGTTGCTCCAAAATACTCAAATGAATTTTTAGCGATTGGTGTTGGTGCTGATGCTCTTGGAATGGGAAATGCAGTTGTGGCTAATACTGGTAATGTAATGTCTTCTTATTGGAATCCAGCTGGTTTAACAAAGGTTGATAAGTGGCTTGATGTAGGACTAATGCATAGTGAGTATTTTGCTGGTATTGCCAAATATGATTATTTAGGTTTAGCACACAGTATTGATAAAAAGAGTACAATCGCATTTTCAGCCATTCGATTTGGTGTAGATGATATACCAAATACAACGCAATTAATTGATAATAATGGAAATGTAGATTATGATAAAATCACAACGTTTACAGCCGCAGATTATGCTTTTTTATTATCATATGCACGTAAATTAAAAATTGAAGGATTGAGTGCTGGAGGTAGTTTAAAAGTTGTTTATAGAAAAGTCGGTGATTTTGCAAAAAGTTGGGGATTTGGATTAGATGCAGGTTTACAATATCAAAGAGGGGAACATTGGAAATTTGGAGCAGTTTTAAGAGATGCCACTTCCACTTTTAACGCATGGATGTTTACATTAGACGATGCTACAAAAGAAGTATTTCAACGTACAAATAATGAAATTCCTGAAAATGGTCTGGAATTGACAATGCCACGTTTAATTTTGGGTTCACATGCAAAATATCCGCTCGGTCAGAAAGGATTGTATGTAGCAAGTGAATTGAATTTGGATATTACTTCTGATGGTAGAAGGAACACGCTTATAAAATCAGGATTGTTTTCCATTGATCCAAAATTGGGGGTTGAATTTGGGTTTAAAAATTATGTTGCGATTCGTGCAGGTATCACAAATATGCAATATGTTAAAAACTTTGATGATAGCCAATCATTGAATGTTCAACCGAATATTGGTATCGGTTTAAATTTAAAAAGTGTTTACTTGGATTATGCTTTTACTGACATCGGTGATGCTTCTGTTGCACTTTATTCTCATGTTATTTCGCTTAGAGTTGTTTTGAATAAACCAAAAACTACGTTAAAATGATTCAATGTTTACGCTCATTTTTACTTTTTACTTGTTTTACTCTATTTTATGTGGAGTTTACGCATTCTCAAGTGTATGGTAATGAGTGGATAAATTATAATCAAACCTATTTTAGTTTCCCTGTGATTTCTACAGGTTTGAAAAGGTTGAATTATGATGATTTAAACAATGCTGGGATTCCAATTACAAGTTTTACTCACGAACAAATTCAAATTTTTGGAAGAGAAAAGGAATTACCAATTTGGGTAGAAACAAATGGTGATGGTACTTTTGATTCAGGAGATTATATTTTATTTTATGCAGAGAGAAACGATGGCTGGCTCGATTCGAATCTTTATGCTGATCCTTCAACTGCATCCAACCCACAAATAAGTTTATTCAATGATACAATTCATTACTTTTTTACCTGGAATAATTTAACAACTAATCTTCGATTTACAGATGAATTA
Organism: Taishania sp.; assembly: GCA_036758285.1. Classification (GTDB taxonomy): domain Bacteria; phylum Bacteroidota; class Bacteroidia; order Flavobacteriales_D; family Crocinitomicaceae; genus Taishania. The sequence continues at coordinate 32,920 of DAIOWV010000007.1, read as the reverse complement.
AGTGCAGATTTTGCTAGTTATACACCTGTGAATTATGTTTGGGATAAATTTGAACAAGGCTATACAAATGCTTATTTAGAAGGTGAAACATTACAGTCTTTACTTTCTAGTTCATTTTATGTAGCAGGGGAAGGTTTTGGATTGAATCATGTTAATGGAGTAAATGGATACAATTTGGATTTAACAGCTCAAACTCCTCAACCTTACACTGTATCAGGTGCTCCCAATGCAAAGTTTAAAGGGCTTGTAACAACTACTTCAAATGCTGCAGTTGCTCAGTTTGGTGATCCAAATCATCATACTCAATGGAAAATAAATGGACAAGTAGTTTATGATCAGACGGGCTATGGCTGTTTTCAGTTTAAAGCTGAGGTCCCATTTTCGACTGCTGGTATGACAAATACAACGGATTTAGATTGGACAATTGTTGGTGATTTACCTGTTGCAACAATGTTTCAAGCGCTAACATACTGGTCAATTGATTATCCAAGAATTCCAAATTTTAATGGAGCAAATAAATTTAAAATTAAGGTTGAGAATAGTAGTGAAGCCAAAGTAAGGATAGACTATTCTTCGCTTTCAATCTCTAATCCTGTAATTTTTAGTTTTGGAAACAATCCCAAAAGAATCTATCCACATAATAATGGTGCCAATCAATCTATTGTTCTACCAAATAATGGAATAGCCAACCAAACACTTATTATCGCAGAAGGTTTTGCTACAGCTCAGTCAATTGTAACATTTACTCCTGTGAATACCACAGGTTTTTTTACAAATTTTACGTCTAAAAACTTTGAAGAAGCTTATTTAATTATTTATCACCCAAGTTTAGAAACTTCGTCAGTTGAATATAAAAATTACAGACAAAGTATTGCTGGAGGTTCGAATAATGTGATAATGGCAAATATTGAAGAGCTGTACTTTCAATATGGTGGAGGTGTGAAACAGCATATAAATGGGGTAAGAAGATTCGCTCATCAAGCCTATGATTTAGCTTCACAAAAACCAACTTCATTGTTCTTGTTAGGAAAAGGAATTTCGCATAATGCAGCTAAATATGATGGGGCATTGTATAATCAAAACTTGATACCAACATTTGGTACTCCACCGTCAGATATTTTGATTACTTCTAATTTGCCAGGAACAACAAAATGGAAACCACTTATTCCAACTGGAAGATTATCGGTTAACACAGATGCAGGTGTGATTAATTATTTGGATAAAATTTCTGAATACGAAGCTCATCAGCGACAAACAGATGTGTATGATACTCCAAGTAAAGATTGGCAAAAACACATTATTCATTTAATTGGAGGAACAGATTTATTTCAACAATCATCCTTTAATGTTCAAATGGATATGATGAAATCCAAGATTGAAAGAGATCGATTTGGTGCATATGTACATACCTTGAAACGAGAATCCGATGATCCTATTCCACCAACAGAATTACAAACAATCATGAATCGTATTTATGAAGGTGTTTCTGTAATGACATATTATGGTCACAAAGGATTGGCTGATTCAGGGTTTGAAATTAATCTTGATGAGGTTCAAAATTGGAGTAATGCTGGCAAATATCCCTTGATGATCGTAAACTCTTGTTATAATGGAAATATCTTTTTACAAGATTTGAACTCTTCTTCTGAGCGATTCGTAAATGCTCAAAAATTAGGTGCAATTGGATATATTTCTTCCGTGAGTACAGGATTTCATCCAATGGTTGGAATCTACAGTAATAAACTTTATGAAGAATTTGGGAAATTATCTTACGGTAAATCAATTGCTGAAAATATGTCAAGAACGATTCAGTCCTTAGAGACTGTTTCTAATTTGTACATGGAAGTTACAGCTACACAAGTGCTACTAAATGGCGATCCGGCATTAAAAGTAAATTATCACAACAAACCTGAAATTGAGTTATTGGAACAAAATGTATTTTTCAAACCTGATTTTGTTGATTTGAATACTGACAGTTTAGAGGTAAATATTGTTGTGAAAAATTTAGGAAGTTCAATTATAGACACGTTTCAAGTCGAAATAAAACGTTCATTTCCTGGGACATCAGTTGATTCTCTTTATGCAATAACACGTACTAATTTACATTATATTGATACAGTTAAATATAAAGTTCCTTTGCAACCATCCATCGCAGCAGGACTAAATGTTTTTGATATCAAGGTTGACATCCCAAGTTTTACTCCAGAACAGTATGATGAAATCAACAACAATCAAGTATTGAAAAACTATTTTCTGAATCTGGATGGAATTTTACCTGTTATTCCCTATGAATTTGCAGTTGTTCCAAATGATACAATGACTTTAAAAGCTTCAACTATCAACCCGATTGCAGCGTTTAATACATATAGGTTTCAAATAGATACAACAGATTTATTTAATAGCCCATTTTTAAAAAATGCACTTGTTTCAGGTTTGGGAGGTGTAAAAGAAGTTAAACCAAACCAATGGGACACACCTCTTCAATTTCAAGATAGTGTTGTTTATTTTTGGAGAGTTGCGGTAGATGAACAAAATCCTAATTGGTCAGAAAGTTCGTTTCAATATATTCGAGGGAAATCAGGTTGGGGACAAGATCATTTTTTTCAATTTAAGAAAAATAGTTTTGCAAATGTAGATTACAATCGACTAGATAGATTAAGAGAATGGACATCAGATTCGGTATTAATGAATGTAGATGTTTTTCCAAATGTCAGTATGTACAATGCATACTATATTGATGGAACCATGCAAGATTACTCTGTTTGTTCGTGGACTCCGCCTTTACACGTTGCGGTGATTGATCCGATTACTTTCGAGTCATGGGGTACCAATTATGCAGGGGCAAATCCGACTCATGATTTTGGAAACATTTTATGTCGAAATAGAGTTGAAAAATTCTTCATTTTCCATCAAGATAACTTAACTCATTTGCAATCATTTCAAAATATGGTTCTTAATGAAGTTCCAGATGGTCATTATTTGCTTGTCTATACTCCAATTGCAGCAAGGTATGATTTGTGGAATAGTTTAGACTCCATAAATATGTACCAAACATTTGCAACGTTAGGATCTGATAGTATTCATGGGGCAAGACCAAATCATCCTTTTGCATTTTTTGTTCGAAAAGGGTATCCAAACACAGTTGTTGAACATTTGATTGACCCCTCGACTGGAGCAGGTGCTGAAAATGGATTTGCCGCTATTCATATGAGTGCATACATGCAAAAATCACTCATTCGAGGAAATGAAGCATCAACATTAATCGGTCCTTCCATTAAATGGGGGAATGTCTACTGGAAACAAGAATCCATTGATGTTGTCAATAATACAGACAGTACAAGGTTAATTATTCAACCGTATACGTGGAATATGACAGCAGGTACACCAATTAATCTACTATTTAGTAACAATGATTCTTTACTTAATCTTCATACAATAGTAGACCCAATTCAATACCCTTATATTCGATTGCGAGCTGAATACAAAGATTCTACAAATTATACTCCTGCTCAAATTGATAGTTGGCATGTTTTGTATGATTTAGCTCCAGAAGCTGCGATTGATGGATCTAACGGATATTATTTTAGCCATTTAAATGACAGTATTTTTGAAGGCCAAACACTTTCATTTGCTGCTGATATTCGAAACATTTTTGATGTTCATATGGATTCATTACTGGTAAAGTATTGGGTTGAAGACAATAATAATGTCAAACACTTTGTCGACTATCCAAGACAAGACTCGTTGAGAGTAGGTCAGGTGATTAGAGATACGATTTCCTTTCCAACAGTTGGATTATCAGGCTATAATTCACTTTGGATGGAGGTAAATCCATATATCAATGGAAGTTTGTATGTAAAGGATCAACCAGAACAATTTCATTTTAATAATTTATTACAAATACCATTTATTGTTACAGGAGATAATCAGAATCCGCTTCTTGATGTCACTTTTGATGGAAGACATATACTCAATGGAGATATTGTTAGTCCCAATTCTGAAATATTAATCACCTTGAAAGATGAAAATCCTTATTTGATTATGAATGAAATTTCAGATACAACATTGTTTGGAATTTATTTAACTGATCCAACAGGCAACTTAAAAAGAATACCATTTGTAGATAATTATGGAACAACTGTGATGCAATGGATTCCAGCTGAAGGTGTTCACAAACGTTTTAAAATCATTTATCCAGGTGTTTTTGAAAAAGATGGTAAATACAGATTAACGGTACAAGGATCTGATAAAAGTGGAAATTTATCCGGAGATTTTGAATATAAAATTGATTTTGAAGTTGTAAGAGCTTCAAGTATTACGCACATGATGAATTTCCCAAATCCATTTTCTACAAGTACTAAATTTGTGTTCACAGTAACAGGAAGTGAAGTGCCTGATGATATTATCATTCAAATAATGACGGTTTCAGGGCGAGTAGTTCGTGAAATTACGGAGAATGAACTAGGGAGACTTTATATTGGAAGAAATGTAACTGAATATGCGTGGGATGGTCGGGATGAATTTGGCGATCAATTAGCAAATGGAGTCTATCTATACACCGTAAAAGCAAAAATTAAAGGAGAATCTATTGATCATCGAGAATCAGGTGCGGACCAATATTTTAAAAAGAATTTTGGGAAAATGTATTTGATGAGGTAATTACAATTACAAAAGACTTAAACTAAAAACACCTTGTATTAACTTTAAATACAAGGTGTTTTTAGTTTTATTTATCTTTACATAATGCATTGAATACCATTCTCTAAGTTGGTTTTTACACCATCTACAAGTGAATAGCAAGCTAATTTATCTCTGAAAATATTTGATTTAAAAATAGACTTGTTCAACAACATACGAACACATTCTTGAATTCCTTCTACAATTGAAGGGTGGGGGTGAATTAGTTCGGATAATACTTCAATTGGAGTATTCATTTTTATCAATAATCCAACACCTTGTATTGCAGTAGAAGCATGTTCTCCACAAGCACGCATTCCTAAGATTCGCATGTCGTCATCATTAGTAACAATGATTTTGAAGAACCCTTGAGTTTTTCTCATTGCAATCGCTCTGGCAATTAATGAAAAATCGATTTTCACTACTTTAACCGGTATGTTTTTTTCAATACATTGCTGCTCATTCATTCCAACTAATGCCACTTCTGGTTGAAGAAACATAATTGTACAGACATTGTCTATATTGAGATGAGTTTGCGTATTTTCAAAAATCTTTTCTACAGCGTGACGTGCTTCGATCTCACCCATGTTTACAAGTGAAATACCCCCAGTAACATCACCAACAGCATAAATATGAGGTACTTTTGTTTGAGTGTCATTTACTTCAATGACCCCTCTATCTGTAACTGTTACACCAATTTTATCTAAATTGAGTGTTTCAATATTTGCAACTCGTCCAATTGATAAAAGTGCTTGTTTTACTCTGATTATTTGTCGAGGTTTATCAGGATAGCTTAATTCATATTCAACTTCTCCATCAACAACTTCCATACGTTCCAAAGTTGCATTGTGGTGAATTGTTACCCCTCTTTGCTCTAAATTACTTGCAACTAAAATAGAAATATCTTCATCCTCACCAGGTAAAATACGACTTTGTCTATCAATCAAATATACCTTTGTTTTACCAAGATTAGCAAAAATAGTAGCATATTCACAACCAATTACACCTGCACCAACAATTACCAAACTTTCAGGATAATCCTCAATGTGTTCAATCCCATTACTAGTTAAAATGTATTTTTCATCTATTTCATATTGAGGGAGATGGCGAGGTCTTGATCCAGTAGCAATAATGATGTTTTCACCACGAATAATTTTTTCTTGACCATCGTTGATAATCTTTATTTCGTGCTCTGAAATAAAAGAAGCATCGCCTTTTTCAATCCAAAGAGTTTGATTTTGAGTGGTGCTTTGTAATAATTTTATGTGAAGTGAATATTGAAGTTTTCTTTCAAGTTTTGCTTCATTTACTGTTTTTTGAACGGCTTCCCAAGAAATTTCATAAGGTTCTCTTCCATCATGAACAAGAGTGTCGTTAATTCCTGCAACCCTATTGGAAACTTCCCAAAGAGTTTTTGAAGACAGGGCTCCATCATACACTCCAGCTCCCCCAATTCGATCACGCTCTATTAAACAAACCTTTTTTCCGTAGTCAATTCCTCTCATTGCTGCGGCGTATCCAGAAGGACCGCCACCGATAATTATCAAATCAAATGTGTCCATAAATCTTAATTCACGATAAAAGTAACAAATTTATTTTGACTATAAACTTGCTAAATCATATCCATTCATCTTTTATCTTTGCATTTATGGAAAAATTGTATCGAGATTGGATGGATCAAGCAGAATCTAAAAAAGAGGTTCTGATTAAGGTGATGAAAAATTTCAAAAAAAAGAAACCAAAAAATCTAGACGACCTTTTCCATACTCAACATACTGCTGTTTTTAGCAAAACAGATTGTTTAAAATGTGCCAATTGTTGTAAGACAACAAGTCCAATTTTTAGAGATGTAGATATTCGTAGAATTTCGAATTATGTAAGAATGTCAGAAAAGGACTTTATCAAAAAATATTTAAAAATAGATGAAGACAATGATTACGTTCTTCAACAATCACCATGTCATTTTTTGATGAACGACAACACTTGTTTGATTTATGAGCATAGACCTTTAGCTTGTAGAGAGTACCCTCATACGGATAGAAAAAATATGAGTCAAATTTTAGATTTAACACTCAAAAACACTGAAGTTTGCCCAGCGGTCTCAAATATTCTTTTACAACTTAGTAAATAATTATTTTTGCACTCTGTAATTTTAAAGCTACTTTTGTATTTACAAATCTCATAAGTAAAAATGTAAAATAACATCTTTCAAGAATATAGTTCTATAGTGATAAAACAATAATCACTATGTCGTTTAATATTTTTTTAGAAAGAATCATGATTATTTTACAAAACATTACATATATACATCCCAATAAAGAATTGCTGTTTGATGATATTTCATTAACGGTAAAAAAATACGAAAAAATAGCACTAATTGGTAATAATGGTAGTGGGAAATCCACATTACTTAAAATTATTGCAGGTGAACTACACCCCCATTTTGGAACAATTAAAACGGATGTAATTCCGTATTACATTCCTCAAAATTTTGGTCAACATAATGATTTAACAATTTCTCAGGCATTGAAAGTTGATCGAAAACTTGATGCGTTAACAGCGATTTTGTCAGGAGATGTTTCCGTTGAAAATTATACAACTTTAGATGATGATTGGACAATTGAAGAACGATGCAAAGAAGCGTTTCAATATTGGGAGTTAACGAATTTGGAGCTTTCTCAAAAAATGGGGAGTCTCAGTGGAGGACAAAAAACAAAAGTCTTTTTATCAGGAATACAAATACATCAACCAGAATTACTGTTATTAGATGAACCAAGTAATCATTTAGATTTAAATGGCAGACAACTTCTGTATGATTTTGTTCAATCTACAAAAATCACAATGCTCGTTATTAGTCATGATAGAAAATTATTAAATATTCTAGATAGTACAAGGGAAATTAGTAAACATGGAATTAAAATTTATGGAGGTAATTATGCTTTTTACCAGGATCAAAAACAAATAGAAAATAATGCAATTTCTCAGAATATTTTAGATAGAGAAAAGGCATTAAGGCAAGCAAAAGAAAAGGAAAGAGAAACCATTGAGCGGCAGCAAAAATTAGAAAGTCGAGGGAAAAGTAAACAGACAAAGTCTGGTGTTGCCAGAATAATGATGAATACATTGAGAAACAATGCAGAGAACACATCTTCTAAATTAAAAAATGTTCATGCAGAAAAACTCAATTCCATTTCAACAGATTTAAATGAACTGCGTTCAGCAGTAACCGATATTTCTAAAATGAAGTTTGGATTTGATGCCTCAACTTTACACAAAGGGAAAGTTTTGTTTAGTCTGGAAGAGGTGAATGTATCAATTCAGAATCAACCACTTTGGAAGCAAAACTTAAATTTAAAAATTTTGAGTGGTGAACGAATTGCTTTAAAAGGTTCAAATGGTTCTGGTAAAACAACCTTGATACAACTTATTTTAGATCAAATAGAGTGTGAAATAGGTCAGATACAACGTTCAGATTTAAATTCACTATACATTGACCAAGATTATTCTCAATTGGATAATCAATTCAGTGTTTTCGAACAAGCACAGTTTTACAATGTCTTCGGTTTACAAGAGCATGAAGTTAAAACGAGACTGAATCGGTTTTTATTTTCAAAAGAAAACTGGGACAAACCTTGTAGTTCACTGAGTGGTGGCGAAAGAATGCGATTGTTACTTTGTTGCTTAACTGTTCAAAATCAATCTGTAAACTGTATCGTTTTAGATGAGCCTACGAACAACTTAGATATTCAAAATATTGAAATTTTAGTTGCTGCGATAAAAGAATATAGAGGCACATTAATCGTTGTATCACATGATGAAAGCTTTTTAGAACAAATGGATATTGAAAGAATAATAGAACTAGATAATTAATAATCGTTTCAAAATTCTTTTTATGATATTTGTAGAAACAAATTTGATTTTTAAAAACAATGAATTCGTTAGTAACTGAATACATAAATAATTCACCATTACATCAAAAAGAAATAATGGAAGTCATTCGGAAAATGATTCATCAAACCATTGAGAATGTAACTGAAGATTTTAAATGGAATCGTCCTATTTTTAAAGTATCAAAAGCATTTGCATATCTCCAAGCAAACAAAAATCATGTAAACCTTGGATTTTATCAGGATGCAGAGAAATTTGATGATCCTGAAGGAAAATTAGAAGGAACTGGAAAAACAATGCGACATATTAAATTGGAAAATGTGTCAGATATCAATCACCATCAATTGAATGATTGGTTTTTGAAAATAAAAGAATTACAGAATAATTAATGAAAACAGACCAATGGAAAGTGATAACAATTACATAAAAATTAATCGTGAATCTTGGAATAATAGAGTGGAATCTCACTTAAATTCTGATTTTTATGATATGAATGGTTTTGTGGCTGGTAATTCTTCGTTAAACGATATTGAATTACAATTATTAGGTGATATAAAAGGGAAGAAAATTCTTCATTTACAATGTCACTTTGGTCAGGATACAATTTCATTAGGTAGATTAGGTGCTGAAGTTACAGGTGTTGATTTATCGGACAAAGCGATTGAAAGTGCCAAAGAAATTGCAAAACAAACGAATTCAACAGCAAATTTTATTTGTTGTGACATCTATGATTTACCCGATTTTCTAGATCAAAAATTCGATATAATTTTTACAAGTTATGGAACAATTGGGTGGCTACCTGATTTGGATAAATGGGCGAAAACTGTTTCTTCATTTTTAAAACCAAATGGACAGTTTGTTTTTGTTGAATTTCATCCTGTGGTCTGGATGTTTGATGCTAATTTTGATAGCATAGGCTACAGGTATTTTAATTCAGGTCCAATCGTAGAAACAGAAAATGGAACTTACGCCGATAAAGATGCACCAATTACACAAGAATATGTCATGTGGAATCATGGATTAGGTGAAGTTGTTAATAGTCTTATAAAGAATGATTTAGAAATTTTTTCGTTAGATGAATTTGATTATTCTCCCTACAACTGCTTTAACAATACTATAGAAATTCAACCTAAAAAATATAGAATAGAAAAACTTGAAGATAAAATTCCAATGGTTTATTCTATAGTAGCGAAGAAGAAATAAGAGATTTAAAACTCATTTTGAATACCAGATATCAAAAACCATAAATTATGAATGAGATTATTTGTCCAAATTGCCAAAAAGTTTTTAAAGTTGATGAAGCTGGATTTGCAGATATTTTGAAACAAGTTCGCGACCATCAATTTGAAGAGGAATTGAAAAATCGTTTAGATCTTGCTGAAAAGGAGAAGTTAAATGCTGTGAAATTAGCCGAAGCAAATACACGTAATTTATTGCAGGAAGAACTTTCAAAGAAAAATCAAGAGTTAGCCGAATTGAAATCAAAAAATGAATTAATTCTGGCAGAAAGTATCAGTAAAAAGGATGTAGAAATTTCGAAATTAATTGCCAAAATTGATAATATAGAAATTGAAAAAAAACTTGCTGTAACAGAGGCGATTCAGAGTATTCAAAAAGAAAGAGATCAACTTTCAAATGAACTGAAAACGAAAGATCTAGAAAAACAAAATTTGGAAAATGGATTGAAGCAACAATTTACTTCAGCTTTACATACTAAAGATGAAATAATAAAGTATAAAGATGAAGAAATTGCTCGTGTAAAAGAAATGAAACTCAAATTGTCGACTAAAATGCTAGGTGAAACACTTGAGCTACATTGTGAGACAGAATTCAATAAATTAAGAGCAACAGCTTTCCAAAAGTCTTATTTTGAGAAAGATAACGATGTTAGATCAGGAAGTAAAGGTGATTATATTTTTAGAGAATATGATGATGCTGGAAATGAGATTATTTCGATTATGTTTGAAATGAAAAATGAATCTGATCAAACAGCTACAAAGAAAAAAAATGACGATTTTTTGAAGGAACTCGATAAAGATCGAAATGAAAAGAAGTGTGAATATGCTGTACTTGTTTCATTATTAGAGAATGATAGTGAGTATTATAACACTGGAATCGTAGACGTTTCGTACAAATATGATAAGATGTATGTTGTTCGTCCTCAATTTTTTATACCAATTATCACTTTGTTACGAAATGCCGCAATGAATTCAATTCAATACAAAGCTGAACTCGCATTGGTGAAAAATCAAAACATTGATATTACCAATTTTGAGGAGAAGATGAACAAATTTAAAGAAGGTTTTGCTCGAAATTATGATTTGGCAAGTCGAAAATTTAAAGATGCAATTGATGGTATTGATAAAACGATTAAGGAATTAGAAAAAACCAAAGCAGCATTACTTTCTTCTGAAAATAATCTTCGATTAGCCAATGAAAAAACAGAAGATTTGACCATAAAAAAGTTGACTCATAATAACCCTACAATGAAAGCTAAATTTGAAAATCAATCAAAAAACATCGATAACGATTAATACAATCAAATAATACATCATTTACATTTACATTCAAATTCAATCTGTTTTATGTGAAATAATTTGATTCAAAAAAGAGTTAGAAATATGTATCTTCGTGCTCAAATTGGGGTTTTTTACAAAAACTTACAGTTTAATTGATTTTTTATCAATCAGTTATACTGATTTTGTAATAATTTAATTTATTATTTAGGAATAAGTACTTCAATTCAAAGAGGATTGAAACAAAAAATAATTCTAGAACCAACTTTTTAACCTTTTATTACGTTTACTTATCAATAAGATCTAGAAATAAGATATAACTAACACAATTTGTACAATGAAACAACTATTCATACTGGCTTTAACCTTTTTATGCTTTACTAGTTTTTCACAGCGAGGACACGATGGTGATTTAACGCTTAGTACTAGTACAACTGTAAATGATTATACAGCATTAGTGTCGAATGTATTTGCTGGTAGCACTTCCATAACTGTAACTAATAATCAATTGAACGGCACTGGTTTAGGGAATTTAGCACAAGGAGATTTAGTGTTAATTGTACAAATGCAAGGAATTTATGCCTGGAACAGTATGATTGATATAAATTACTACTATGCTTCACCTGCTGGAGGCGGAACTACAGGGATTCCTATAGGTCACGAATCAAATTTTTATCAAGTAGCCCATAAGTATGGAAAAATCAATGATTATATACGTGCGGGTAATTATGAACTTAAAGAGGTTTTGTCAGTTTCTGGAACGAATCAAATTACTTTTACTTGTCCTTTAGAACAAACGTATGAGGCTTTTCCTGTTACTGGAAATACTGTAGTTAGAGGAAATGTTCAAGTTATTAGAGTTCCAAGATATAACAATGTAACAATTAATTCTGGAGGTAAAATTACAGCTCCAACATGGAATGGTTCGACTGGTGGAGTGGTTTCTGTAGAAATTAATGGGAATTTAGTCATTAATACTCCTGAAGCAATTGATGTGAATGGACTTGGATTTAGAGGAGGAATTGCAACAGTAAACAGTAGAACAGGAGTTGCAGCAGTTCATACGCAAGGTCCAGGTAATGGAGATGCTTATTTAGGAACTAATAATCCAGTAGAGGGCGCTGCAATTGGAGAAAGTATTTTTGGTGATACAGCTCAATATAGAAACATTTATACATTATATGGTAGAGGTGCTGTTGCCAATGGAGGTGGAGGTGGAGGTCCTCAGAATTCTGGTGGTGGCGGTGGAGCCAATATTGGTGATACAAGTGGACATACAGGTAAGGGAATACCAACAGCAGGATATGCTGCTTATTGGGAAGCTGAAAAAGTTGGTATGTCTACCACTTTAAGTTCTGGAGGTGGTCGAGGTGGTTATGCTTATGCAAATTCCTCTCAAAATCCATCTATCGGACCGAATCAAGTTGCTTGGGGTGGTAATGGTAGAAAAGAAAATGGAGGATATGGGGGACATGCGTTACTCTATAATCCATCAAAAATATTCTTTGGCGGCGGTGGAGGCGCTGGTGGTCAAGATCAACTACAAGGAGGTTCCGGAGGTAATGGTGGTGGAATAGTTCATCTTACTGTGTACGGAAATATTTCTGGAACTGGAAGCATTGTTGCAAATGGAGCGAATGGACAGAACTCTAATCCTTTAAATCAATCAGCTGGCTTTGGACAACGTAGAGGTAATGATGCTGCTGGCGGCGGCGGCGGCGGCGGTTATATTTATATACAAAATGTAAATCCTCTACCAGCTACAATTAGTTTGAATGCAATTGGTGGAAATGGTGGAGATAATAATTTAAGAAGAGGGTCTTTTGATACAGGTCCAAATGAAATTTGTGGTCCAGGTGCAGGTGGTGCAGGTGGTGGTATCGCGTATTTTAACGGAACCCCAACTTCAAGTGTTGTTGGTGGAAATCCTGGAAGAACAATGTCTATTAATAATAGTAACGGAAATACATCAGTCAATAGCATTTCAACAAGTTTCCCTATGAATGGTGCAACTTCTGGTGGTTTTGGTATGACAAATTTACCAGCTCCAACTTATGATATTATTGCAAGTAATGATACAATTTGTGGAAGTCAATCAACAACTTTAACTGCGGCTATAATTGGAACAGCACCATCTGGCTCAACAATAAGATGGTATACTACGCAATTTGGGGGTACTTCAGTTGGTTCAGGAACAACATATACAACTCCAACATTAAGCTCAACAACAACTTATTATGTTGGAATTTGTCCAGGTACATTTAGAAAACCTGTACGTGTAGTGGTTGGTTCAAATCCAGTTATTTCTGGCACAGCAACTATTACAAATGCAACCTGTACGTCTGGTGGTTCAATTTCAGGATTAACTGTAACTGGTGGAACAGCTCCACTTACACATACATGGAATGGAAATGTGAGTTCAGGACCATCTCTATCAAATGCGTCACCGGATAGCTATACTTTAATTGTGACTGATGCAAATGGGTGTTTCTCTCAAAGTGGACCACATGTAATTTCAGGAACAGGTGGACCATCAATTTCAGGTACAGTAGTAATTACAAATGAAACATGTATTGCGCAAGGTACAATTACTGGTTTAACAGTAACGTCTCCAGTTGCAATTACTACTTATGAATGGAATAATGTTGTTTCAACTGACCAAAATTTGACAGCAAATGCTGGAAGTTATACTTTAGTTGTTACAGATGCAAATGGATGTACAGCCCAAAGTGGCCCTCACGTTATTGGTAATGCACCAACTCCATCTATCACAGGTACAGCAGTTGTGATAAACGCAAATTGTAATAATGGTGGGTCAATTACAGGACTAGCTGCTACTGGAGGTTTAGCACCTTATAATTATTCCTGGAGTGGAAATATTACAACTTCAGCAGACTTAACTGGAGCCACTGCCGGAAGTTATACTTTAGTCGTTACAGATGCAAATGGATGTACAGCTCAAAGTGGTCCTTATACCATTTCAACTGATGATGTACCCGTTCTTGGTGGTACAGCTGTTGTTACACAACCAACTTGTATTACAGGAGGTACTATTACTGGAATTACAGTATCAGGAGGAATTACTCCATATACTTACACTTGGAATGGAAATACATCTTCTTCTACTTCTTTAGCTGGTGCCACTCCTGATAACTATGTGCTTACAGTTACTGATGCAAACGGTTGTCAAGTATCAAGTGTTTCATACACAATGAATACACCAGTATTACCAGTTATTTCTGGAACTCCAATCATAACAGATGCAACATGTACAATACAAGGTTCAATAGCAGGGTTGTCAGTTACTGGAGGTACTCAACCTTATTTCTATGCTTGGAATACGACTCCTGGAACAGTAAATTTATCAAATGCAACTCCTGGAAATTATACACTTTATGTTACTGATAATGCAGGTTGTTTGGTTCAAAGTGGACCTCATACCATTGGACAAGCTTCTACGCCTACTATTGGAGGAACAGCGCTAATTGTAAATGCAACATGTACTACAGGTGGAAGTATTTCAGGATTATCAGTTACAGGTGGAGTTCAGCCTTATGTTTATGAATGGAATAGTGTAGTTTCTACTCAGATTGATACCATGAACGCAAGTGCTGGTACTTATAATTTGAAAGTTACCGATGCCAATGGATGTGAAGTTTTTAGTGGCCCACATGTTATTGCAAATCCTACAACACCAACAATTTCTGGTACAGCAGTTGTTTTAAATGCAACATGTTTGGCAGGTGGTTCGATATCCGGTCTAACTGTTACTGGTGGAGTAGCTCCTTATACCTATTCTTGGAATGGTGATTCAAATACATCAGCAGACACTTCTAATCTTCAACCAGGTACTTATACATTAGAAATTGAAGATGCCAATGGTTGTGTTGTGACAAGTACAGCATACACAATTGCCCCTCCAATTAACCCAACTATTGCAGGAACTGCTACAGTAGTAGATGCAACTTGTTTAACAGGAGGAAGTATTACTGGTGAAACGATAAATGGAGGTGTTGGACCATATACATATTCTTGGAATGGAGGTGCCTACACAACACTTGATATTACAAATGTACCAAGCGGTTTATATACTTTAACAGTAACTGATGCAAATGGTTGTTCACAAACTGGAAATGCCATTAATATTGCAGCGAATGCTTCTGTAATTGCTAACTTCAGTTATTTACCGGTTCCACCATTTATTAATCAACCAGTACAATTTACGGATGAATCTAATGGAAATATAATTTCTTGGAATTGGCAAATTGATAATTCAGTTATCGGACAGCAACATCCTCAATATACTTTCAATCAAGATGGAATGCATACTGTTAAATTGGTTGTTGTAGATGCAAATGGTTGTATCGATTCTATATCTATATCGATAGAGGTAATTTCAGATTTGGAAGTGCCAAATGTGATTACAGTAAATGGTGATGGAGTCAATGATTTCTTTGTTTTGAAGGGCTTGGTTTCAAATATAAAATTGTTGATTCTCAATAGATGGGGTAATATTATTTATAATACGGATAATTACGACAATACATGGGGAGGTAAAGATATGTCAGGTCAAAATGTTACAGAAGGTGTTTATACTTATATTGTAACGCTTCCTGATGGTAATCAAAAACATGGATTTGTTCATGTGGTATATACTCCTTGATTTTATAAGTGTAAATTATCATAGATTATTTTAGAAAAAAAAATGCTCAGTGTTCAATTACATACTACAAGTACTTCAATCGATAAGATCTATAATTCTTATGTTTCTATCTATGAAGAAGATTTGGGTTTCGACATGTTATTGAAATACAATGGAGAATTTTCGCTTTCATTGATTCGTAGTTTTGCGAGTTCGGTTGAAGAAATGATGACAAACCTTAAGAATAAAAGACATGTAATAAAAAAAATGTTTAGTATCCTTGTTGAAGGATTGCAAAATATCTATTTACATGGCGGTACAAATGAATTTGGTAAACAATCATCCTTTTTAATTTTAGCATCAAATAAAAGAAGTTATAAGATTGTCTTTGGCAATATCGTAGAACCAAACGATCGATCATCATTAAAGTTTTATCTTGGAAATATTAATAATCATAGTAATGATGAATTAAAAAGCCTTTATGTAAGTATCTTAGAAAACGGATATATTACAAAGAAAAATGGTGCTGGATTGGGAATTGTGACAATGAGAATCAAATCTGATAACGATTTAAAATATCACATGTATGATTTACCATCAAAGAAGTCTTTTTTGGTAATGGAGGTCGAATTGATGAAATAAATCGTTCGACCTAATTTCCACGCATAAATTCTGATAATAAAATCCCTGTTGCAACAGAAACATTTAATGATTCAGCACCGCCAAATCGTGGAATAGATATTGGATTTGAAATGAATTTAGCTACCGATTCAGATATCCCTTTACCTTCATTCCCCATCAAAAGAATTCCATGTGATTTTAATTTTTGTGTATATACATTTTCACCTTCTAATAATGCTCCGTAGATTGGTAAAGAGGTTTCTTTTAAATATAATTCTAAGTCTGTATAACTAATTTTGACTCTCAAAAATGCTCCCATTGATGCTTGTATGACTTTGGAATTATAAAAGTCTACCGTTGTAGTTGAACAAACAATTTCTTGCACTCCAAACCAATCTGCAAGCCTCATTATAGTTCCCATATTTCCCGGGTCTTGAATAGAATCTAAAGCTAGAATAAAAGTTGATTTAGGTCTCTCAACTTTGAATTTTTTAATTATTGCAATTATTTTATTTGGTGATTGAAGGGATGAACATCTTTTTAATGTTTCATTATCAGCTTCTAAAAAAGTAATTGTTGGATAATTTTCTTTGATATCAAAATCTTTTGCTACGATACAATACTCCACTTGTTCAGGAATTGTATTGAGAACTTCAAGCACCATTTTTTCACCTTCAACAACAAAAAGACTTAATTCATCTCTGAATTTTTTTTGTTGTAAACTGCGAATTTCTTTTATCTTGTTAATTGATATCGTTTTCACGTTTCTTTTTGTATTATTTTTGTTTCGAATTTAGTAATTTGAACCGATTTACAGTCATATCATTCATATTTATAGTAATTGTTGCACTAACAGTTGGGTGTAACCAGACGAAGTATGTTCCCGATGGTAAGTATCTTCTTCAAAAAAATGTAATTGATGCCCAGAAAAGCGAGTTAAATGAGGATGATTTAGCGGGAATTATTCGTCAACAACCAAATTATAAAACTTTTGGATTTAAAATAAAATTAGTAGCTTATAATCTGATAGACTCAACAAAGGTTGCTGATAAACGTATTGAAAAGAATGAAAAAATTCGTTTAAAAAATAGAAAAATTCAGGCTAAAGAACAGCGAATTAATTCAAAACGAATTGAAAAAGCAAAACAAAAAGGCGAAGATTTGTACACTAAACGTGTTATTCCATTAAAAGATTCCGTGGATCCTAAAATGTTTTTTCGCGAATGGCTTAAATACAAATTTGGAGAACCACCAGTAATTTTTGACACTATTTATTTGAATAAATCAATTGAACAATTAAACGTTTTTTTGAAGAAAAAGGGATATTATTATGGTAGTGTAACTGAAGATGTCGTTTATAAAAAGAAAAAAGTAGTTGCCAATTATCACATTGTTCCTGGTCAACGCTATTACATTGATTCATTTTATGTTAAAGGTTCAAATGCTTCAATAACTAATTCTTATGCTCAATTTCTTAGAAAAGGGAAAATAGAACCTTTAAAAGGAAAACCTTTTGATACTGATATCTTGGACGATTATAGAAATCAGGTAGCTGAATTAATGAGAGATGAATCATTTTATGGATTTAGTTTTTCCAGTGTTGATTATGAGGTTGATACGACAAAAGGAAATTATAAAGTTAATTTAGGTATTCGATTTGCAGAGAGAATGATTCAACATCCTGATTATCCAGATAGTATCATCACGATTCCATATAAATCTTATTTAGTTAAAGATGTTCACTTTCATATTTTGGATACACTCCATATGAAAAATCAATACAGTAAAAAATTGAAAGAGTTAAATTTACCTGCTTTTACTAATGGTAATATGACAACAATTGACACACTTGTTTTTGATGATATTTATTACAATAAAAGTGAAAAAAAGCGTCGTGGAATTTCTCCAAATATTGATTCACTAAACACGCAACGAATTGCTAATTTTTACTATAATGGTAAAATGTTTGTTCGTCCGGGAATAATCGAATTACAAAACTATTTGGAGAATGATAACTATTATAAAGAGTACTATCTAGAACGTTCTTATTCTCGATTGTTGCAATTAGATGTGTTTGCGGTTGTAAAGCCTCAATTAAACGAAGTAAGGGGTACCAATCTGGTTGAAGTTCATTATTTTCTTGTACCTGAAAAAAAGCAAAATTTCAGTTTAGAGCCTAAAGCAACAAACTCGAATGGTTTTCTAGGGGTATCAGCATCTTTGAATTATAATAATAGAAATTTATTTAAAGGTGCAGAAAAGTTAACTTTTTCGTTAAGTGGAGGTTTTGAATCGCAACCATTAATTTTCGATGAATCGGTTGATGGTCAAAAAACTCAAAATTCAGGTAGAAACTTTAACACTTTTGAATTCGAACCGGGAATTAAGCTCGATTTACCAGGTTTACTACCTTTGAGAAGAGCTGTGCATATGGCTAAAAGACAGAGAGCTAGAACAATTTTGTCTGCATCCGTCAACTATCAAAATCGGGGGCAAGATGAATTTGATAGAAAAAGTTTCCAATTTAGCTATTTGTGGAGGTTCTATGGTGCAGAAACGCAAATATTTCAAATAGGTTTACCAACAACATCAGTAATTAAATTTATTGACATCCAACAGTCAGCTGCCTTTCAAGCTAAGTTGAATCAGCTAAATGACGTGTTTTTGAGAAATACATATAGTGATCAATTTATTTGGCAAGATTGGAAAGTTACTTATGAATTTAACTCAACAGAAAAGAAAAATAAAAAATCAAAAACGAATATTTATTATAAATCGTCTTTTGACCCTGCAGGTAATTTACTTTCTCTTTTCAAAGACTACCAAGATACCAATGAGCTTGGACAACGTACAATTTTTGGATTAGGATATTCACAATTTTTAAGGCTTGATAATGAACTTATTTACGCACAACCTATAGGAAAAAAGAGAAGTTTTAACTTTCGAGTTATGGCTGGTGCTGGTATGCCTTATGGTAATACAACTACTTCATTACCTTATGATTATGGTTTCTTTGGAGGGGGAGCCAATGACAATAGGGGTTGGAGAGCACGTACTTTAGGACCTGGTGTATATAAGTATTATTTGGATCCTAATAGAACTGCGACTCAAATTGGTGACATTCGTATTGCAGCATCTGCTGAATATCGTTTTCCATTGGGTGGTTACTTTAAAGCTGCAGTTTTTTCTGATGTTGGAAATATTTGGACTTGGAATAAGGATGTCAATCGACCTGGTTCTCAATTTACAGCTGATTGGTATAAGCAATTAGCTTTTTCAGGAGGGTTAGGTTTGAGAATCGACCTAGACTTTTTTGTTGTTCGTTTGGATCTAGGAATTCCATTATCTATACCTTCTTTACCAAAAGGTTCACAATGGATTTTCCAATCGAGAGATGCATTCAATCAAGAGCTTAATAATACTCCAGGAATTGATTTATCAACCGTTCCTAAACCATTTACACCAATTTTCCATTTTGGTATTGGATATCCATTCTAAAGCTTTATGCTGGAGGTATTCTTAAATTAGAATAAATGTTTCTCTGCGTGATAAGAAGATCTAACTAGTGGTCCGCTTTCTACATACCTAAACCCTAATTTCATTCCATATTCTTTGTATTCAGCAAATCGTTCCGGAGTAACAAATTCAGCAATAGGTAAATGTTTGGGAGTAGGTTGTAAATATTGTCCTAGTGTAACAATATCTACATTTACAGACCGTAAATCTTCCAAAGTTTCGATAATTTCTTCATGCGTTTCACCTAAACCAAGCATAATTCCAGATTTTGTTCTCATTCCACCTTTTTTTAAACGGAATAGTACTTCTAAACTTCTGTCATATTTTGCTTGAATTCGGACCTCTTTTGTTAATCTACGAACGGTTTCTAAGTTATGAGATACAATTTCAGGGGCTACATCTATAATGTTCTGTAAGTTTTCCCATTTTCCTGCAAAATCAGGAATTAAGGTTTCCAATGTTGTTTCAGGAGATTGCTTTCTGACAGCACGAACTGTTTGAGCCCAAATAAGTGAACCACCATCTTTTATATCATCTCGGTCAACAGAAGTGATTACAGCATGTTTGACACGCATTGTTTTAACACTGTGTGCTACTCTCCCTGGTTCAAATTCATCTACTGGGTCAGGGCGTCCTGTCGCAACGGCACAGAATCCACATGAACGTGTACAAATATTTCCAAGGATCATGAACGTTGCAGTACCTTCACCCCAACATTCGCCCATGTTTGGACAATTTCCACTTTCACAAATCGTATGAAGTTTGTGTTCATCAACTAAAGATCTTACCATACGATAATTCTCTCCAGTAGGAAGTTTTACGCGTAACCAACTAGGTTTTTTGATGCGTACTTTTGATTCTCCGATTTCTTTGGTTTGATCCATTGGATGTGTTCGATTTACAATTCAATCAATTCACAAAATTAAAAATTATTATCGTATAAAATGATTAGAATTTCTAAACAGACGATTTTGAATTTTTAAAAAACTAATATTTAATTTGTAATCAGATGATTATTTTAAATTTAAAGAGTGAAATCACTTCATTCCTCTTCGCTTTTTTATTGCTTCGTAGGCATCTTGAATTTTTTGAAATTTTTCCTTCGCTCCCTTTTGAAATTCTTCCCCCATTTGAGCAACTTTGTCGGGATGGAATTTAACTGCCATTTTTCGATATGCTTTTTTTACTTCATCATCAGTTGCCGACTCTTCAATGCCTAATATTTTGTAGTCAGAATTAACGTTTCGATAGAACATATTTTTAACTGATTCAAAATCTGCCTGAGCAATTCCCATCATCGATGCAATATTTGTAATCACATTTAATTCGCTTGGAGAAACATCTCCATCTACTTTTGCAATACCAAAAAGATAATGAACAAGTTGCAAACGTGATTCGGGTCTTAAACGAAGTTTAACATCTGAGCAAATTTGTGTAATTGGAATATCAGAATCTAAATAATTTTTTAAAATTTGAAGATGTTGAGAATTGAATTGATCGCCGAATTGTTGCTTAAAAAAAGCTTTTACATATTCTAGCTCAACTTTTAATACCTTTCCATCAGCTTTCATTACCGATGCAGATAAGGCCATTAATATTGAGGGAACGTCTGCAGCTCTATTAGATCTCGATTGATAATAATTAAAAATATCTTCTGCTGTTCTTCCTTGATAACTTCCTGATTGCTGTTTTGAGGCTCGTGATCTTTGAATATTATCAAAGTAAGAACCAATAAGAAAACCTATAAATCCACCTAATAAACTTTTTGTAGAGAAGTATAATAGAAATCCCAAGATTAGTCCAATCACTTTTTATAAATTATAAATGAATTGCAAAAATAATGGTTTTTATTCGTCGTGAATCTTAAAAAAACAAAAATCCTTCATATCAAATGAAGGATTTTTGTTTTCTATTAATAAATGTGCAGATTAAAAATTTAAGATTTTCACCTCTGTTCTTCTGTTTTCTTGATGTTCGTCTTCAGAACATTTTACACCATCTTTACATTTGTTCACTAACTGTGACTCACCATAACCTTTCGCTTTTATTTGCGATGATTTGATACCTTTTTTTAGTAGGTAGTCAACACAACTTTGAGCTCTAGCTTGTGATAATTTTTGATTGTAAGCGGCATTACCTCTAGAGTCAGTATGTGAACTTAATTCTATCGTAAGTTCATTTTTTGTGATAAATTCAGCTAATTTATCCAGTGCATCCATACTTTCAGGTCGAAGTGTAGATTTATTTAAATCATAGAATATATTTTCCAATTTGAATTTCTCACCTACTTTAATTGGTGTCAATTCCAACTCCAATTCAATGATTTTTCCATCTTCATTTGAAGTGCTAAATCCTTTTTCTCCATCAATATAACCTTTTTTCGAAGCATGTGCCCAATAATTTTTATTTCTATCAACATTTAAAGTTACAAGTCCATGTTCATTAGTTACCAAAGTGGTATCCCAATTAGTTCTAGGCAATGAAATCTTCGTTCTAGTATTTTCTAAAGGAAGTCGAGTGTCTTTTGCAATGATTCTTAAAGCAATTGTAATTTTTGTTGGAAGTAAATAGAGATTTGCATTAATAACGGAGTCTCTATCAATTCCTTTCGATGAAATTTCTTCTTCTTTCAGTAATTTGAAATCTACTTTATTTGTAGATAATATATACGTTTCATTTTGTTTGATTGAAAGGTGTAGTTTTCCTTCATCATTTGTAAAATACTCTTCTTTTAATCCTATAGTTGTGTTTTCAACACTAACAGATTGATGAGGTACTGGCTCGTTTACATCGTATTTCTCATACACATTTACCACCATTTCAATTTGAGAATATGCTTTTTCAAAAGAATAAATACCGTCGATCATCGTTTCCCTGTTAGATGATAAATAACCTTTTATACCTTCACTGTTTTCTTCACAAATTAAACCAAAATCATCTGCAGAAGTGTTAATTGGGTATCCTAAATTTACAGGTTTACTTTCGGATTTTAAATCAGCTTCAAAAAGATCTAATCCCCCCAAACCTAAGTGACCATTTGAAGCGAAATAAATTTTATCACCCAAAACAAATGGAAACATTTCTTGCATGTTTGTATTGTAATTTTCACCTAAGTTTTTTGGCTCAGACCATTTCCCCCTTTCAAGTTGAGATTTAAAGATGTCTGTTTGTCCTAAACTTCCTTCCATGTCAGAAATAAAGTATAGCGTTTGTCCATCCTCAGAGAAACAACCATGTCCAACGTTGTAAGCATCATTATTGTATTCAAAAGGAACTAAATCAGTCCATTTGCCATCCTTCATTTCAGAAAAATAAAGTGCCAAAACCACAACTTCTTTTCCTTTTTTCTTACCAAATATATTTTTGGTTATGACCATTTTTTGCTGATCTTTCGTAAATGCAACAGGACCGTCGTGTGCTTTGTCTAGAAATTGATGGCGTAACAATTTTCCATTGTTTATACTAGAATCTTGTTCAAAAGAACTTTGTAATAAGCTAACATAATAACTATTGTCCCATTTATAGCGACCATTCAAAACTTCCGTGTTTTTTGACTTAGTTGCATATACTAGTCCATTCTGATAATATGTTGGGGCAAAATCACCGTAGATTGAATTAATTGATGTTTTATTAATTTTCGCATTTGCAGAATCTGCAAACAATAAATTAAAATCCTTTAATTCATGTTTTAATTTACTGAAATATTGATTGCTTGGGTATAAACTTTCAGATATTCCGATTAATTTTTCAGCACTGTCATATCTATCAATAAATCTTAGCGCTTGTATGTAGTATTCACGATCTAATTCACTTAAATTACTTTTCTTATCAAGGAAATCAAAATATTCAATTGACTCTTTCATCTTGAATAATTTGTAATTTGAGACAGCAGCTCGCCTAACATTTTCCAAATTTTCAACACCTTTTCCCTTTATGGTTTTTCCGGCAAGTTCGTTGTACATTTCAACACATTCGAAATACTCTTTTCTAGTGAAGAGTTCATCAGCCATTTTTTGTTTTAATTGACCAAAAAGTGGAAATTGTGCTAAAAATATAAATAGTATAATAACTCGTTTCATCTTAAAAATATCTTGGTGATGTATAAGGTGTTTTTTTCGTTCGAATATCAAATTGTAAAAAGATTTCGTGTGAACCACTTTGGTATTTTCTTAGTCCGTTGTAAGGAAAATCATATACATATCCTAT
>DAIOWV010000007.1:0-8743 GCA_036758285.1 Taishania sp. | reverse complement strand
CAAATGTTAAAGGTGCATTGGGTGTAAATTTTATTAACGTTGAAGGTTTGAATTTCAATACAGAGTTGATGTCGAATACATAACCTGCAGCAACGAAAAAGTGTCGAGCATTAACTTGTTTAATCAAATCTTGATCTGTTCTAATCGATGCTTCTAGTAGGCGAGGAGAAGAAATTCCAACATAATGTCTATTTCCATAGTAATAAACACCAGCTCCAACATTTGGTTTAGTAGCTGATATTTGTTGTCCATAAAAAGGATCTGTAACATCATTCACTGTTGCATTTGTAAAATCATAACCAAGTACATCTATTCCAGCAGATAAACCAACTGAAATTCTACTTGTTTTGTTTAATGCAATTCCTGTGCTAACATCAGCAAAAGCAGATGTACGGTTTCTTTTTCCAATTTTATCATTTACCATATGACCACCAACACCAATTGATTTAAACATTAGAGGTGCATGAACACTAAACCATTGTGATCTAGGAGCTCCATTGTAGTTTATCCATTGAAAACGTCCTATAGCAACCGCACTGATAGCGTCTTTACTTCCTGCGTAAGCAGGATTAAAGTATAAGGGATTATACATGTAAATAGACATTTGTTCATCCTGTTGAGCATTTGCTTTAACAACAGGGAACAATGCAATTAGTAAAATAAAAATTATTCGTTTCATAATTAGCATTCTTAGTATTGAACTTCAATGTAGCCTTTGTATGGAGGGGTATTTTCCGAATTATTTAAATTCAGAATATAGAAATATGTTCCAAGTGGAACTTTTCCTGACCCTATTGTTAATCCATTTGTAACTTCACCACCCCAATCATTTTTGTAATCATCAGTTTTATATATTAGATTACCCCATCTATTATAGATTTCAACAGAAACATTTGGAAAAGCTTCAAGTCCTTTGATATACCAAACATCATTTAACTTGTCATTGTCAGGAGTGATTAAATCAGGTATGATTAAACAGTCCGGATTAGCTTCAATTGTTAAGTGAGTAGAATCAGTTACTGTACAATGGTTTGAATCAGTTACAGTTACATAGTACCACCCTGCATTTTCTAGTTTTGCACCAGTTAATACAAATCCTTGATCTGATGTTATATACCCTTGTGGTCCAGTCCAATTGTAAGAAATCCCTTCTGAAGAATAGAAGTTTACGGATGTTCCAGGACAAATCACACCTCCATTGCCAACAGTTGCATCTGCGGTAGGAGTTGCTAAAATAAGATGGATACTATCTGTTGAAGAACAATTGTTAGCATCTGTACCTGTTACTAAATACCAACCTGAATTTGTAGTTGTAACATTTGGAATCGTTATAGTTGTTCCTGAGTATGTTGTATTGTCTGGAGCTGTCCAAGTATATGTAGTTGCTCCAGCTGCTGTTAAACTTGCTGAACCACCATTACAAAATATATTACTACCAGACTCTGATGTTAAAATGATAGTTGGATTATTAACAGATGTAACTTCAATTGTGTCTGTATTAGTACATCCATTTGAACCTGTACCTGTTACAACATAGTTACCAGAGTTTGCAGAAGTAAAAGGCTGAATCGTAATACTATTACCAGATCCTGTATATGAATTTGGACCAGTCCATGTATAAGATACACCACCAGATGCTGATAATACAGCAGTTCCTTGATCACATATAACCATTCCATTTGAAGAAGATGCAATATCAATATTAGGTGCAGAAGCTAAAGTTACATTTTGACATTGAGGTGTACTAGTACATCCTGCAACAGTGACAGTTACACAGTAATTTCCTTGATCAACAGTACTAAAGTTTGTAATACTGAATGAAGGGTTACTTGTTATAAAACCTTGAGGACCAGTCCATGAAAAAGTAGCACCTGCAACTGACGTTGCCGAGAAAGTGACTGAAGAACCAATACATGGATTAGTAGTACTTACTGATATTACTGGTGCTGCTGGAGCATTCGGATTTGATATGTTAACTGGACCTACTTGTCTCACACATCCATTTGGATGAGTAACGGTTAGTGTGTAATTTCCAACAGGAAGATTGTTCACATTTATTGTATTTCCAACAACTGCTCCTGAAGCGTTTGTCCAAACAACAGTTGACCCTGCTGGAGAAACACTATATCCAGAAATCGATCCATTACTTGCTCCACAATTTGAAGGTGTTACTGTAGGAGAACCCGAAATTGTAGGAAGTGGGTTAACATTAATAGTTATCGATTTATTGGCTTGACAACCATTTACATAGCCTGTCACAGTATATGTAGTTGTTGACGTTGGAGAAACCGTTATTGAAGCAGTTGTAGCTCCAGTATTCCAAGAATAAGTATTCGCTCCAGAAGCAGTTAATGTTATTGATTCACCATTACAGATTGTTTGATTCGTATTATAATTTAATTCTAACAATGGTGAAGGATTAACTACAACTTGAACATCTAACGTTTGTTTATGAGTACATAAACCTGTGACTTCACAATAATAAGTTTGAGTTGTACCAGGTGCTACAGTAACTGATTGTGTTGTACTGCCATCATGTTGCCAAAGATAACTTGTTGCACCAGGAGGGGCAGTTAGTGTTACTGGAGTTCCAGCACAAACAGGTGGCACATCTGGAATGTCTGGGAATAAAACACCTGTGTTTGCAGAAATTGTATAACTACAAATATCACCCGCATAACCATCCACCATTAGTATATAATCATTACCTACCGTTAATCCATTTGCAGTAATTACAAATCCAGTAGAATTTTCTTCGAAATTTGAAATTGGTGAAAAGTTTGAACACCCTGTTGAACTAAAAATTTGCATTTGAATTCCTCCAGATGGATAGTTTCCAACAAAACAATCATAAATAGACACAGTTAGAGTTGCAGTTGCAGCAGCAGCAGTAAAACGTATCCATGAATTATTTTCAATGTTAACATCGATAGATGGAGATGAGAAAGGTCCAGGAACATTGCTCGGTGGGTAATAACCAAATGGACCTCCTGAATTAGTTCCATCAACAAGATTCACTCCAGCAGGAGTTTCGTTATTTCCATGCATGTTTCCAGGTCTATCAGCTGTATAAGCTGCTGAAGTAGATCCGTTGTATCCATTTATATCGCAAATATACAATGCATTTGCACAGTCATCATTTGTAGCTGTTGTAACACAAAGACCAAAATTTCCAGTTGAATTTGAAACTCCCCAATATCTTAAATAAACAGTTGACCCTGGAGTTAAACCTGTTCTATTAATCATTGGAAGTAAATCATTATTTGCTCCAGGATAGTTGTTGTTATTTGAACATGCTATTTGTGTTAATGAACCACATGTGCCAGAATACAAAGCCATTGCTCCATCTACGATTCTTCCAGAACCCATATTAGGGCGAGATGTAATGTTAATATGACCAGTAGAAGGTACTGTGATTGCAAACCAAACATCAGCAGATGAACTACCATAAGTTCCTGTCGCACTTCCACCAACACAAGATGTTGGATTTGGAGCTGATGTTGTAGCTGTTGCCCCAACATTAGTGAAATTTAAATAATTACATGCAGAAGTTACTGTTGGTAATGCAATTGCCGAGCAAGGGTTGTCATTTGTTGGTGTTGCTGTTGGTGTTCCTGTAACACAAATATTAAAATTCCCGGTACTTCCTGTGTAATAATCATAAGTTCGAATTCTATATACATTTCCAACTGTTAAACCAACTAGATTTACAGTTTCAGCAGATCCTGAAAAAGTATTATCGACACATGCAATTGAAGTTAACGAAGTACATGAAGTACCTGAATAAACTTCAACAACCATATCAAGTGAACTTGTCGTTGGTGTTACTGTAACTGTTTGAACAGAATTTGTTGCAGTAAATTGATACCAAACATCTTCATCAGCTGTTCCTGAACATCCTGGGAAAGATTGTGTAGCCCCAACAGTTGTTCCACTTGTTGCAGTACAAGTTGTATTTACAGTTAAGTTGACAGCACTGCCACAGATGTCATTAGCTGGTGCTGCCGGAGGTGTAGTTACGCACATTGTAAACGTTCCAGTTCCAGAACCTACACCATAATGATATACGCGAACTCTATAGGTAGCTCCAATTGTAAGTCCTGAATAGTTGATCGTCTCAACTCCACCAGAGAAAAAGTTATCTCTACATGTTAAAGAAATAAGTCCTGAACAAGTTCCTGAAAACAATTGAACTACTGCATCCATTCCTGCAGATGGAGTTACAATGATAGAGTGAGAAGTACTTGTTGCAACAAAACGATACCATACATCATCATCTGCATTTCCAGCACAACCAGGTATTGATTCAGTAGCTCCAACGGTTGTACCATTTGTTGGACTTGTACAAGTTGCTGTGGTAGAAATTAATGTTGCAGATGAACAGTTGTCAGATTGTGCCAGTAATGAATTCAAAAATGCGATACAAACTGTAAGTAATAAAAGAATATTTTTTAACATATTATTTATTGTTTATTTCAATTAAATCTTTGATTTCTAGATTTTTTTCAGACAGTAAATTGTCAATATCTATTAATGGAGACGGATTTGTGAATTTTTCCATTTTTTCCATTGGTAAAATTTCTATTAAAATTTCAGCTACAGACTTTTCTTCTTTGATTCTGATTTTACAAGCATTCACTCCTTCTATTTTCAAAATAGAAGCTTCAAGTTCGGAGGGGTTTTCAATTTTTCCTTCAATAGAATATGAATAGTAATCTTGCGAAAAGGCAGTAGTACTATACAATACCAATAGCGTAAAAAGTGATTTTAACATATTTTGGGTTATTAGTTAGTTTTCATTTGAATATAAAGTTATACTCATTTTGGTGTGTAAAAGTATTAAAAAAAAGATTAATATAAAATTATTTGTTTTAATTAAAGGTTAAGTGTTTGATTTTTTGAGAAAATATTCAGTAGCTTTGAAAGAAATAGTTTTATGAAGTTCTTAGCTTGTTTTTTTCTTCTTTTTAATCAATTCAGCATATTCTCAAAATCCATTTATTGGTAAACTAGTTTATAAAATTGAAATTGCTGATTCTACATTGAGAAATTTTTTTCCAACTTCACAGATGACCATTTATACAAATGACACTATCGTTAGAGTGGAGACTTTTACAGATCAGTTGGGTGGGCAAGTAATGATTAATCATTTGCAAAAGCAAAAAGGTTATTTGTTAGTAGAGAGAGGGTTTGATAAATTTGCTATTCAAATACCTGAAAATGAATCCAGTGTTTCGCGATATCGTTATGAGAAAATAAGGGGTAAAAAAAAGGTTTTGGGAATGAAATCTAAGAAGTTAAAAGTGAAGGTTGTAGATTTTCCTCAGGATTTGGATTTCTTTTATAATAAAAAAATATCTTCAAAAAGCATTCCTGGATTTGAATCGTTTCCTGGATTATTGACTGATTACTTTGTAGTTTCTAAGGATGGGGTATATCATTATGAATTAATAGAGATGAATAATGAACCTTTGTCTAAGGATTTATTTGGAATTCCTTCAGATTATAAGCGTATTAGTATGTCAGATTTTGTTGATGTGATGACTGGGGGTGTTGAAGAGGAATAACACTTAGAAAGTTAAGTTTGTTTAAGTTCTCATGGTTTTGAGTTCATTCGTCATAATTTTAAGTCTTTTTTATTTTCCACGATTCAATTTATTATCTTTGCACCGATGATGACAGTGAATCAGATAATGTTGCCCGTGAAAGAGGAGATAAATGAATTCGAAATTCGTTTTCCTGAGAGCATGAAGTCAAATGTGAACTTATTGAATAGGGTAACTCAGTTCATTGTTAAACGCAAAGGAAAGCAGATGCGGCCATTGTTTATTTTTCTAACCGCAAAAATGCTTGGGAAAATTAATGATAATACGTATGATGCAGCTTCATTAGTAGAACTTCTCCATACTGCTTCTTTGGTTCATGATGATGTAGTTGATGATGCAAGTGAACGAAGAGGTTTTTTCTCAGCAAATGCTTTGTGGAAAAATAAAATTGCTGTTTTAGTTGGTGATTTTATGTTGTCAAGAGTCTTATTGCTTTCAATTGAAAGAAACAATGTTGAATTGTTGGAAATTGTAGCTAGAGCAGTAAGGGAAATGAGTGAAGGTGAACTTTTGCAAATCGAAAAAGCAAGAAGTTTAGATATAACAGAGGAAGTTTATTTTGATATTATTCGTCAAAAAACTGCATCATTAATTTCTACTTGTTGTGAAGCTGGAGCAGTTTCTGTAGGAAGAAATGATGTTTCAAATAAAATGAGAGAATTTGGTGAATTGGTTGGTTTAGCTTTTCAAATTAAAGATGATATTTTCGATTATGGAACGCCAGATAATATCGGAAAACCAACAGGAAATGACATTCGCGAACAGAAGATGACCCTTCCCTTAATTTACGCTTTGAATACAGCTGAAAAGGAAACAAAAAGAGAATTGTTGAAAATCGTGAGTCATCACAATGATAGCTCTAAACATATTAAAAGGGCAATCGATTTAGTGATTCAGTCTGGTGGAATTGAATATGCACATAATAGAATGATGGAAATTAAGGAAAAAGCATTACTTCTTTTAACAGACATACCCGATTCTGAAGCGAAACAATCATTAATTGGTTTAGTAGAATATACAACATTACGTACAAAATAATAAAGTGTAAAATATGAAATTGTTATTGTTATTTTTTTCAATACTATTTTTGGTATCATGCCAAAATAATGAAGATGAGGTTTCAACTGATAAAAAGTCGGAATTAAAAGAAGATTACGAAGAAGTAAAGGGATCAAGTTATAAAGCTTTCTATGGAGGTAATAATCAATTAAAAATGGAAGGTGAATATGATTCAAAACAAAACCGTCATGGAATTTGGACATATTATACTGTTGATGGAAAAAAGCAATCAATTACTGAATACAAACATGGAATAAAGGATGGTTATTCAATAGTATATCATCCAAATGGTTCACTTCATTATAGAGGTGAATACAGAGACGATGTAATGGTTGGTGTTTGGGATTTTTACGATGTAAATACTGGCAATAAATCTGACTCTAAAGATTACGGTTATCCAAAAAAATAGATTCTTAGAAGTTTAATGAAAACAAAAACCCTAAAAAAAAATAAGGTAAACGTTGTAACACTAGGTTGTTCTAAAAACGTTTTCGATTCTGAAGTTATGATGGCACAATTACGTGCTAATAAATTCGATGTAGAACATGAATCTTCTCAAGATGACGCTGAAATTGTAATTATCAATACATGTGGTTTTATCGATTCGGCGAAACAAGAATCTATCGATACAATTATTCGATATGCCGAAGCAAAGGTAGATGGAATGGTTGATAAAGTTTATGTAACTGGATGTTTATCTGAAAGATACAAGGATGAGCTTGAAGTTGAAATTCCTGAAGTGGATGCTTTTTTTGGAACTAGAGATTTGCCAAGACTTTTAAAAACATTAAAAGCAGATTATAAACATGAGTTGGTTGGTGAACGTTTGTTAACAACACCGAATCATTATGCCTATTTTAAAATTGCAGAAGGATGCGACCGACCTTGTTCGTTTTGTGCAATTCCAATTATGAGGGGGAAAAATGTTTCAACTCCGATTGAGGATTTGGTAAAACATGCAAAAGATTTAGCAGCAAAAGGTGTTAAAGAATTAATGTTGATTGCTCAAGATTTAACTTATTATGGGTTAGATTTATATAAAAAACGTGCTTTAGCAGAATTAATGGAGCAATTGGCAAATGTCGAAGGAATCGAATGGATTAGATTACATTATGCATTCCCTGCTGGTTTCCCTATGGATGTTCTGGATGTTATGAATAAATACGACAATATTTGTAAATATCTTGACATGCCTTTGCAACATGGTTCTACAAGTATTCTGAAAGCGATGCGTAGAGGTATAACCCGAGAAAAAACGGAAGAACTTGTAGCGACTATTCGTGAAAAAGTACCAGGAATAACTATTCGTACGACTTTAATTGCAGGTTATCCTGGTGAAACAGAAGCAGATTTTCAAGAAATGTACGACTTTGTTCAAAACACTCGTTTTGACCGTTTAGGAATTTTCACATATTCTCATGAAGATAATACACATGCTTATAACTTTGAGGACGATGTACCTGAAGAAGAAAAAAGACGTAGAGCAGACGCTATTATGGAATTGCAATCAGGTATTAGTTACGAATTAAATCAAGTTAAGGTAGGTAAAACGTTTCGAGTACTTTTTGATAGAGTAGAGGGAGATTACTTTATAGGAAGAACAGAATTTGATTCTCCAGAAGTTGACAATGAGGTTCTTGTTAAGAAATCTGAACATTATGTTCGAATTGGTGATTTTGCAACTGTTGAAATTACAAGTGCAGATCATTATGATTTGTATGGAAAAGTAATAGATTAATTATCTTCTCTTTTAGGTGTTAATTTTATTGTGAATCTATTTTGAACACTACTAGATATTCCTCGGTTTATTTCATTGAAATTTAACCAGATGAGGTTTTCGTTTTCAAGTTTTGTGCGATCAAAATTAGCGTCTTTTATTCGAAAAGTAGAGTCAGGGTGTACCAATAGTTTGTATTGTCCTTCTAAGGTTGTTTGTTCTGAAAAGGCATAGAAATAGATTTTATTTTTGGTTGGATTAATGTGTAAAATTTCCTTAGTTTCCCCAGGTTGTACCTCTAGCCAGACTTTTGTTATCCAACCTTTGTACATGACCCCACTTTCATAAAAACCAATTGCGA
>DAIOWV010000006.1:72456-73368 GCA_036758285.1 Taishania sp. | reverse complement strand
CAGAACCAAACTCTATCAAAAGATAAAAACCATTAGCGGACAATCTATTGGCGAATTTATTAGAACCATTAGGTTAAGAAAAGCTATTGAAATTATGAGCCATGAGGATGTTTTACTTACCGAAGTGATGTATAGGGTTGGTATACAAACTCAATCTTATTTCACAAAAGCATTTAAAAAGGAATTTGGTAAAACTCCCAGTCAGTTTTTGCAAGATATAAACAAGAGAAAAAGTAACACTTAACAATTATCTTTTAATTTTGCAGTATGCAAAAAAACATCATTAAGCATCTTCCTAAAATTGTTCTATTTATTGCTGCAATTGTTTTGGTAATATATAATGTAGAAGAAAAGAAAGATAATCCTACAGCTAACGCTATAAACAGTTTCAAAGGTAATACAGAAAATTTCAACAGAAATCCTCAAAAAATCATATTCACTAAACATGCAATTTGCAGAATGGGTTGTCGTTCTATTGATTCTTTAGAAGTAGATGAAATTCTTAAAAAAGGGAAAATAAACTATAAAAAAAGTGATACTACAGCCACCAAAGCTTGTAGAAAGAAATACGCTTTAGAAGGGAAAACAAGAGATAACCAGCAAGTAAGAATTATTTTCTCTCCTTGTGAAAATACTCAAACCGTAGTTACTGTAATTGATACAGATACAGACTGGGCTTGTGATTGTAAATAGCTTGATTAATAGGTATTTATAATATAGTTAATATGATACTCTATCATAAACCACTTTTAAGAATTATTACCTTTTCAATATTATTCTTGAAAAGTTTTAATATTTCTGCACAGGTAGATAGTTTAATCTCTTCAAAAAATGATCCTTCAAAATTCGAAGTTAAACAAATCATTATTCCAGCAACATTAATTGCTTATGGAATAATTGAATTAGAAAGTC